>RPRQ01000017.1 GCA_003818205.1 Bacteroidales bacterium
AAATAAGAGCTACCTCCTGCTGCTCGATATTAACATGCCGAAAATGGATGGGGTTGAAGTGCTAAGAAGAATAAAAGCCGATGAGGAGCTAAAAGAAATTCCCGTAGTAATGCTCACCACAACTGATGATCCGAGGGAGGTTGAAGCATGCTATAAAATTGGCTGTAACATTTATATCACTAAACCCGTTGATTTCTTTAAATTTGCAGAGACGCTGAAACGGCTTAGCCTATTCATCCAAATTGTAAAAGTTTAATTAATATTAGAAATACTCCAATGGAAGATGATGCTAGAGTAATTCTCATTATCGAGGATGATGCTGGGCTCAGCGAACTCCTAGCTGAGCGGGTTGAGGGTAGTGGTTACCAAACGGTTTGCATGCTCCACCCTAGCGATGCGCTCGAGTGGCTTGCTACGCATACACCATTCCTAATGACATTGGATTATGGTCTTCCTGAAATGAACGGCGAAGAGTTTATTCATGAACTAAAAAAGAAGAAAATACACATCCCCCCTTTCATCGTATCAACCGGACAAGGCGACGAGCGCGTTGCTGTTGAGATGATGAAACTTGGCGCCAAGGACTACATCATAAAGGATCGAAACCTGCTCGATATGATACTCCTGGTTATCAGAAAAGTTGCCCGAGAGGTTGAGAACGAGCATAAGCTAAAGCTAGCAGAGCAAGCGCTAATCGAATCGAACCAATTCAATAAACAAATAATCCGTAGCGCTCAAGAGGGTATTATTGTTTACGACCGAAATCTAATCTATCAGGTATGGAATCCATTTATGGAGAACTTAACCGGAGTGCCCGCCACTGATCTGATCGGTAAGCATCCTCTAGATTTATACCCATTTCTATTCCACTTTTGTGTTATCGAAACCCTTGAAAGTGCTCTTCAGGGTGAAACTATTCATGAAGCGGATCTACCCTTTAATATTGTTGAATCGGGAAAATCGGGTTGGATATCAAACACCATAGCCCCGCTATATAACACCAAAGGGGAGATAGTTGGTGCAATTACCACTGTACGTGATATAACAAAACGAAAGAATGATGAGGAAACACTAAAAGCCAATGAGATTCTATTAAAAGGGTTAAATGCCGACAAGGATCGCTTCCTGTCAATTCTGGCTCACGATTTAAAAAACCCATTCCATCTCCTACTCGGTTTCTCTGAAATACTATCGGAAAACCTTCGAATTTGGGATATTGATAAAATTGAAACCCTTGCCGTTCAGATTAATAATTCATCACAAAAAATATATAACCTCTTAGAGGATATACTATTGTGGGCACGCTCACAATCGGGCAAAATCCCCTACAAACCCGAAAAATTAGATTTTATCGATATTTGCATGGGGGTTGTTGAAAATGCTAAGATGAATGCAAGCAATAAGAACATAACCATCAAATACTTTGCAGCAGAGGAGATAGCTGTTTTTGCCGATTCGAATATGCTGAAAACAATTCTACGAAACCTTATCTCAAACGCTATAAAATTTACAAATATCGGAGGAAACATTCACGTTTACGCCGAGGCAAAGGATTCCATTATCACTATTTCAGTTACCGATAATGGAATTGGAATACCCCAAAAAATACTAAATAACCTGTTTGACATAACACAAACCCAAACCACAGAAGGCACTGCAAATGAAAGCGGAACGGGATTAGGGTTATTCCTTTGCAAAGATTTTGTGGAAAAACATGGTGGAAAAATTTGGGTTGAGAGCGAAGTTGGCAAAGGCTCAACGTTTTACTTTACAATTCCTGAAAAATAGCTATTGAATATTTTATAATCAGCAAGAATACTGCTAATAATTATATCGGATCGTTCGCTTATATAGTTGTTTCAGGTATAATAGACAAAAGGGAGGCTGTTTTTTTAACCCTTTTTAGGCTTTATAATTTACTTACCACTTCAAGTGAAACTGACGCAAACTCTGCTGGGGAGCAACTTGCTAGGGATAACCTTGATGACCGACAAAAAAGTCAAACCGACACACGACCAAAATTTATAAAAAAGCTGTTTCCTTGCCGACACACCCAAACGCACCCACTACCCACTTTGCTAAAGTTGATTGAATGTTGGTAACTTGTAGATAGAAATTTTTTTTAGAAACCGACATAAACCATTAAGGAAATAACAACCCTCTTCAGCGCTATCTCTTACTTCTTATAGCTCTCAAAGGAATTGGTATCCATAATCAGATTTTATGATGAGGAATATCATTCGAATTTCAGTCTATTTCATACGTTGTTTCAGTAATTTGCACTACTTTTTAGTATGTAATTTTCAATAAAACAATTTTAACCACAATGATCTTTTTATCCCTTTTTAATAATATCACATTACTACTATCGCTTAGCGTTCTCTATAGCCTTATCTCTCGACGTTGGGATTACACCAATATTTGGCATAAAGTTTTTGCAGGGGTTCTATTTGGCCTTGTTGCCATTGTAGGTATGCTCAACCCCTTATACCTACAGCCAGGCGTTATTTTCGATGGACGAAGTATAATACTGAGCATTGGAGGCCTTTTCGGGGGTGGGGTAACCGCAATAATTGCAACCCTAATTAGCTCATCATATCGCATTTACCTCGGTGGTGCTGGCTCAATTATGGGGGTAAGCGTTATTGTATCCAGCTCTGCCATAGGTGTAGCCTATCATTATATCCGTTCTAAAAACAGAAAAGCAACACAAATCGTGTATCTATACGTATTCGGAGTTGTCGTTCATTTGATAATGTTACTCCTGACCTCTACCCTTCCTTCAAACACATCAGTGGAAGTATTAAAGGCAGTTGCAATACCGGTAATCATCATATATCCCCTCGCATCGTTACTCATCTGCTTACTTTTTCTTCAACACGAATCGAAACAAAAGGTTTCAAAAGCGCTTAGGGAAAGTGAAGAAAACTACCGGCTATTAGTTGAAAAGGCATCTAGCATAATCGTTAAACTCGATAGCAATGGTAGAATCGTTTTTATCAACTCATTTGCTCAGGATCTATTAGGTTACAATTTGAATGAACTAATGGGCAAATTTGCCATTGGTTCTGTCATTCAAAAAGAAAGTACATCATTTAGGGAGTTCGCTCAGATTATCGATTATTTACTTCAAAACCCCGATAAACATGCATTCTCCGAGACACAGGTTGTATGTAAGTACGGCGAAATTAAATGGATTTCGTGGACCTATAAGGTTCTAGCTGATGAAAAAAAACCGAATCTTTTAGAAATCCTTTGTGTTGGAACCGAAATCACCCAAAAGAAAAAAGCAGAACTGGCTTTACACGAATCGGAAAAAAAATACAGGCTATTATACGATAGCTTAATCGACGGATACGTAAAAGTCGATATGGGTGGCAGGATCAACGACTGCAATCATGCCTTTGAGGAGATTACGGGCTATTCAAAGGAAGAGCTGTTTAAGCTAACCTATATTGATTTAACACCCAGCCGATGGCATAAGTTTGAGAAGGAGCAGATGAACGATGATTTCTACAAAAATGGATACACCCAACCCTACGAAAAGGAGTTCATAAAAAAGAGCGGTGAGGTTATCAGCGTTGAGCTGAGAACATACCTGTGCTCGGACAATGAACATGGACCAACCGCAATGTGGGCAATAGTACGCGATATTACTCATCGGAAAACGGTGGAGAATGAGCTCATTAAATCGGAGGAGAAATACAGAACCATCATCGAGCTGGCAGCCGACACCATTCTTCTAGGCAATAGCAATGGCAATATCATTGGAGCAAACCTTAAAGCAACAGAGCTAACAGGCTATTCAATCGAGGAGCTGATTGGAAAAAATATTACTTCCCTATTCTCAAAGCAAGTCTTGGAGAAAAACCCGCTTCAATATGATGCGCTTAAAGAGGGTAAAGCATTAATAACCGAACGGTTAATATGCCGTAAAGACGGTAGCGAAGTCCCTATAGAAATGAATTCTAAGCTGATGCCTCATAATACTTATATTTCGATGATAAGGGATATAACGGAAAGAAAACATACCCTCGAAGCCCTAAAACAGAACGAAGAACGTTTTCGAACCGTGGTAACCAGCACACCCATGGTAACTTTCACTCTTGATTTACAAGGTATTTTTACCTTTTCGGAGGGTCTTGGGCTTTCAAAAATTGGGTTAAAACCAGGGCAGGTGGTTGGTTTATCGGTTTACGATGTATATAAGGACTATCCCAAAATATCAAAAACGATTAAAACCGTTTTTAATAAAGGCGAGACCATTCGCGAAGATATAACCGTTAACGGGATTACATTTGATACCCTCTTTTCGCCAATCAAGGACGAGAATAATGAAGTTAAGGGAATAATTGGAGTGGCAACCGATATAACTGACCGTAAACTAGCCGAACAAAAGATTATAGAAAGTAAACAGCTTTTAAAAAATCAAAACGCTGAATACATCGCATTGAATGAGGAACTTAACGAGAGCAACCAACGAATTCGCGAGATTAACGATAAACTAATACAAACCACCGAGAAAGCCCAGGAAAGCGAAAGGCTTAAGTCATCGTTCTTGGCAAATATGTCGCACGAAATCAGAACACCGATGAATGGGGTTATTGGCTTTAGCGAGCTTCTTCTTCGGCCTGATATTTCCAAAGTGGATCAGAGAAAGTATATTGAAATAATAATAAAGTCAAGCAAACAGCTCCTATCCATCATCAATGATATCATCGATATCTCAAAGATTGAGGCAGAGCAAATAGTCATAAACAGGAATGTCGTTAATATCGATTCGGTTGTAACCGACACCTTCAACCTTTTCGCTGAATCAGCAAAGAGTAAGAACGTATGCCTATTCTGCTCAATTCCCAAAAAGGGCAAAGAGACAATCATTAATACCGATGAAATAAAGCTTAAACAAATCCTTATGAATTTAGCTAACAACGCATTGAAATTTACTGAAAAGGGAAATGTTGAAATTGGTTACACCATTAAGGATAGCGTAATTGAATTGTATGTTAAGGATAGCGGTATAGGTATCGATCCAAAAAATCATTCGCTAATATTCGAGAGATTCCTCCAGGTTGAAGGGGATAATCATTCATCGATCAAAGGAACAGGCCTCGGGTTGGCCATTTCAAAATCGTTGGTTGAACTTCTGGGTGGGGAAATATGGGTTGAAAGTAAAAGGGGCAATGGAGCTACGTTTTACTTCACATTACCAATAGATTAGGGAATTATAGGGGTGTATATGTTTTTGTTTTACTATATTTAACGTCAGTTCGATGTAAAAAACAAGTTAAATAAAAGAATGCCAGCATATTACCTTGTAATCAATGTTGGAATAATGGAAAAATGGAATATTGCCTGCCTGTCGCCTGCCTGCCGGTAGGTAGGGAAGACAGGGAAGAAAAAAGTTGGATGCACCCTCCAGTATTCCCTGCCTACCGGCAGGCAGGCATCATTCCAGTCTTCCAAAAACACAATATCAACATTAAAGCATTAAATAACAGCAATATAACAAATCATCTTATGTCGAGTTCACGTTATATTTACAAAAAGTAAAATACTTTATTCAACCATTCATACCTCCAGCCATGAAAATCTATTCTGCTCTATTCACCCTGCTATTCGTATTTGGATGTCAAAAAAAACAATCGCTTCAGGTAACAGCCGACTCAATCTCCCCTCAGAGAAAACACATCATCCTGATGCACCCAACGGTTAGCAATATCAAAACCTTCAAATATCTTGTTGAAAATAAAATCTTCCCACTACCCGAGGACTATAAAGCCATTGGGGTATATCATTCATTGGAGGAATACAATTACATGGATACAGAAGACTTTATTAAGCAGAAGGGAATAACCAATGTTGTTCTAGTGCGGATTGATGCCGAATTTTCTGCTAATAACATCTTCAAAAGCAATTCATGCTCCGATGTATTCAAAACGCTTTTCGAGAAATCGAATGGTGCAATCTTTTTCGGAGGACCCGATATTCCCCCTAGCTGCTACGAAGAGCAAACGAGTTTACTAACTACAATTACAGATCCTTACAGGCATTATATGGAGCTCTCGTTCCTATACCATCTGCTCGGGGGAGATCAAGATTCAACCTATACTCCATTGCTAAATATTAGACCCGATTACCCCATTTTAGGTATTTGCCTTGGGATGCAAAGCATCAACGTGGCAACAGGCGGAACGCTGTATCAGGATATTCCTTCGGAGCTTTACAACCAAAAAACGATTGAGGAGGTGATGAATACCCAACAAAATCAGCAGCACCGCAACTATCAAACAAACTATAGCCTTGATGCTGAAGTAACCTACTATTTTTACCACCAAATTGCTCTTGAGAATGATTCGCCGCTCAGAACATACGTATCGAGCGATACAATCCACCCCTATGTTTGGAGTAGCCATCACCAATGCTTAAAACAGCTAGGGCAGGGGATTAAGGTGGCTGCAAGATCAATGGATGGAAAAATAGTTGAATCGATAAACCATTTAAAGTTCCCAAACGTACTAGGAGTACAATTTCATCCCGAGAAGAAAGAGCTGTATGAGCCCAACGATAAGATTAGAATTTCACCCTTAAAACCTGCTGAGTTCTCATATATCGACCTTTACAGCGGCGATAAAGGGGAGAGTTTCCAAAGAGCAATTTGGAGAGAATTTGCAAGTAAGTTTCGGTAGAATTAAGCGGATGAGAATCAAGCGGGCTCTATTCGCCTCAGCTAATTTGCAGTATTCAAGCTGGAACAAGCTGGAAAGCACAATAACGAATTGCTAATCCATTAGAGGCATGGAAATAATGAAGCGGCTACCTTTTCCTCGCTGGCTTTCAACGCTTATTGCTCCATTATTCTTTTCAACAAACTCCTTGCATAGCAATAGCCCTAATCCTGTGCCCTCCTCGTTGGCCGTTCCTATTTTGGATAACTTGCTGTCGATTCTGAAAATTTTTTCAACATGAGCAGGGTCAATGCCTATGCCATTATCGGCAACAATAATATCGCAAACATCAGAATGTTCCTGAATATTAACGCTTACTTCACCGTTACAACTTGTAAACTTAATAGCATTTGACACAAGGTTTCTTAATACCGTTTTCATCATCGCTGCATCAGCGTAGATGTAAGCATCGGTATCATTCTCGAAAATCAATTCAATATTTTTCTTTTTGGCAGCATCATCGAAAAGGGATTTAATTTCTGCAATAATTGCCTTACAGCTTATCCGTTCAGGCTTTGCTTGTAAATTCCCTGTTTGCATTCGAGCCCACTCCAATAAGTTCTCTAGCAGGTTGAATGTCTGTTTCGATGTGCTATTAATACCTTTTACAACCTCTTTAACGGTTTCAATATCTAAATTTTGAATATTATCCATCAGCTCATTGCTCAAACCCATTAACAAATGAAGAGGATTCTTTAAATCATGAGCGATGATTGAGAAAAATTTATTCTTTGTTGAGTTGAGCTCCTCCAGCTCCCTCGAATATTCCTCAAGCTTTTTCTCCCTTTCTTTAATCTGCTTATTTGCGTTGATGGTTTTAAAGTGATTAACAATTTTAAGCGTTAACTCTATGTCCTTAAATGGTTTCGGGATGTAATCAATGGCTCCAAGCTCCAAGCCCTTTTTAATATTCTCGGCATCAGATATTCCCGTCAGAAAGATGACAGGAATATCCTTCACCGAAGCATCTTTATGAATCTCAGCATAAACCTCAAAGCCTGTTATATCGGGCAAAACAATATCGAGAAGGATTAAATCTGGCATTCCCTCGGCGAGCAGCTGCAATGCTTCGCTCCCAGAATATGCTGATATGGGTAAAAAATTATTCTTTATAAGTATCTCCGAGATATATGAATTGATGAGCTTACTATCATCAACTACCAATACTTTACCCGAATAATTCATGAAAATACATTTTAACTTAGAATGCGTTTCCCTCGATGCAGCTTGTTAATCAATACAATCTCAACGCTACAACCGTTTACTTCCTCATCTTGAAAACGCTAAAAAGCTCATCCTCGCTCCTATTCTGCTTTATGCCGTTTACAAGAAGATTAATAAGCCTTTCGGTGTCAGCATCGCTAAATGAAGATGCAATAGCCAATCGCTTAATCATGTTGATTTCATTAGTAAACATTACGCCATCAGCCATAGCCATGGCAACAACGTCGTAAAGTTGATGAAATCTTTCCTCCAATGAGTAAGGAGGGTTATATGTTTTTGAATCGCGTTTTTCGATCAATGCGCTAATTTCGGGGTCTGTAAACCCAAGTCGTTTACCAACCCGATAAAGCAATTCGGACTCTTTCCTATCAATAACTCCATCAGCATTTGCCACTTGAATTAGATGCAAGAAGTGCTCTTTACTAACTTTTTTATCATGATGATCGAAATAGTTTAGCATAGTCATGTTGGTTTAAATTGGTTACTTATAAACAAAAATTGAAATAGAAATGTTTTTAATTGAGTTTTTGATTCATTCTAAATTGACTAAAGTGAAAACTATTTACCATGGAGGCACACCTGCCTGCCGCCTGCCTGCCGGTAGGCAGGGTAGGCAGGGAGATCACAGAGGCATGTTTCACTGACCACAGAATTATAATCTTGATAAATTTTTTACCTAATGTACAAAAACAAATACTTTTTTTAATCATTAAGACCAAATAAGAATATTCTAAACTATTATTCTCTGTGCTCTCAGGGTCTCCGTGGTTTTTTATTCATTTTCGATTACTAATGAATAGTTACCCAAAGTTAAATAATCGCTTGCTATTTACTACAAATTCTTTTGCATTTTTCAAAAACTTCATATATTTGCATCGTCACAGATTTATACTTCGATGAAACCTATTCTAGTAATCCGATTTAACCCCATGCCTTTAGCCACCTGCTAAAGCGCAATTTTTTTTATTCCTTTTCAATATTTTTTTTTCAAATTAATTATTTACTAACCATTTAATTCTTGGAGGATTTCCTATGAAAATTACTGTATTCAATTCAACTGTCGTGCTTATTACGCCGACCACATTGGCATTGCCAAACCCTTTTACAGCTAAAAATCAAGTTAAACATCGAAAACGAAAACGAAATGAGACATAATAGATTCAACCAATATTTTCTATCCATTAAAAATGTTATAAAAGAAATTTCAGATGCAATAAAGGGCACCGAGGTCGACTACACCTCGATAAGCCTTCGCAAGGCGTTAATACTACTCTCCATCCCAATGGTACTCGAAATGTCGATGGAATCGATATTTACCATTGTCGATATTTACTTTGTCTCTAAGCTAGGCTCTGATGCAACATCAATTGTAGGTCTTACAGAATCGTTGCTAACGCTAATCTATGCTTTTGGTATTGGCTTTGCTATATCGGCAACAGCTATCGTTTCGCGTAGAATTGGAGAAAAAGAACCCCGTAAAGCGGCCAATGCAGCATTTCAGGGAATACTTGTTGCTGGAGTTGTATCATTGCTAATATCAGCTATAGGGATTCTATTTAGCGACAGTTTACTTCGGGTAATGGGTGCAAGCGATGAGGCGATTACGAATCATGGTGGTTATACCAAGCTGATGCTTGGAGGAAATATGACCATTATGTTTCTGTTCATCCTGAATGGAATATATCGTGGGGCGGGCGATGCGGCTATAGCGCTAAGGGTATTAATAATATCGAACTTGATAAACATAATACTCGACCCAATGCTAATTTTTGGTATTGGTCCCTTCCCTGAGCTAGGGGTTACAGGTGCTGCAGTTGCTACAAATATTGGAAGAGGTATTGGAGTTACCATTCAACTCTACACATTGTTTTCAGGTAGCAGCAGAATTCGATTGTTTTTGAAAGATTTAAAGCCCGATTTAAGTCAAATCGTATCCTATCTAAAACTTTCATCGGCAGGGATTTTTCAACTAATCATCGGAACAACGAGTTGGGTTGCTATGGTTCGAATAATTTCAGAATTCGGCAGCGTTGCGGTTGCGGGTTATACAATTGGGATTAGGGTAATAATTTTTGCCATACTTCCTTCGTCGGGGCTAAGCAATGCGGCAGCAACCCTCGTAGGGCAAAATCTTGGGGCGGGTAAGCCAAAGCAAGCGGAACGTTCGGTATGGTCAACGGGAATTGCCAACTCGATTTTCTTGGGCATTATCGGGCTAGTTCTCGTTATTTGGCCTGAATCCGTAATAAGATTGTTGGTTCAACAAGCCGACGTTGTTGAGAAAAGCGTTGAATGCCTTAGGATTGTCAGCATTGGTTTTATTTCCTATGGGTTTGGAATGGTGCTAGTGAACTCATTAAACGGAGCAGGAGATACGCTAACCCCGATGTATATCAATATTTTCTGCTTTTGGCTTCTTGAGATTCCATTGGCATATCTACTTGCTATTAAGTTTGGAATGCAGGAAAGAGGCGTTTACTACGCCATTGTAGTCGCTGAAACGACAATGACCTTAACCGCACTTCTGTTCTTTATAAGGGGAAAATGGAAGTTGAAGAAGGTGTGATAAAAACATAAACGCAAAGTCACAAAGTCGCAAAAAAGTAATTCAAACTTTGCGGCTTTGTGCCTTAGCGTTAAGTTAAAATCCTGCGGTAACTAAAATCTGCTCCATCTCCTTCTGGAGCTGCATAGCCTTTTGTTTTGCAGCATCGGCAAAGCGCTCAGTGCTGTCGGCATAGATAATGCCCCGTGAAGAGTTCACCAAAAGCCCACATTTACTATTTAACCCATATTTGGCAACCTCTTTAAGGCTACCGCCTTGCTCGCCAACACCAGGGACTAGAAGAAAATGCTCGGGGGCAACTTTACGTATATCGCTAAATAACTCCGCACGAGTAGCTCCAACAACATACATGGTGTTATCGGGGTTTCCCCACTTGGATGACTTTTCTATCACCTCTTCAAATAATTTCTTACCAGAGGTACTCTCAATCATCTGAAAATCGGAGAAGCTATCGTTCGAGGTTAGGGCAAGAAGAATAACCCATTTATTGGCGTACTCAAGGAATGGAGCCACCGAATCCTTGCCCATGTATGGTGAAATGGTTATGGAGTCGCAATCGAGGGTTTGAAAGAATGTACGGGCGTACATCTTTGCAGTGCTAGTAATATCGCCCCGTTTGGCATCGGCAATAAGAAATAATTCGGGGTATTTACTACGTATATACTTCAAGGTTTTTGAAAGGCTGTTCCAGCCAGCTGCTCCATGTACCTCATAGAAAGCTAAATTCGGTTTTACGGCAACTACATGATCGGCTGTGGCATCGATAATCGCCTTATTGAACTCAAAAATAGGATCATCGCAGGCAAGGATATGCTGTGGAATCTTCGATAAATCGGTATCAAGCCCAATACAAAGGAAACTCTCCTTAATCTTAATCTGTTCGAATAGCTGATCAGCGGTCATGTTAATATGATTGATGCAAAACTTTAATTAATATCTACCTAAAAAAGTCATTATTAACCGAGAAAAAAACTAAATTCAATAGGTCGCAGCGATGCTGCTTCTGGCTAAAATATAATCATCTATTCTACAAATAGTTCGCAGCCATGCTGCTTTTTAAAAGTCGCATAGCGACGACCTATTTGTAGCAATCTTAACTAAAACGAAATCCAAGCCCCATTGGGGGGGTGACCTATACATTGAATTAGTAATATCAAGTATTTCATGAATTCTATAATATTTTAGTCGGTCAGTAGTGAAAAAAAGTAATGATTTAGAACCAAAGAATTATTGGAATGATGGAATAATGGGTTCAACAAACCACCCTCTTCCGTGTATGCCCTGCCTACAGGCAGGCAATATTCCATCATTCCATATTGTATATTGCATGTAAAAGAAACGCTCGGTTGTAACACTTACACAAAAAAACCTACTCTTGGCTTGCTGCCTTCAACCTCTCGGCATTCTCAGCAAGCTGTAGTTTGTCAATAATCTCCTGAATATCACCATCAATAATAGCAGATAAATTATAGAGAGTTAGGTTGATTCGATGATCGGTAACCCTGCCCTGCTGATAGTTATAGGTGCGAATTTTAGCCGAACGATCACCCGTTGAAACCATCGTTTTACGCTTTAACGAAATTTCATCAATATATTTTTGATATTCAAGATTATACAGTCTTGTCCTTAGCTCTGCTAGGGCCTTATCGTAGTTTTTCAGCTGAGATTTTTGATCCTGACACTGAACAACGATACCGCTAGGAATATGGGTTAATCGAATTGCCGAGTAGGTTGTATTAACGCTCTGCCCTCCAGGCCCCGATGCGCAGAAAGTATCCTTCCGGATATCCTCGGTTCTCAGGTCAATATCAAACTCCTCTGCTTCAGGAAGAACGGCTACTGTTGCCGCAGATGTGTGAACACGACCTTGGGTTTCGGTTTGAGGTACACGCTGTACCCGATGAACACCCGATTCATATTTCAGTATTCCATAAACACCCTTTCCGGTAACGCTTAAAACAATCTCTTTGTACCCACCCGAAGAACCTTCGGAAATACTCGACACCTCGTATTTCCAACCTTTTGCTTCGATATACTTGATGTACATTCTATATAGATCTCCAGCAAATATACTCGCCTCATCGCCACCTGTTCCTGCTCGAATTTCAAGGACCGCATTCTTATTGTCCTGTGGATCGGCAGGGAGTAATAAAACTTTTATCTCCTCTTCGAGATTGGCTTGCTGCTGAGTTAAAGTTTCAAGTTCCATCTTGGCCATCTCACGCATCTCCTCATCCTTTTCGTTCTGTAAGATTTCTCTCGATGATTCAATATTACTAAGAATATTTTTGAAAGTATCGTATGCTTCAACTAATGGCTCAAGCTCACGGTATTCCTTATTAAGGCTTACATAACGTTTCATGTCACCAATCACAGCGGGGTCGGTAATCTGCTGTCCAATCTCCTCGAATTTATGCCTTAAACCCTCTAACTTTCTTAAAATTGAATTTTCTTCCATGACATTTTATAAAATTGCGTGCAAAGGTAGCTATATTTTTTAAAAAGGGTTTTCTTAAACTTCACTAGTAGATAAACTCTCCGAATTGGCTTTTAATAGTCAACTTCTGACCATGATGATTGGAGCAGTACCCAACCACTTGCGCATCAACACCAAACTCCTTCGATAGAGCAATAATATCATCTGCAAACTCTGGATATACATAGATTTCAAATCTATGCCCCATGTTAAAAACCTTGTACATCTCCTGCCATCCAGTTCCTGATGTTTCCTGAATAATTCTAAATAGCGGGGGTACAGGGAATAGATTATCCTTTACAACGTGCATGTTATGCACAAAGTGCATCACCTTGGTTTGAGCACCCCCTGAGCAATGTACCAGTCCATGGATAACCGGGTGATAGTGCTCAAGCACCTCCCTGATTATTGGGGCATAGGTTCTTGTAGGTGAAAGCACCATTTTGCCAGCAGTCATCCCAATCTCATCTATCTGATCGGTCAATCGGTATTTCCCTGAATATACCAAATCATGAGGCACATTGGGGTCATAGCTTTCGGGATATTTTTGTGCTAAATAGTTGTCGAAAACATCATGCCTAGCAGATGTTAATCCATTGCTTCCCATTCCGCTATTGTACTCTTTCTCGTATTTTGCTTGTCCATAGGAACTGAGACCAATAATTACATCGCCATCATGAATATTCCCGTTGGATATAATTTTGGAGCGCTGCGCCCTTGCCGTTACGGTTGAATCAACGATAATGGTTCGAACCAAATCGCCGACATCGGCGGTTTCGCCACCCGTAAGGGTTATTCCAACGCCCATATCGCGTAGCTGCTGACATAGCTCCTCTGTTCCGTTAACCACTGCCGATATAACCTCTCCAGAAATCAGGTTCTTGTTCCTACCAATGGTTGATGAGAGTAAAATATTATTGGTAATCCCTACGCAAAGCAGGTCATCGAGGTTCATAACAATTGCATCCTGCGCAATTCCTTTCCAAACCGACATATCGCCCGTTTCTTTCCAGTACATGTAGGCTAAAGAGGATTTTGTCCCAGCACCATCGGCATGCATAACGGTGCAGTAATCGCTGTCGCCAGTAAGAATATCGGGGACCACTTTACAAAAAGCTTTTGGGAATAAGCCTTTGTCAAGGTCTTTTATTGCGCTGTGAACATCTTCCTTTGAGGCGGAAACGCCACGCTGGGTATAACGGGATGTATTTGTCATCTTTACTCTTTAAAATCATGCAAAAATATAAAAAACTCAAGTATATATCTGATGTAAATATTGTATTTAACTTCTTTGTACCTATAATTAACTTTGATCTTTCAATTAATAATTCTTTGCCAACCAGTCAAATTACGATATCAGTAAATATTCTTATTTTCAAATTGATTCATTGACATATTGTCAAATTAACACCTCACTCTATCTTAAACATATCCTTTTTCGACTCGTTCTTCAGCCCTGCCTGCTCAGGCGCATCAACAAGGCAAATTTTGATGTTTGAAAGTTTCTCATCATCAACAAAAATCAATAAAAAATTTGCCTCCTTTTTATTAACAACCTGCATCCAGTAGCCCACTTTGGTGACGTCCTTGGCCTCATATACAAAAAACACCAAAAGGTCAGCATCCTCAGGCTTATCCACAGCATATACCTTAACCTGCGCCGAGTCGATTGTGCTTACCTCATAGTATCTCTGTGCCCAACTGCTGAATGTCAGCGAAATAAACAGAAAAAGGAGAAAACAAAAGCGATGCATCTTAAAGTTCTCTGTTTGGTATATAAAAAAGGAGCTCGAAAGCTCCTTTTAGTCGTTATGTATAAATGGTTACTCCTTCCCAGAAACCTTATAATCGGTACGTAAAACCTTGAATTCGGTTCTTCGGGAGATTTGATAAACAATCTCCTTCTTATCATTATCGAGGGCATCGATAACCTTCTGATCAAGGGTTGCGCCCATCACCATGAATGAATATTGAGCGTTGAGCTGTGCATCGGCTACCTTGGGCTGCGATTGCGCATAACCCTTAGCTTTTAACCTATCGGTGGCAATACCCTTTTCGATTAGATAGTTTACTACCGACTGTGCACGCTTTTGGGATAATTCGTAGTTGTACTCCAGCGAACCACGGCTATCGGTATGCGAACCTAGCTCAATGGTAATATTGGGGTTATCGTTAAGAATTTCAACGAGCCTATCCAGCGCAGCCATCGATTCGGGTCTAAGCTCCCAACGATCGTAATCGTAAAAGATATTCGGAAGTTCAATGGGTTTTTCGGTTGATGTAAGCGCAATGGTTGCGGTAAAGTCCTTACTTTGGTTAATGCCTCGGGTTGTCTCCTTGCTCTTATTATTCAAATACCCTTTTTTTGATGCGATTACAACATAATCGGTATTGGGGTTAAGCATAAACTTGAACCCGCCATCGGTAGATGTTTCGGCGGTTGTAATCAGACCATCGCTACCCACCAGCTTAACGGTTGATTGTGCAATGGGTTTGCTCGTCTTCTCATCATTCACCTGACCGATCATGTTCATGATAATTGGGGGGAGATAGAAGAAGTAAATATCATCGGCACCTCTGCCTCCGGCTCTACGCGATGAAAAATAGCCCGATTCGCGCTCCTTCTCGAACACTATTCCAAAATCATCGGATGGTGAATTTACAGGGAATCTCATGTTTTCAACATTCCACCCATTCTTATCGTTGGGCTTCGCCCTGAAAATATCTAATCCTCCAATTCCGGGCTGTCCATCGGATGAGAAATAAAGCGTACCATCGGAATGGATAAATGGAAACATATCGTTACCCGATGTATTAATATCGCCACCAGCATTAATGGGTTCGCCCCAATTATCGGTTGTTGAGGTTCGGGTTACCTTCCAAATATCGATACCACCAAAACCATTGGGTATATTACTTGCGAAGTATAGCGTCAATCCATCAGCCGATAAGGATGGATGGGCAACAATCATACTATCGGTTGTAACCTTGATTACCTCAGGTGCAAGCCATCCACCCTCGCTCTTCTTTGATGAAAGAATTTCACAACCAAGTTTTTCACGCTTACTCACCCTGCAACGGGTAAAGAACAGCGTATTGAAATCGGAACTGAATGAACAAGTTCCTTCATCAAATGAAGTATTAATGCTTTCGTCGATGGGCTTAGGCTGACTCCAAACCCCTTTTAGATCACGTTCGGTATAGAAAATATCCGAGAAAAGTTCGCCTGTTGCTGATGATACTTTACCTCCTGTTGCTCCTGTTCTGGAAGATGTGAAAAATAGAGAGCTATAATCATCGGATCCGTAAACAGGGCTATATTCGCTCTGCTTAGTATTAACGCTTCTTACATTGGTTAGCTCATACCCCGATGGGGTTGCAATCCACTGCTTTGCAAGTTCGCACGAACGAATACCCACATCGGCTAGCTTATCATTGGGAACAAGCAGTTTGTACTTTTGATAGTTTTCAAGGGCTTCATCATACTTTTCAGCCATCTTAAGCATTTCGGCATAGTAGTAATACGCTTTCGGATCGGCGCAGTTTCTAAGAATTGCCTTTTGATACCAAAGCTCCGCCTGGCGGGCATTCCCGATTAACCGATAGCAGGTAGCTATTTTATTCAAATACTTTGCCAGTTCAACTTTATCCTGTTGGATTTTCTCGAGCTCGTTTTTATAAATATCGATAGCATCGAAATAGGCTCCCGCTTTAAAGAGGGCATCAGCACGCTGAAGTTTTGCATTTTGTCCTTGAACAAAAGCAAATCCAGCAAAAATGATTAGGATACTTAAAATGTATTTTTTCATTGCCAAAACTTTAGAATGGCTATTGGTTTGATTACTTTTTAACGGTGCAAACAATTTATTATTGTTATACACAAACAGTGTAAAAGTAAGCAATATTTCGAAAATATAAAATGAATTAAAAAGAGACCGTTTCGTCAGCTGCTCCTTGGTCTTTCCTTTCAGTTAGTTCCAACTCGTGTACTTCTACGTTCTAATAATATTGTATCCCTCCAAACATTATTCATTTTTCCAATTTTTTCTCTGTAGCCAACCTTTCTAAAACCAAGTTCTTGGTGAATCCTTAAACTCGTCACATTTTCTGGAAATATTCCTGCTTGTAGAGTCCATAAATTGGCTTCTTCGCTTTCATCAATTAATTTGTCAAGCAGTTTTATTCCTATTTTCTGTCCACGATGTTTGTCTGAAACGTACACGCTCACTTCTGCAACCCCTGCATATACGGATCGACTAGAAACTGGTGATAAAGCCGCCCAACCAATAATCTCACTTTCAACTTCGGCTACAATTCGACATGTTTTTAAATGTCCTTTGTCCCATTTCTCCCAAGTTGGAATGTCTTTCTCAAAAGTTGCATTACCCGTTTCAATTCCTTGTTTATAAATATCTGCAACACTTGCCCAGTGATCAGCAATCATCGGTTTTATCAATACTTCCATTTGTTTTTTGATTATTTTATAGGTTTTAGATGACATTGCCTTTAATATGCCTGCTACTGAAAAAAAATTAAGGTTAACCAAAAACACAAAGAACGAAGCAATTAAAAAAACCTTGTGTTTTTGGTTGAATCATCTTTAAGAAAGTCTTGATTTTACTGTTTACCTAACAAACAGTAATTCGCGATACTTTGGCAATGGCCACATCTCGTCATCAACTATCAGCTCCAGCTTATCGATATGATCCCTGATCTCTTCGAGGAATGGTTTAACCCTTTTTGAGTATTCCTGTGCTCGTTTGGGGAACTCATCAATTAGGTTCAGCTCTTTTCGTGTTTCGTCCATAACCCTTACCAGCTCGCGAACGGCCTCGATATGCTCCGATAGCTTTTTCAACGTTTCTATCTGATTCTCGGCCATTGAGAGAAATTCCTTTTTATCGGGGAACAGCTCTTTCAGCCCTCTAACATTTGTAATGATCACATTCTGATAAGCAATGGCAGTGGGGATGATATGATTTATGGCTAAATCGCCAAGAATACGTGCCTCGATCTGTACTTTTTTTACAAAAATCTCATTCCGAATATCGAACCGTGCTTCAAGCTCACGCTCAGATAGCACCTTATTTTCATCCATTAATTTAATGGATGAAGGGTAAAGGAACGTTTTAAATGCCTCGGTTGCATCGGGGAAGTTGGACAAACCACGTTCCCCTGCTTCCTCAATCCATTCTTGGCTATACCCATTCCCCTCAAATCGTATCTTCTTTGAATCAATAATAGCCTTTCGAAGGCATTGGAAAATGGCCTCATCCTTCTTCACCCCCTTCTCAATCAGCTTGTCCACATCAACCTTGAACTTGTTGAGCTGATCGGCTACAGCCGTGTTGAGAACGATTAACGGAGATGCACAATTTGCAGATGAACCCACCGCTCTAAACTCAAATCGATTTCCAGTAAAAGCAAAAGGTGATGTACGATTACGATCTGTATTATCGAGTAATATTTCAGGGATTTTTCCAATAATGTCAAGCTTTAGCTCAGTTTTTTCATCGGGGGTCATTTTACGGTCAGAAATTCGTTGCTCCAAATCATCGAGAACGCTATTAAGCGTTTTCCCAATGAATACCGACATAATAGCAGGTGGTGCTTCGTGCGCTCCTAACCTATGGGTGTTCGGCTCGCTCGCAATGCTTCCAAGTAGTAATGCAGAATAATCATGAACCGCCTTTATTGTATTCACTAAAAAGGTTAAGAATTGCAGGTTGTTTTTTGGTGTACCTCCGGGTGATAATAGGTTTACTCCCGAATCGGTCATCATCGACCAGTTGTTATGCTTACCCGAACCGTTTATCCCCTTAAACGGTTTTTCGTGGTATAACACCCTGAATTTATGTCTGCGGGCAATCCTCTCCATCAACGACATGATCAGCTGATTGTGGTCAACCGCTAAGTTTGCCTCCTCGAAGATTGGCGCACACTCAAACTGATTGGGAGCAACCTCGTTATGCCTTGTTTTTACGGGTATTCCTAGCTTGTAAGCCTCCATCTCAAAATTTCGCATAAATGCAGAAACCCTCTCGGGGATTGAGCCAAAGTAATGATCCTCCAATTGCTGATCTTTTGCAGCGGCATGTCCCATCAATGTACGTCCGCTTAGAGCAAGGTCGGGACGAGCATTGAAAAGCGATTCATCGACCAAGAAATACTCCTGCTCCCACCCAAGGGTTGCAAATACTTTATTTACGTCCTTATCGAAATAGGATAATACAGAAACCGCTGCTTTATCGAGCGCATTCAATGATTTTAGGTGCGGGGTTTTAAAGTCCAAAGCTTCCCCGGTATATGAAACAAATATTGTAGGAATACAAAGCGTGTGCTCAAGAAGAAAAGCGGGAGAAGTTGGATCCCATGCAGAATAACCACGGGCTTCGAATGTGTTTCGGATTCCTCCACTCGGAAAGCTCGAAGCATCGGGCTCTTGCTGAACCAGAAAATCACCGCTAAAACTTTCAATCGCCTCACCATTCTTATCGAGCGCAAAGAATGCATCGTGCTTCTCAGCAGTAGCTCCATTCAATGGGTGAAACCAGTGAGAATAATGGGTTGCTCCTTTCTCAATCGCCCACGCTTTCATCCCAGCAGCAACCTGTCCTGCAATCTTTCGATCTATCCTCCGCCCCTCATCCATAGCGCTAACTACGCTATCGTAGGCTTCGCGCGATAGGTATCGTTTCATCTTTTGTCTATCGAAAACGTTAACTCCAAACACTTCCGATATTCGATTTGAAGTAGCCTCGAACTGAACTGGAATTCGATTTACCGCTTCTTCAATTGCCTTAAATCTTAAATGTGCCATAATTTAAAAGTTTTGACAAAAATATGTTATTTTTATCTATACCCCAATTTTTAATGGGGGTAATTTAATGATTTTTTACTTTTTTATTATTTTTTTACATTTAACAAGGGGGCATGTATTCATATTTTATATTTTTTATCCTTTTTAAGTAAAATAAATGCATTTATCAAAGTATTCATAATAGAACGCTGAATACACGGATTTTCAAACGCTGATAATCACAGATAAAAAGCAGCGTTAATCAGCGATGGTTTCCATCCGTTAAATCTGCATTCCATCTTTTTAATGCTATTTCTTAATTCTTTTGATTTTCAAAATTCATATTCAACCCGAAAAAAGGATAACTTTGCCTGTTTTTTTATAACAAGAGACAAACTTTTACTAACTCTTTTTGTTTACATAATACACTTTTTATCAAATATTTATGGACAATAAATCTAAAGTCTTGTTGATGATCCTCGATGGATGGGGAATTGGAAATAAGCAGAAATCGGATGTGATATTCAATGCAAATCCAGAATATATTAACTCGCTAACCAAGAATTATCCAAACGCTCAACTTCTTACAAGTGGTGAAAACGTTGGACTTCCTGATGGTCAAATGGGTAACTCCGAGGTTGGCCACTTAAATATTGGCGCAGGCAGAGTTGTTTATCAGGATTTGGTGATGATCAACAAGGAGATTAAGGAGAATAAGATTAGCAGTAATCCTGTTCTTGTAAATGCTTTCAAATATGCTCAGCAAAAAGGTGCTGCGGTTCACTTCCTTGGATTAGTATCCGATGGAGGAGTCCATTCACTTGACAAACATCTTTATAAACTTTGCGATATTACCAAGGAGTATAATCTTAAGAAAGTATTTATCCATGCATTCACCGATGGTCGCGACACTGACCCCGAAAGCGGATTAGGTTTTATCAAGAATCTAGAAGAACATCTTAAAACCAGCAACGGTGAAATTGCAACGCTAGTGGGCAGATACTATGCCATGGACAGGGATAAACGTTGGGAGCGAATTAAAATCGCTTACGATATGCTACTTTCAGGTGTTGGAAAACCAACCACAAGCATTGTCAAGGCAATTGAGGAGTCGTACAAGGAGGGAGTAACCGATGAGTTTATCAAACCTACGGTTAAAGTTGATGAAAAGGGAAATCCGATTGGCTCAATCAAAGAGGGCGATGTTGTTATCTGCTTCAATTACAGAACCGATCGTTTAAGAGAGATGACCGTTGTCCTTACACAAAAGGATATGCCCGAGCATGGCATGAAAACTTTACCCCTACATTATGTTACCCTTACATGCTACGATGAGTCATTCAAGGGAGTTCATATGATTTACGAAAAGGATAACCTACTCAACACCATTGGCGAAGTGGTTTCAAAAGCAGGTCTCAATCAGCTAAGAATTGCAGAAACAGAGAAATATGCGCATGTTACCTTCTTCTTTTCTGGTGGGCGTGAGGAGGTCTTCCCCAATGAAAAAAGAATTCTTATTCAATCACCAAAGGTTGCAACCTATGACTTGCAGCCCGAGATGAGCGCATTTGAGGTTAAGGATGCCATTGTTGAAGAGCTAAAAAATAAAACACATGATTTTATCTGCCTAAACTTCGCAAATGGCGACATGGTTGGACACACAGGTATTTACGAAGCCATCACCAAAGCCATTAAAGCCGTTGACAGTTGCGTACACGATGTGGTTGAAACCGCAAAGGCGAATGGCTACACTGTAATTATTATCGCTGACCATGGAAATGCGGATTTTGCTGTAAACCCCGATGGCTCCCCCAATACTGCACATTCATTAAACCCAGTACCAATTATTTTAGTCTCCAGTAAATACAAAAAGGTGGAAAGTGGAATTCTTGCCGATGTTGCCCCTACAATACTGTCGATAATGGGATTACCAATCCCTTCGGAGATGAGCGGCAAAGTACTTTGCAGTTAATTTTTAGCGAACAGCATGATTCAAATTGACGATA
Organism: Bacteroidales bacterium; assembly: GCA_003818205.1. Taxonomy (GTDB): domain Bacteria; phylum Bacteroidota; class Bacteroidia; order Bacteroidales; family Tenuifilaceae; genus UBA8529. The sequence goes on from RPRQ01000017.1 coordinate 21,800, forward strand.
AGATACTTAGCCTCGATATCCTCCAAAAGCATTTCTGCTGCGATTTGGCGAAATGCCATGGTTCCTGTTGCGTTCAAGGGCAATCGGGAGCACCGCTTACTCAGGACGAGGTGCTAATCCTTGAAGATATTATTAAAAAAATCACCCCCTTCTTAAAACCTGAGGGGATAAAATCAATCAAAGAGCAGGGGGTGGCCACAATTGATGGCGATGGTGACGTAGTAACACCTTTAATAGATGGTAAGGAGTGCGCTTACTGTATTGAAGAGAACGGGGTCAGCCTATGCGCCATTGAAAAGGCATGGCTGAATAAAAAGATTGATTTTAGAAAACCAATATCCTGCCATCTCTACCCCATCAGAGTAAAGAGTTACACCTCTTTTATTGGCTTAAATTACGACCAATGGGATGTATGCGAACCTGCTCGAAAACTAGGGATAAAGCAGAATATTCCTGTTTATAAATGCTTAAAGGACGCCATTACTCGTGCCTACGGAAAGGAATTCTACCAACAAATTGAGGATGCAGCAAGACTTTTGGAAAATGAGGGTGATGAATGAGAAAGGGAGAATGGGAGAACCGAATAATGGAATTATTTATTACTAAACCGTTGAAACATCCCATTATTCAATCTTTCAATTATTCCAACATCAAATGAATAATAAATTCTAAAACCATACAAGCATGGATAACATTAAAAAGTACATCGATGAAAACAAGGGCAGGTTCCTTGAAGAGCTATTCGGGTTGATTCGCATCCCCTCAATCAGCTCGCTAAGCGAAAACAAACCTGATATGATTAGGGCTGCAGAGTATTGGAAAAAAACCATACTCGATGCGGGTGCTGATAAAGCCGAAGTAATGCCAACCGAAGGTAATCCCATTGTTTATGGTGAAAAGATTATCGAACCAAAACTTCCTACGGTTCTCGTTTACGCCCATTACGATGTAATGCCCGTTGACCCCATCGATCTATGGAAATCGAAACCCTTTGAACCAGAGGTTCGCGATGGTAGAATTTGGGCTCGTGGTGCAAACGACGATAAAGGACAATCATTCATCCATGCTAAGGCGTTTGAGCTGATGGTGAAAACCAATACCCTTCCTTGCAACGTTAAGTTTATGATTGAAGGGGAAGAGGAGATTGGCTCATCGAGTTTAACCAAATGGTGTGCCGTTCATAAGGATATGCTTAAAGCAGATATTATCTTAGTATCCGACACATCTATGATTGATAAGGACACTCCATCTATTACAACTGGTCTTAGGGGATTAGCCTACATGGAGGTTGAGGTTACCGGGCCAAATCAGGATTTACATTCAGGCCTATTCGGTGGAGCAGTTGCAAATCCAATCAATATCCTAGCCAAGCTAATTGCATCGCTACACGATGAGAATAACCATATTACTATTCCAGGGTTTTATGATGATGTGCAAGAGGTTGATGCAGCTGAGCGTGCTGAAATGGCAAAAGCCCCATTCGATCTGAATAAATACAAGAAAGCCCTTGATATTGATGAAGTTCATGGTGAAAAGGGATACACAACCATTGAACACACTGGCATTCGTCCGACCCTTGATGTGAATGGAATTTGGGGTGGATACACCGCAGAGGGCTCAAAAACAGTTCTACCATCAAAGGCTTTTGCAAAAATATCGATGCGCTTGGTACCAAATCAGGATCATAAAAAGATAGCAAAGCTATTTCAGGATCATTTCAATGCCATCGCTCCGAAATACGTTAAGGTTAAAGTTAATGCACACCACGGTGGCCAGGGATATGTTGCTCCTACCAATACTACAGGCTACAGGGCTGCAAGTCAAGCCTTACTTGAAGTGTTTGGCAAAAAGCCTATTCCATTCCGAAGCGGTGGCAGCATACCAATCATCAGCACATTCGAAAGCATATTGGGGATAAAATCAATCCTTTTAGGGTTTGGCCTCGAATCGGATGCGATCCATTCACCCAACGAAAATTTTTCGGTTGATCTATTCTATAAAGGGATAGAGGTTGTTCCCCGATTCTTTAAATATTTTGCTGAATACAACAAGAAGTAAAATCAAGAACGTCATAATTTAACCGCAACGCTTACCCTGAAGCTTACGCCGAAGCTTCAGCATAGGAGCACAGCGAAGGCGCAAAGTTCGCTGAGATAGCGCAAAGTCCGCAATGAAAAGAATAAAATAAAACTCATGCGATCTTTGCGTAAAGGCTTTGCGATCTTTGCGGTTAATTTTTCTCTTTAAGTACGCTCTTTTATTTGCGTTTTTTTTTAATAGATATCTCTGTTCTTCCTATATTCGTATATTCTTTAAAAACAGAGCCATGAAAGAGTCAACAAAAGTGCTTGTTTTGCTAATAGGCCTACCAATTCTAGCATTTCAGCTATCCTGCAATAAGGTTGCAGAAAAGAAACCTGCTAGCATTTCGGTACTACAGGAAAGAGCTAAAGTGAGCATTAACAATTGGGTTCGAAAGCATCCCGATGAGTTTATCAAGTATAAGCCAATCGCTTTCGAAGCGTTTACTGCACGATACGAGAGAACCGAGATGACATCCTACCTATCCGATAAGGTGGAGGAAGAAATGGCTAAACCCACCGTTAATCAGCACAAGGTCGATAGCCTTAAAAACCTGCTTGAGAAGAATAAGGGGATTTTAATGGGCTATACCATTCTCCATAAATACCAAACAAAAAACATTACAGGTGAGGTCGTTAAGCACGAAGATCTGGTTTTCCTCGATTCTACCTTTCATGTAGCCACTATTCTTAACCCCGATGCGTACGATATGATTATGGATTTGAAGCTGATATTCAGACCCGATTCGCTGCATGAGCAGAAATAACCACAAAAAAACCATCAGGCAGTTGCCTGATGGTTTTTTCATTGATGAATGAATTTATAAATCATCGATATTATCAACCATCTTTTTTAGAATATCTTTTATCTCACCTCTAATTATATTTCTATTTGAATAGATTGGTAGAGGTTCATTTATATTGTCGCTTAGGTATGAATTTTTCTTCATTTCTCCTTTTCCCAAGAGTAACCATTCAGCACGATACTGAGGGAAATGTTCTAATATTTTTATTAAAATATCTGAACTAGGATAATACGTATTGTTGATCCATCCATTATAAGCTTGCTTTGATACCCCTAAAATTGAAACAAAATCATCTATTTTATAACGAGTATCCTTCTTGATTTTTTCAATCCTGTCTCCCAGCGTGTTATCCATGTTTTATCAATTAGAATAAAATATATTTGATTTTTAGTCAAATTAATTTTGTTTTTTAAAACTATTTTACTTTATTTTGTTGTGATTAATTCGCAACAAATATACAACTTAAATAAAACTAAGGAAATACTTAATTCAAGCGATTTATGGAATTAAATCTTAATGAGATAAAAAAATACTTGGGTAGATACGACAGAAAGATGATAGCTAATAAGCTAAACAAAAGTGTATCAATGGTAAACTATGTACTACGAGGAGAAAAGAAAAATATTGAGATACTCGAAGAGTGTATCAGAGTTGCTGAGCTAAATATTAAAAAAACGAAAGAATTAATAAAAAGATCTAATGACCTATCAAAATGGACTAATCCATAAAAATGCAGAATACTCTGTCAACGTAAAATGCCCCTCCTTACAACGGTAGAGTCTGCCATTTAAACGCCTATCCTAATGTAATTCATTCACCTTCAATTGAATAGCTTTAATAAAACACTCTATGAATTTCTATCGAACTTACAACCAAAGAAAATTTATTGCAACGGACTTTAAAATGAGCGTTGTAATAACAAAAAGTGAATCGGGAAGTAGCATCTCGGCTTTTATGATTCCTTACTACAGCAATGATGATGAAATGTATGAGCCTTCATCACCAATTGAGTTCTTCAATGAGTACGATAAAATAACCGCTTTTATAAATGCTATTGCCGAATCAAAAAGGAATGGACAAAGGCCTGTACAAAACTGCTAGCAGAATATTCAACATTATTATAGATTAAGAACCAGTTGTTGTCTATTCCGTTTACACGATACAAATTTTGAGCAAGGGTTAAACGAATAACTCCGCTCCTACCTTACCGGCAAGAAAGGTTTAAGGCAGAAGCAAAGAGAAGGGCTCCTCATACCTCTTCCCCAACTAAAAAATCAAAAAAATAAGCCCCCCTTAAATAAGGGGAGCTTACTGTGGTGCCACCAGGAATCGAACCGGGGACACAAGGATTTTCAGTCCTTTGCTCTACCAACTGAGCTATGGCACCATTGATAAATGCGGTGCAAATATATACGTTTTTTATTTATCCCAAAAACTTTACAGCTTGCTAAGCCCATTTTTTTCAAAGTTATTTATTTATTTTCTAGCTATCAGATGTTTATCATCAAGAAATTATCAACAATAATTTCAAAACAAACTACTTTAGGGCATCAATTATTTAAAAACCTTTGTTCATTATCATCTTTTAGAGTAGGTTTGCGCACAAATCTAATATAGAATGGACTTTGAAATCCATACGCTGCAAAACGGTATTCGGGTAATCCATAAGCGAACCGACTCCCCTGTTGCCCATTGCTCAATTATGATTAATGCGGGAACAAGGGATGAGCTGGAGCATGAGCATGGAATTGCCCATTTCATCGAGCACGTTGTTTTCAAAGGGACTAAGAAACGTAAAGCATATCATATCATGAGCCGGCTGGAGGATGTTGGGGGCGAGCTCAACGCCTATACCACCAAGGAGGAGACGGTAATTCATGCAACATTCCTAAAAGACGATTTCGATAGAGCCGTTGAGCTGATTGCCGATATTACCTTCCGTTCAACCTTCCCCGATAAAGAGATAAAGAAAGAGAAAGAGGTTGTACTAGATGAAATAAACTCATATAAAGACAACCCCTCGGAGCTGATTTTCGACGATTTCGAGGAGTTGATCTACAACGGACATCCATTCGGGCTAAATATCCTCGGTACAAAAAAAGATATCAAACGTTTTACTAGAGCCGATATTCAAAGTTTTATCGAAAGAAACTACAATACCGACCAAATCGTTTTCTGCTCCATCGGAAATATCTCATTCAATCGGGTACAGAAACTTGCCGAAAGGCATTTGGGCTGGGTTGCACCGAATAAACGAAAAATTCAACGGGATGGTTTTAGGAATTATACTCCTCATACAAAGATTGTAAAAAAATCGACGTTTCAAACGCATTGTGTAATCGGTAATATCGCCTACGATTTGCAAGAACCGAAGCGAATCGGAATGCATCTTCTGAATAACATTTTAGGTGGTCCTGGCCTTAACTCCCGATTAAACCTTGCATTGCGTGAGAAACATGGGTATGCCTACAACATCGAATCGATGTACAATCCATACTCCGATACTGGTTTATTCTGCATCTACTTTGGCACCGATAAGGGGAATCTCGATAAATCGATGGCGCTAATAAATAAAGAGTTGGATAGAATAATGGCCAAAAAACTTGGCGTTTTACAGCTCTTCAAAGCGAAACGGCAGCTCATGGGGCAGCTAGCAATCGCTTCTGACAGCAACGAAAGCCTAATGCTTTCTGTAGCCAAGAGCTTTATGGTCTATAATACAGCCGATAGCCTTGAAGTAATCTATGCACAAATTGAGAACCTTACATCAGCAAATTTACTGGACATTGCAAACGATATACTCAATCCCAATAAACTATCTACCTTAATATATAAGTAACGATTCGATGGGTAAAACGAATAACGATCTTGAGCTGTACTTAACTCAGCACACGACCCCCGAGGATCAAGTGCTTACTGAGCTAACCCGGTTTACATATTTAACTACCTACAACCCACGAATGCTAAGCGGTAGGCAGCAAGGGCTTTTCCTTCAAATGCTTTGCTCAATGCTAAAACCCAAAAGGGTTCTTGAAATTGGAACCTTCACAGGGTATTCAGCAATTTGTATCGCCCGAGGGATTATGCCCCATGGAATACTAGACACCATTGAGATAAACGATGAGCTAGAGGAGTCTATCCTGAAATTTCTGAGGCAAGCCGAGGTGAACCAATCGGTGAACCTGCATATCGGAAATGCGCTTGAAATAATACCAACCCTTGATTCAACCTACGATTTAGCATTCATCGATGGCGATAAGCGTGAATACGCTGAGTATTATAAAAAGGTATTCCATAAAGTGAGTGTTGGGGGATTTATTATAGCCGATAATGTGCTTTGGGATGGTAAGGTAATCAACTTCGATCCGAATGATATACATACAAATGCCATAAATACCTTTAACCAAATGGTACAAAACGATGAGCGCGTTCAAAATGTGATTCTCCCCATGCGCGATGGGTTAATGCTTATTCAAAAGGTTAAGGATTAGCGTTATTCGTATAAAGATTCTATTCTGTCAATTTAATAAACATTGTAACTTTTAGGTAAGTTCTTCGTCATTTAGGCAATCTTTATATTAAAAATTCAAAAACTTTATCAAAAAAACTATGGTACGAATTCTCCTTATCCTTTTAATCTCCTCACAAGCGTTTGCTCAATCGAATATCGACAAGGCGAAAAAATTATGGGAGGCAAAAAGTAATGCTGAAGCGAAAAAAATCCTTACAGCCATTGATGATGAAAGTAAAGACTATGCCGCTGCTCAGTTTTACCTTGGCAGAATTTCCGTCGATGAGAAAAACTTTGACGATGCTGCCGAATTCTTCGAAGAAGCGGTTGATGCCAACGATAAAATTGCAGAATACCACTTATGGTTAGGAGATACATACGGAACCATTGCGCAAAGCGCAAATATGCTCAAACAGGGTATGCTTGCCCCTAAAATGAAAAGCGCATGGGAAAAGGCTGTTTCCATTGACCCAACCCTTATTGATGCCAGACAATCGCTTATTCAATTTTACCTTCAAGCCCCAAGTTTTATGGGAGGTAGTATCGATAAAGCCAAAGAAATGGCAAAGGAGATTATCAAAATTAAACCTGCCGATGGTCATTTACAAATGGGGAATATTTACTTGAAGGAGAATAATCCTCAAGCCGCAGAAAAGGAGTATAACGAAGCTATTAAAGCAGATCCAACCTATATATCCATTCTGGGCTCTTTCTATTTAAACCAAAAACAGTACGATAAGGCTTTTGCTTTTTTTGAAGATGCAGTTAAAAAGAATTCTACCGATTATAAATCAATTTACCAAATAGGAAAGACCTGCGCACTATCGGGTCAGAAGTTGGACAGAGGAGAGGAATGTTTAAAAAAATATCTCGGATATACACCCAAGAAAAATGAGCCAAGTCACGCAGGGGCAAATATGCGCTTAGCTCAAGTTTACGAGAAGCAGGGAAAGAAAGCAGAAGCTAAAAAACTTTTTGAAAGCGCATATAAGACCGATGCTACGCTTAAAGAGGCCAAAGAGGGGTTGGAACGTTTATCGAAATAAGCATTTTACTTTTACCAAGGAAATTTTTTCTACTTCTCCGAGTTTTTTGTCTATTATTGTTGTATTATTGATAAGCTACAATATTTTATTGGGGATTTTTGAACAATCTCATTATTAGGCTTGTTATACTCTAAAGTTTGATTATGAGTATCTATACGATTAAACAGCTCGAACTTGTATCGGGAATAAAGGCGCATACCATACGTATGTGGGAGCGCCGCTATAAACTATTTACACCACTACGAACCGATACCAACATCAGGAGATATTCAGGTGAGGATGTTCAGCTCATTCTAAACATTGCGCAGCTACTACGTAATGGATACAAGATCAGTAAACTTGCCTCAAAATCGCTCGATGAGATTGTTGAACTAACGCTTCAAAACTCGAAAAGTTCATCTTTATCAAATGAGAATGAGCTAGAACCGTTTATCCTCTCCCTCCTTTCGTTCAATCAAGGTTCATTCAAGTCTTCTCTAAAAAAACGGATTGATGAACAAGGGCTCGAAACAACCTATGAACGGCTTCTTCTACCTTTACTATATAGAATTGGAATTCTTTGGCAAACAGGAATGCTTAACCCTACACATGAGCATTTTGTAACTAATATTGTTAAACACCTGCTGATTTCGAGCTACGAAGGGCTAAATGAGCCTAAGGATGATTCCCAGACTGCTATTTTCTTCCTCCCCGAGGGTGAATTCCATGAAATAGGACTTCTTTTCTTTGCCTATGTGGCCAAGAAGAATGGAATTCGAACCATATACTTGGGTCAATCGACTCCCATTGAATATTTGATTCAAACCTCAAAGGAGATTAAGCCTTCAATCATTTTCACATCTTCAAGCTCCTCAATATCCAAGGTCAACCTAGTAGAACTATCTAAATCAGTTCGTAAAAACATCAAGGGCTGTCGCCTCTGCATTACAGGCTATAAGGCAAATCAGGACAGGTTTAAACTGCCAAAGGAAATCCACGCAATTTCATCCGTTGAAACGTTCAACAAGATCATTAAAGTGGTTTTAAAAAAATAAGCAGCATAGCCCTTTTTTGAAAATCGTCACACGTATAATCCTTACAATCTTCAACTTACAAATAGTTGATGCTTGTATGTTTTTTCATACCACCTGTTTCAGGCTATCTGCTTGATTATCTTGAAATTAAAATACAGATTTTAGGTTCTCGCTATTTAGATGTAATTTAAACAGATACAACAAACCTCCGACCAGTATTATAAAGCGTCATTTTCTTATTTAGAATCAATTTAGAAAGTGATGCAAATCACCCATCCCCATTAGGTTCTTGTTCAATTGCTCTTTAAATTTGCTTAAACATTTTATATGGAATTAGTCTAAATAATAATTAAAATCATATAGCTATGTCACAAGCAGAATTTAATACCGCACTTATCGGGCTAGAGCCTAATCTAGAACGATTCGCTTACAGCTTAACTTCAAACCTAGAAGATGCAAGAGATCTTCTTCAGGAAACCTATCTAAAAGCGCTTACCTACCGCGATAAATTTGAGGATGATACCAACATGAAGGCTTGGACATTCACCATCATGAAAAACACATTCATCAACAACTACCGCAAATCGGTTAAGCAGAATACCACCTTCGATTCGAGCGATAATCAGTTCCTGATGAACAGCAAATCGGAATCCAACGGACCCGAATCGCAGTATTCTCACAACGAGATAAATAAAAAGATAAAAGATTTGGATGATGACTTCCGCATTCCATTTCAAATGCACACTTCGGGCTATAAATACAAGGAGATTGCGGAGGAGCTTAACCTTAAAATTGGAACGGTAAAGAGCAGAATCTTCTTTTCGAGGCAGAAGCTGATGAACGCTCTTCCTGATTACGAATAAAGAGTTTATTTGGGTTTGGTTTAAAAAAACCATTAGGTGAAAACCTAATGGTTTTTTTATTTAGCCATTGGCTCAAGTCAATACGAAAAAAAGAGTGCTTCGAATGGTGCTTTAACGACAAAAGCCCCGATTACTCGAGGCTTTCCGTACCCGGGGCGGGACTTGAACCCGCACAGCCGCAATGGCCACAGGATTTTAAGTCCACACAAATTTCCTGAAAACCCCGTAAATACTAGCCTTCCAACCTTGCATTTCGATGCAAAATACGACATTTCCGCACCTTGCTTCCGCACCCTATTTCCGCACTTTTCCGCACCCCACTTTTTTGAAAATCTAATTCTCCAACCGCAGGATATAGAATCCTGTGGTGTAAAATATTTCAATTTATTAACCATTAAATCTTAAAGCTATGGAAACTAAGAAAGGTAAGACTGTATTTGTCGAGTACAGCACCGCAGACAAAGGTCAACATTTTATGACCGTGGTTCAAAATAAGGATCACCATAGAATAATTATAGGACGTATCTATAAGGAGTATGATAAGGAGAACAAGAAGTATGAATACTTCGCCACTGATTTTGCCAATAATCAGGTTTTTGCTGACTACAAAGACTTACATGCAATAAAGAAACAGTTTATCGAGCATGGCGATAATCTTGCCTATGCAGTCCCTGTGAACCCAAATAGACCAAGACATTCCGAAAGGTTGATATCACCTCAAAGGGATGAAAGAGCTACTGATCTGAAAGGTATTAGGGATAAGAAATCTTCGAAAGAAAAAGCCAAAGAGGTTCCAAGGCAAAATCCTGATACCAAAATAAACGAAGACCAAAAGGAGAAAGAACAGGATTTGAAGAATACTGAAAAGTACACGGATACAGAACAAATACAGGAAGATCAAGAGCAGGACATAGCATCAGAAAGAATGGAGGAACTTGAGGAGCTCAGGGATCAAGGCGATGACAGGGAGCAGGAGATGGAAATAGAAATGTAAAACAGGGTCTATGAAAACTACACATAATGATAGAGCACTTGTAAACTTCAGCTCACCTGATCCAATTACTAACCATATTGTAGTAAGCAGGGTTCTGCCAGATCATAGCGTTGAACCCATTGGAATAATCTACCCTGATTTCGGAAACGAAGAGATTTCCGCAATGTATGCTTCCACCGATAACCAAGGAGCAATGCTCTTCCCTCCTACCTCCGATTTCATTGACTTGGAAAATAGGTTTGAAAGATACGCCAAGGAACTCGCTGAAAAATCATTTATGGAGGATATGAACAGGAAAGCGAATGAGTTCGGAGGAAGGGAAGAGTCAATCAAAGGCTTACGCCGATTTAAACTCAATCTGGAAGTTAAGCTACTCAGCAGATAATTATAAACGCTAAAAACTTTAAAACCATGAAAAATCAATCCATCACAATCTCATCCGGCAATATATATGATCCTGTTATGGAGGAGATGATGAAAAAACGGGATGCCGAGCTTAAGGAGCTGGCTAGAAAAAATGCTAAGCATTTCGCAAAGAGAAATCTTCCCTCCTCTCGTGGTGATAATCTTTCAAATTTCACAGGGGAAATAAAAGCGGGGTATGAAAAGCTGGCTACCGATGTTAACTGCCATCTTCAACCATCAGCCCATCTCCCTGAAGCCAAAATGGATGCTGAGTATTTTAAGGAGAAAGTTTTAGACCTAGAAAATGAGATAAAGGAGAAGGAGGCGCAAAACCGGAATGACGAGTATGAGCTGAATGATTTTGACCAGAGCAGTATTCCTTCAAGAATACGCTGGGCATTAATCGGAACAACCATTATTACGATAGGTGAAATTATGTATAACACCAAAGCGTTTCAGGTAACAGGCGAGAATCTGCTGTTCTCTCTTATCCTCTCAATCTGCATCTCCTTTGCCGTTTTTATCTTTTCACATTTAACACCCCTATTATATAAAGGTGTAGAAACCAGATCACAAAGATGGCTGGTGGTAATCGGTTCACTTCTTCTGGTAACAGGTCTATTCATTGCTCTAGCTATTTTCCGCTCAAGTTATCTCGCCGCACACGATGTGCATATCAACCCCACCTACTTCGTGGTCATCAATATTTTCTTCTTCATCGTCTCAACCCTACTCTCGTTTTTTGTTCTGCCCTCATGGTCTGAGATCAAGCAGAATGCAATGCGATTGAAAATCTACTACGCGATGAAGAAACGCACGAAGGAGATTGACCTGCTAAAGAATGAAATAGATAGGATTAAGCTAACCATTCTGGAGAGAACCAAACTTCGCCTTCGGATTGCCCACCACGCCAACTATGCCGCTGATCGGATCAGGAAGATGTACTGGGAGGCTCTAGAGATATTCAAAACAACAAATCTTACTTTCCGCTCGGATAACAGAACACCCGACTGCTTCAATGAAACCCTTTCTGAGCCGAATATTGATGGCTTCAATTACACCATTGTAATCTCTAATGATTAACGCCATGAAAAGGATTATAACAGCCATAGTAGTAGTAACGGCAATAGCTCTGCTTGTGGCGTGCACATCGCAAAGCCCTGAAGTAACCGAGATTGTTGTTCTGCGAGATATTACGGACAATCATTTGGTTCAGCCGAATGCGGATGAAATCCTGACCCTGTTCAATCCAAAAAGCAAATGGAATGGCAGGGTTTTCCATTTCACTGACCTAACGAATGTCAGCTATAATCAGGCAATGGAAGTGAAGTTGGAAGCCCAAAACGAATGGCTTTCCAATGAGTTGGACAGGGACAAGGAGATTAAGGGGTTTGAGAATAGACTTACTGAAATCCTTGGTAAAAATGAAAGGGAAACAATCGGTAAGGATAATTCATCCGTGTATTTCCCAATAGCGAAAGAGCTAAACCGCTTAGTTCAAAGCAGCTCGGCTAAAAAGATACTGCTCATCTATAGCGATCTGATGGAGAATACAAGGGAGATGTCTTTCTACGATAGAGGGAAGTTCAGCTTGCTGAAAACAAATCCGAATGATGTGAAGATATATTTTGATTCACAGGTTGAGCTAAAAAACCTGAGTGGAATAACAATCTACATCATCTTTCAACCCAAGGGGATTAAGGAGGACGAGCAGTTTAAAGGGGTCTCGGGATTTTATAAAAACCTGCTTGAGAGTAAAGGGGCAGAGGTTGAAATAGCTGCAAGCATCAGCTAGGTTAAAGAGAAAAAGTAAAGAATCGGAATCTTAAAATTTACTACAATGAAACTCAGGAATATCCTTTGGAGGTTTACTAAATGGTTTTTTAGACTCGTATTCAAGCTATTCATTACTCTTCTATGGGGTTCATTAAGCCTAGTAGAGGTGGTTCTGCACCATCTCAATATTTACCTCAAGAAAATTATCAGCTAACCAATACATTCATCATGGACGTAATTATCCAAATTTTTAAACTTCTCTTTGAAATGCTTGAAGGAATAATAAACTTCTCCTTTGAGGCGATTGAGCTCTGCTTCTCACCAAGGAAGAAGGAGTACAATGCGGAGTTCGCCTCGCAGGGAGCTCTACTTTCAAGGTATAACCACGGTTTCTGCCTAACGGGCAGAAGGAACTTAACGGTGAAGGATTCATTTCAGAATGCGTTGATTATCGGGGGAACTGGAACAGGGAAGAGCTCGGTTGTGCTTATTCCATCACTTTTCACCATGCGGGGTAGCTTTATCGTTCACGATCCATCGGGGGAGCTATTCCTGAAAAGTGCAGGGTATCTGAAAGGGAAAGGTTATGAGATCAAGGTTTTGAACTTTGCCAACCCAGAGGGCTCATCGGGTTACAACCCGCTAATCCGAGCCAACAGCTCCTCCGATATTCAAAAGGTGGCATCCATGCTTGTAGAGAATGCTCTGGGTGGAAAGACGAAGGACCCGTTCTGGAATACGCAGGCAGTTGCGCTACTGGCAATGCTTATCAGCATTCTTAAAAAACAGGATGCTGAATTTCAGAATCTGTACAATGTCCGCCAGCTGCTCAATCGTCTTGGTGGAAGCCCTGAGAGCGTGGATGCTCTATTCAGCAGATATGCTGATGAGGTTCTTTTCGCCGAGTATAAATCGTTTATCGCCTACGATGAGAAGGTGATAAGCGGAGTAATTGCTACCTGCAAGGCATCGCTACAGATTTTCAATGACGAAGCGGTGGCAAGAGTCACCTCTTTTGATAGCCTGAATTTTCTTGACTTCCGAAAAAAAACAACAGTGCTGTTTATCCAAAACTCCGTTGCCGATCAGAAGTACTACAGCGTGCTTACCTCCATACTCTTCGAGCAGTTCTTTTCATTTCTACTCGGTCGATTTCCGAATGGCAACGAAAAGGATATTTTTCTGCTGATCGATGAGGCATCATCGCTGAACCTTCCGACACTGCCTCTGGCGGTTGCCAATGTTCGTAAGCACTGCTCAGGCATTATGCTTCTGGTTCAGGATTTCAACCAGCTGGTACACCACTACGGGAAGTACGATGCGGATGGAATAAAATCCAACTGCTTCGCCAAGATGTATTTTACAGGTACATCCCTTGAAACCGCCAAGGAGCTGGAGCAAACGCTCGGTAAATATCAGTTCGAGGATGACAAAAAAAGAACCGTTGTCCGTCCGCTGATGACCAATGACGAGATCCGCACCATGGATATTAGAAGAGCTTTGCTGATCTGCGGGCACCACCCTCCGATTATCGGAAGGCTAAGACCGTACTATAAAAACTCAACCCTCAATGGATACAGTAAGATTCCTGTTCCTCTGATCGAGAACAATGAGCTGCTCGGAAGCGTTGCAATATTACCAATGAGTGTTCCTGAAAGAAATGTAGATGAGTAGTACCAAAAAAGGTAAAGGCGGGATGTGGGCATTTCTTGATGCCTCCGGCGTTCTCGAGAAAGGGACTGAGGAGGAGATCAAGGCTGCCAAGAAGGCGTACCGCAAGGGGTACATACTCAGCTATAGAAAAAAGCAGAGGGCTAATAAACCAGAATTTATCGTATTCCTTTCCAAAATCAATGGCGATTATTCTAGGATTTCTCTAGCTGCCAAACAGCATCGGATGCCCATCACGACCTTTCTCCGTGCATCCGCCTTAGCCTATACCAACAAAACATATATCGTCCCCGACCGATTGCAGGTGGCTGAGCTGAAGGGATTGCTTTCTCAATGTCTGAACGAGATTCAAACCATCGTTATACAAAAAGAAAAATACTTCTGGGGAAAAGAGCAGAAGTTTAAGGGTGTTGAAAAAAGAATTGAGAAACTGGAAACAGAAATTAGCCAGAAGCTGAAACAGCCATATACTCTGGAAGAATTAGTCCTAAAAGAAATTGAGAGAAAACCTGAGTTTAAAGTTCGATTACTCGCTACTCTTAACTCGTATGATCATCAAAATCAAATCGCATAAAAACAGAACATCGTTCCAAAAGTTGCTGAACTATATGCTGTACGACAGGGACAGGCTGTTTGACGATAAAGGGTACAGCTTTGCTGTAACGCATAACCTAAAAGGAGACAGCATCAAGGAATGGGTAAGGCAGTATCAGGAGAACGAGGAGTCCCGCCAGCACAAACGGGTTGATAACGTTCTTGCGACCCATGAGATTATTTCCTTTCACAAGGATGATGCGGTAAATATTTCTTTAGCCAAGCTGGAGGATATTGCAAGGCGTTACGTTAGGGAGCGTAATATTAACGGAATGTATGTGGCAGTTCCTCATTTTGACAAGGAGCATTACCATATCCATATCTGCGCATCGGGAATTGAGTATATGACAGGGAAGTCCATGCGGTTGGCAAAAAAGGATTTAGGGATACTAAAACAAAAGGTTCAGGGGTACCAGCTAGAGAAATACCCTGAGCTAAGTAAATCTATCGTAAATCATGGGAGCCCCCCAAAAGAGAAAGCCCTCCTTTCCGAGAAGGAGTACCAGTACAGGCTAAGGACTGGGAGGGCAACGGACAAAGAGCAGGTGATTGGAATGCTTAAAACATGCTATAAAAAAGCGAATTCAAGGGATACCTTTTTTGAAATGCTTAAGGAAAGCGGGCTATCCACCTATGTGAGAGGTGGAAGGATTTCTGGTGTTGTTTTTAGTGATAGAAAGTTCAGGCTGAAAACGCTAGGGTTTACGGAGGAGAGGTTGCAGGAGTTGGATAGAACATTGAAGCAGTCGAAGGAGATGAACAGGGTAAGGGGGATAACGAAGGAGAAAGAGATTAGGCGTAGGGGATAACATTTACTGATAATGGATTATGAAAGACAAGAAAGTACGAACTGATGTGTATTCAATGGTTACAAATCGTATCATTGGATATCTGGACAAAGGGGTTGTTCCCTGGCATAAGCCTTGGGCAGATGCTGGCCTACCAAGAAATTTAGTAACAGGAAAACATTACAGGGGGATAAATGTATGGCTCCTATCCTCCCTCAGCTATTCTCAGAATGATTTCCTTACCTTCAAACAGGTAAAGGGATTGGGAGGGTCAGTAAAAAAAGGTGAAAAGGCGCAGATAGTAATTTTTTGGAAGTTGAAAGAAAAAGAAAATAAGGAAACAAAAGAAACAGAGAAGATTCCAATCCTCAGATATTATAAGGTTTTCAATATTGATCAGTGCGCTGGTATTCCCAAGGAGAAACTCCCACCTGTTATAGAAAGAAATAATAATCCACTAGATACCTGTGAAAAAATAATTAGGGGAATGCCAAAGCAACCGAATATAAAGAGCAACGAGCAGAGGGCTTACTACAATAGATCGGATGATTATGTGAACGTACCGAGGTTGGAAACATTTACCAGCGGTGAGCGCTACTATAGCACGCTCTTTCATGAGCTGGTACATAGTACGGGGCATAAGGAAAGGTTGAACAGAAAAGAGCTTTTGGAGAGTAAGGGTTTACGCTCCGATGATTATGCTGTAGAAGAATTAACAGCAGAGATGGGAGCTTCTTACCTCGAATCCTACGCAGGGATTCCGGCAGAACACCTTGAAGATAATGCGTCATACATCCAATGCTGGCTTGAGCGGTTAAGGAATGACCGAAAGTTTATCATCTACGCAAGCGCTCAGGCTCAAAAGGCTACGGATTATATTTTGAATATTAGGAATGGTGGTAAAGAGTTGGGGTATGTAGAGGGTGTTCAAAGGGACGACAATTCTATTGACAATGAAAAGGGAAGGTTAGAAGAGCTTGTAACTACTCGTCAAAAGAAGAGTGTTGGTAAGGAATTATCAATTAATGTGTAATCACTTAACTAAAGATAGGTTAAGAGTGTACCTCATAAAACTTAGAACCATCTGGTTCTTTAATCTTTTAAACAATATTGGAAACTCAATTTATGATTTATAGTTGGAAACCGCACCTCAAAGAAAAATTTCATCACCGACACTCGTGAAGAAATTTACACCGACACGTCGGAGAAAACGTCGGAGAAAACGTCGGGGAAAACGTCGGGGAAAATTCTCGAATTAATAGAAGCCAATAACTATATTACCATACCTGAGATTGCTAAAAAAATCGGAATAACAGAGCGTTCAGTAGAACGAAATATTCAAAAACTTCAATCGGAAGGTAGTTTAAAACGGGAAGGTGCAGCAAAGGGTGGGCATTGGATGATAATCAAATAATTAAGAAATAGATACTCTTCGAGTAGTTCTATAATACCAGTTCACATAGCATATTCCAAAATTTAAAAGTCATTTACTAAGTTTTCTACCCTTACAAGAACCTACGTAAAACAAAAAAAGCACTGCAAAGTACATCTGAAAATCATAGTTAACATTCCCAATATTGAGAACTCAAGTTATGATTTTCAGACAGAAACTGTACGGGAGCAGCTGATTGGAATGCATAAAACCTGCTACAAGAAAGTGAATTCAAGAGATTCCTTTTTTGAACTAATTAAGGAGCGTGGACTGTCAACATATATATATTAGGGTTAGAGGGATTTCAGGGGTTGTTTTTAGCGGGCGAAAGTTCAGGCTATTACGGAGGAGAGGTTACAGGGGTTGGATAAAGCATTGAAGCAGTCAAAAGAGTTGAACAGGGTAAGGGAGAAAACGAAAGAGAAAATTATTAGCCATAGGAGATGATATTAAATTACCTAAAATACCTCAAAAGGAATTAGAGGAATTTTTTAGCATCGCTTCATTTTCTATTTTTCAACCCTTTTCTCAATATTGAGAACTCAAGTTATGATTTTACGACGAAAATTGATGGGAGAAAAAAACTCTCTTAAAAAAATGCTTGCAGTGTTGACTTGTGCGTTTTTTAAGAGTGTATTTTTTGTTCGTTGGCTTTTCTATTCATGTAAAATTATTATTGGATAAATTATTTTTCTCAAACCATCTTTAAATTGAACAAGTGAAACAGTTATTTTTTTATTTTTATTCTCAGTTGCAAATAGATAATCCAAATCAAATTTGAAATCATTTAAAAATGTCTTAGCGGTTTGATTACTAGCTTTAAACAGAGAATTGAATATTTTTTTTGCAGCAGCAATTTTTTTTGCATCGGTAAAATTACCAAAAGGAATTTCGGTTTGAATCTTGCATAAAACAAAAACTTTCTTTGAATTTAATTCTTCATCAAGATAAACAGGAATGTAATTTATTTCCGAACTAATCCTTAAGTCTTCATATAACTTATCTTTTCTTGAGAACCTATCAAGATGTAAAATAAAATGATTACCGTTAATAATTTCATTAGCACTATGGAAGAGAAAAAAATCGTAAACCAACTTTGGCAAACCAATACTAAAACCAGATACACATACTTTAATCTCCTTTTCTATTTTACGCAACGAAAAAAAATATCTTGATTTACTCTCAACATTTTTCTTTTTAGTCAACTGCATTAATAGTTTTTCTTCAAGTGAAAATTTATTGGATTCTATTTTATCCAATTCAGCGTTAGATTTTTTAACTGGGATTATCTTCCCCGATACACCATTTTCAAATTGAAGAACATACCGTTCAACTTTAACTTCATTTGAAGTTGTTTTTGTTAATTCATCGTAAGATTTATTCACTAAAATAATGTCTCCAACTTCTCCATTTTCGTAGGGGTAAACAAAATCATCAAAGCCCCCTTCCTTAAATATTTCGGGTGAAGCAACAAGAAAAAAAGTAAACAACCATGAAAGCGAATCTGTGCATTTGGAAACGGTCTTGAGATTATCAGAAATCAAAAATCCTCTTAACCCTGGCTTCTGATGAAAGTATTTAATAAGTTCTAATTCGTTTTTGTCATACCAATGTCTTAAAAGCGGTTCTAATAACTCTTTACTCTTACTGATACCTTGATAGATTCTATTTATCATGTCAGAAAAAGTCCTTACTTGTGGGCTGTTCAAATCTCTTCTTTGCTTTAATTCCTCTAACAACCTATTAACTTCCTTAGATTGTTTAAGTTTATATTTCTCAACAAGGTGGTTTGCATCGTCAGCGTAACTTTGAGCCCTTTCGTATTCTCCTAAGTCCATTAGATAAAAACCACAATTAATTTTTGCGACTGCTCCAAATTCATAAAAAGCAGTTCCTTCAACTACATCAATTATTTTTTGCCAAACTTCAAAAAGTTTATCTTGGTTTCCCAACTTCGCATTTATTTCATTAATGCCTAAAAGTGTATGAGCATACTCACCGATAATATTTTGCTCCTCATAAATCTTTGCAATCTTGTATGAAATTTCTAAAGCACTTCGCAAATCGTTTAATTGAAAATAGACGAATGATATTTTACCAAGAATGTATGCCTTCTTAGCTTCTGATTGCTCCTTTGCAAATTGACTTTCGTAGTGCTTTATTAAAAAATCAAGATGCTTATTCCTTTTTTCAATGTCTCCCTTTTTGTCTGCAATTTGAGCTAAATCTTTATAGGCATGAGCTATTGAATGTTGTAAATCGTTCTCCTCTGCAAACTTTATTAATTCAGCAATATATTTTTCCGCATCCTCATATTTTTTTTGAGCAATGAAATAAGATACAAATTGTTCCAGAAAATATGCAACACCTTTTTTATCATTTGTCTTTTTGATTTCTTCATATCCCTCTTGGAAAATTTGAAGTGAAAGTTCTTTCTGCCCTGACATATAAGCAATCCTTGAAACTAAATCTATACATCTTGCAAGCCAACTATAATCTTGCATTTCACGAAAAATACTCTTGGCTTCCTCAATGTATTCTTTCCACTTACCTTGTGCAAAATTGCCTTCAAAACATTCTATCTCTGTTAATTCAAATAGTAGTTGAGCATACTCTTTTCTCTTCTTTAGAATTTTATGTCCATCTAATGCTTTTAAGCAATACCCTTTTGCCTCTGAAATTTTCCCAAGTCGTTTGAAAATGACTGATTTGTTTTGATAGCAAAAAGTGATGGTTTCAGTTCCTATGTTTGTTTCTTTTTCGTCTTCACTAAGAGTTAAACGAATACCATACTTAATGGCTTCATCCATTAAATCATTTGCTTTTTGCAAATCATCTTTTTGCATAAATACAAAACCTACAATCATGTATGCCCTTGCTAAATCATCATTCTCGGATTTAATTTTAGCGAAATCAAGAAAGTCATTTGCAAAAATTTCAGCACTACTGAGGTCGCCTAAAAATGCTTTTGTTTGTGCAAGGGATTCTTTGGTATAAGCAATGTCGTCTTCCTTCTTATATTTTTCAAAAACTTTAAGGCACTCTAAGAGTATCTCATCTTTCTTTTCAAGATTGAAATACTTTTCATTGACAATTCTTGCATATTGCTTTTTTAACTTAGCAATACTATACTCATGATTGGTTACATCTGAAAGAACCTTTGCCTTCAAATAAATATCTTCTGCTTCATCGTATTTGTGTTCATCAATTAACTTTTTCAATTCTTCAAGTAAGGGTTTAATTTCTTTATCAACTTCAACATGAATAACTGAACTGATTTTTAGTTTAACTCTTTTTACTTCTTCCTCTTTCCTTATTCCCTTAGTAATTTCTTCGTGACAGGAAGGGCAAAGCATTATTAGGTTTTCAATGTGGTTGCTTTCAGGTTCAGTAACAATGTGGTGAATTTCAAAAATTGCTACATCAGTTCTTGGGCAAAAAGGACACTTTGAACCTATCTCTTGTTGAAGAATTTTTAAAGTTGCAGGTTTATGTGGCGTTCTATTTTTCATTTACTCGTTTATGAGTTCAATTATTTTTTTACTGAGAACTTCCGCTGTTGCCAAGGCATACGATTGATTTAGGTCTGCATATTGAATTTGCCGAAAGTTTATAATGAATAGTGAGATTAGGTATTCTAAAGGATTGGTGTTGTCAATCATATGTTGTTTAGCGTTCTCTCTGATTTGAGTGATAAGTTTGACTATTTCCAAAACTGATGGTCTCTTGATAAATAAGAGGTCAAATGATTTTGAGAAACTACTGATTGAGAGAAGTTCTGTCTCGCAACTTGTCAACTCATCTACTGGAATATAAAAAGGCAAATGCTTAAACTTCAAAGAACATTCAAGTGTCGCATGGTCAATCAATGAGTGATGTTGATTCGTCCAACCAAAATCAATTAAGTAAACGCCTGCTTGTTCATCTTTGAAAAAGTTTTCACTATGTAAATCTCCATGACATATTTTTTTATAGGTTCTGAGAGAAGAATTTTTTATCGTTTTATAATTTCTGACTAATTCCTCTGTATTGATTGCAGATTCATCAATGCCTTTGATAAGCGAAATTGCTTTCAATATTTTGGCTTCTGATTTTAAATAGTCGCCATAAAGTGTTTTTACAGAAAAAGTATCTTCTGATTTCTTTGTGTTCCATATTTGATATGGGGCACAACCAAACAATTCATCAATTACTTTTTCAAGGGTGAATGAGTGATTGTATTTATCTCTTAATTTATCGCTAACCAATTTTGAAAATGGAAACGAATCTTTCTTGCTGTCTGACGAAGCATAATTGTATCGGATTGCTTCATGAGTAACTGTATCTTCATATTCGGCTGTATAATTTGGAACTAACAAATCGGAAATGTATTGCCTAAAAAGCGATTTTTCTTTCTTGATTTTTCTCTCTTGATTTTTCACATCAAACTTGACAACAAACCTTCCCATTTCGGGATGGTTACCTCTAAGCGGTTGGATTTCTATAACCTTTGAACCACTGTTGCCACTTTTCAGAAATTTATAATCAAGAATCATTTCGTTGCCGTCAAATAGTTTTTTGATTATTAATTCTTCCTCAAATGACAAAGCACGGTTGTTGAATATTTTATCAGAATAACTTTTTATACTTTCTAAGCCATCACCTGAATCACGAACATCATAATCTCCTGCAACCGATACTGGAATTTTCTTTAGTGAAATAAAACTTGTGTTTGAAAAAATGCCAAGTAATTTTTCAACATCAGGAACAAAGATTTCATTGTTCCGAAGGTTTGAGGCGATTAAGAAAACACATAAATAATTTTGATTGGCTACTTCGGGTTTCTTATTAGCCAACTCTAAAAAATCCTTCAACTGATATTTCTCAATGTGAAGATTTTCATCCTTTACATCAAATGAGTTTATCTCAGGATGCCTACTGTAGCTTTCATCATAAAGAACAATGACTTTGGTTTTTGTATCAATAGCGTTTTCTAATTTGTAAACGAAATACCCTTTTATTTTAAGGAAGAAAGATTCATACTTTGAGAAAAAATTGAACAAGACCTTATTGAAATCATCTTCAATGTCTATTTTCTTTTCTTTCTTTTTTACTGTGGTAATTTTTGATGACGCTTCCCATGTGGCTTTATCTTTTTCTAAAGTTTCGTAGTTCAGATTAGGAATTTCAATTCCATCCTCAAACGATTCATTTTCTATTTGCTTAAAAAGCGGAAGGAGTTCATATCTTTCTTCAGGTGGTAGAGCTAAAAGTTTTGCAACGAAATCCTGTGCTAATCCGAAAGCATATTCTTGCTTTAGCCGAATTTCAGTGTATTCTTGAAGATATGTTGAAAGCACATTTTTCATAGTTAAGCATTATCACCATAGAGTTTTTTTCTTGTATCAAAAGCTTCTTTTCCGCCTTCAAGCAAAGTCAAAATATTTTCCTTCACATTCTTAATTGAACCCGAAACATCAATCTTGGATTTTTTCTCGTCATAGTTTAAGAATACATTATGCTCTGAATCGGAAAGAACAGGAATGTTAGGATTGTGAGTGATAAAAATTAACTGTCTCTTTTCTTTTTGCTCACGAATGATTTTATGAATTGCATCAGTGATATACTTGTTGTCCAAATTATCTTCTGGCTGGTCAATCAACAAAGGATTATCTGATACTGCAAAAACTATTGGTAAAACTGTTGTGCATCTTTGACCTGTTGAAAGTTCATCTGATTTTTTGTAATGCTCCTTTGCTTTTTTGTCTTTGCTTCCTTTGGCATCAACTTTCAGAAAGAACTCAGGCAAATCTTCACTGTATAAACTTTCAATTTCGTAAATCTCCTCGCTTTCATGCAAAGCATCAATGATTGCATTTGACCTTTCTTCATCAATCTGTGCTACATTTTTTAAGGTTTCAAAATCTCTTTCATGGATGGTTGCAGCAAACTTGTCGGGGGATAGATTTTGAACGATATAAGGAATGATTGCATTGTATCTCAAATTAGAACCCTTCAAAGCATTTCTCAAATGAGTTTCATATTCGTCTGTTATACCTCCAAAAGTCAAAGTGATTTTAATTGAACCTTCCAATTCAGTGTTTAACTCATTGACTATATTTTTTCGGAGTGTAAAGAGTTCTCTCTTTTTGTCGTTCAGTTGTTTTACAAGCGTTACTCTTTGGGTTTTTACTTTTTGTCTTTTCGTTTCTAATGTTCCAATTTCTTTTTCAAGTATTTGTTTTTCCTCAACTTTTTTTGAAAGTTGATTGTATTTGTTGATGTATTCTTTGTGCTTGTCAAACTTCTGTTTCAGTTTGACAAACTCACTCTGCTGAGTTTGGTGAACATTTTTTAATTCCCCTGATATTTTTTCAACTTTAGAAATTGACTGAGTTATCAATTTAATGTTAGCAGAATTTTCCTTTAAGATTTTATTCAATGATTCTTCTAATTCGGTTTTGATTTTACCAATGATTTCTTTATTGATAAATGATTTGGCATCTGAGTTAATCGTCAGGAAACTTTGTATCTCCTCATTTACATCTTGCAAACTATCCTTTGTCTCAGTAAGCTTTTCAAGAACTTTTGCCGCATACCTCTTTTCTGAATTTCTTATTTTTTCATTGCCATCTGCCTTCTCAAATTCTTCTTGCTCCTTCTGCTTAATATCGTCTGGCTTTTCTTCCTTTTGCCGTTTTAAATCTTCTTCAACAGTTTTGAAATTCAGAAGTTGTTCTTTTATCTGTGCAACTCTTGCGTTCTCACTTCTTATTGAAACTGCATTTTGCTTTAAAGCAATACGCAACTTCTTTATTTCAGATTTAGTTGTGTTTACCTCAGCACGAATTTGTTTGTCAATAAGGTCAAGACGGTCTTTGCTGCTTAATCCAATTCGTTCTATTTTCAATGCAGGATAAATGTCGCACTCAAAAATGTCCTCTAAACTTTCCAAAGAAATATTACGCTTGCCAGGGAGTGTATTAACCTGTGGTTCATCACCAAATGTTTTCACTACTTCGTAAGATTTCCCTTCGTTGTCCTCAACCAAAAGTTGTATCGTCCCGTTTAGCAAATTTGCTTTTAGGATATTTGAAACATTTGAATCTTCTTCTGCTTCATTATTCAATGCTGCCTGAATAAAATACAACAGTGTTGATTTTCCTGTCCCTCGTCCACCCATTAAGCAATTCAGCTTTTCTGAAAAACTGAGTGAGAAGTTTTCTTCAAAGAAGGAAGAACCTTTTACCGATAATGATTTGATTCTTTTCATACTTAATTTCTTTTGGTATTATTCTAAAATTAAATTTATAAAGTAAGAAAACTGAATTGAAGATGTTAAGACTAAACCGAACAAAGCGTTGGAGATTACTCTTTTTTGCTTTGTCTTCAGGCTGGCTTGTGCATTGGCAGGCAAAAGTAAATGTTAGCAATGTGTATTGGCAATAAAATAAAAAAATAAAACTTCATTGGGTAGGCATGTGTGTCTGCCTGTCAGTTGAATTATCCTCATCTCGCTGTTTTTTAATATTTGTTCGTCTGTCATTGTATTCTATCAAGTAACTGCGTCATTGTCTATGGAGAACTGTCGTTTTTTAGAGTTCTAACTAATGTTTTTACAAATATCACATATTCTGTTAATTACGTTTATCTGTTTATTCATTGTACTTTAGCTTTCATTCAAAAGAAAAACGTTCGCATTAGAGATCAGTTACTCCGATTCAAGGTGGATTATGACTAACGTTTTTGTAAAAATATATATATATGAGCATATTATAAAATTTAATTATCACATATTTATTCAGATTCTTTCCTCATTCTCGTTAACTCTGGAAATGAATTCAGTTTACGAGATAGGGAGAGTTGATTACAAAGTTCTTCTACTAAAAAAGGAGGGGAGCGGGGGACTCGAACCCCCAGCTCTCTACCCTGAATTCAGATTACACAACTACTGGTTCCAATGTCTTATAGTATGGAGTTTGGAAACCGTTCTCCCCGCGAGAGCAACCCCAACTACTACACTTATGATTCCGTTTATCATAGTTGTAAAGTTTTGAATTAACATCATTGTTACCAATGAGGAGAACGTCACCACTCCAACTAAGGGCATTGCAAATTCAATAGTCAATGTAACCCTTAAACTCAGGCTCTTTTGTCCCGATTCTGGGACTATATTTTCAATGGATATTATCATAAATTTCTGCTTCACGTTTAACTAATACCATTTCGTCAAATCCGTGTCTGATTAATAATTTTTTTAGAGTAGTAATAAATCGTCTTAACTCTCTCTCAAGAATCGAATTATAGTCAGGACTTAATTTATTAAAATCGTTAGGAAGCAGATTTGCTATGGAGTGATTTATTCCAGCAATTATTGTTGGAAAGTCAATAAATTCAAGAGTGTTATTTTTTATTTGAGTGTCGATGCTTACATGCCTTGGTCTTCCTGCATATTTGAATGAGACATTTTCAGTCTCAATTGACGATTTCAATTTTTCAAATTGAAGATTTACATCTTCATTAATTCTGTCAGGTATGATAACATTCACTTTGCATTTTTTGTAATGAATATCTTTGGATGTAAATCCTCCGTTTTCAATGATGAACCTACAAATGGGGACAAGTAGATTTTCAAAATATACCGAAGCCAATGTTGCGGACGGAAAGAAATTAATTTCATCATCTGCACTTGAAAGAAACAAATCCTTTATCTGATTTACCGCAGTTTCAAAACTTGCTTTGTCCTTCTTGTCAAAATGAGCTAAAGACAGTCCGTTAAAATCTGAAAGTAATTTTATTTCTTTGTCAATTAGAAATGCACATTTGGATGTCCCTAAACGTCCAGTAAATAAACCTAATTCAAAAAGGACATTATCTCTTGGTTGCATAACTTCTTTACCTCTAAAAACCACCATGTCATCATTAGTGCCAAGCAAAATGCCGAAGTCAAATTGCAAAGATGCTTTTAAAAGGTCGGCTAAAAAATTCTGATTTATTTTGAAAACTGAAGTGTCCCAAACCTTTTCATTCCAGATGCTAACATCAAAATCTTTTTCTAAAATAGATTTAGCAATTTCAGCAAGTACGAGTTCTTCAGTTGAAGAACCAATGAACAATTTCTTTTTTATCATACTCTTACTGTGCTTTTAAAATCAATAAAGATTGCTTCTACTTCTGCTAATAGTAATTTTAAGTTTTGCAGTTTGGTTGCCTTGTTTCTAAATATGTATTCTTTATTATCTACAGAAGTTACATCATCAGAATGTGTTTGTTTGGTGCAAATACTTTTCATTTGATTATACAAAACAGGAACAAGTTCATAAAATGACAAGTTCTGATATTCAGAAGCTTTAATGTCATAGCAAATTGCGTTTATGTCAAAACTGCTTAAATCTATTTCGTGGTCAGAGTTCGCTTTGCTATTCTTTAAGAACCTAATCATCTTTTTAAGTCTTCCGTTTGTTTCCGAACTACGGTCATTAATTCGTTTGATACTTAGAAATGGAAAGTCAGCACTTTCTCTTGAGTGAGTTTCTTTGTTATAAACTTGAATTCCTCTGTAATCTCCTTTGTCATTGATGACAGAAGAAACATCATCATACCAATTGGCAATAACAATATCAACTTCACGATTTAGACTTAGGTTTTTTATTTTGATAGATTTGGGCTTTGTTAAGTCACGTGTTTGATACTTGTCTGATAGAATTCTTTCGCTATCCAGTCTTAACTCTCGTAAATCATTTAAAGCATTGCCGGTATAGGAAGGTAAATTTATTTCTCTCTGAAGTTTGTCAATATATGTTTGATTGTATTTTGCCCTTCGTTCAGGTGTATCTAAAATCGTTTTAAAGTTCCTTGTATCAGGCTGGTAGAATTTTTCACAGATAGTAAGCAAGTCAATGTCGCTGTATCCTTTAATGTGGGTGTCGGTCATTACTGAGCCTTGATACTTGAATGAAACATCTTTTAATTCGTTAGCAAGATGTTCCTTTACTCGTTCCCCAGCATCTCTGCTCTTCTGAGTGTATTCAGGTTCAACCCCTTTCATAGCAACTCTTATGTAAGTCAATACATCACTATAAGATATTGTAGACAGTTCATCAGAAAATGCTTTTTTGATTGCAAAGTTTTCAGGGTTGATTCGTCCGCGAATACTTTCTGTTAGTTGTTTGTAATTTTTTGCCATTGTCTATTGTTTGAAATTTTGATGTGGGTCAGCTGGACTTACCCATAACATGTTTAACTGTTCACTAAAGGCTTGCTTAAACATAGTACATCAAAAGGGCATATGTACAACTATCCATATTTTATATAAATATATTTTATTTCTACATATTATCAAAATATTTTTCACACAATGGAATTGACATTGCTATTCTGATCTATATCGTCAATATTTAAGACTACATTAGAGGCTTAATAAAAATCCAAACAAGAAAGAGAATTAATAAATCTCTTTTAGAACTATTTCATGAAAGGGAATTGTCAACCTCTATGAGAGGGGAAAGGATTTCTGGTGGTTTTTTTAACGGGTGGAAGTTCAGGCTGAAAACGCTTGGGTTTACGGAGGAGAGATTGCTGAAGTTGGATATAGCATTGAACAAGTCAAAAGAACTAAACAGAACAAGAGATAACGAGAATTACCCAAAATACCTCAAAAGGAAATAGAGGGATTTTTTAGCCTCGTTTCATTTTCTATTTTTCAACCCTATTCCCAATATTGGGTACTCAATTTATGATTTACAGATGGAAACTGCACCTCAAAGAAAAATTTCATCACCGTCACTCCCGAAGAAATTTACACCGACACGTCGGAGAAAACGTCGGAGAAAATCATCGAACTCATTCGCACCAACAAGTTTATCACAATAAAAGAACTTGCAGAGAGTATTGGGATTAGCAATCGTTCGATAGAACGAAACATTAAAAAACTTCAGAACGAGAATAAATTGAAACGTGTAGGGGCTGACAAAGGAGGACATTGGGAACTCAAGATATGATTTTAGACGGAAACTGCACGGCAGATTTCATGATAGTAGGATTGTCAGATGTGTGCGATTGTTATACGCAATTAGTTGTACCGCTTTTTCTTCAATTAAAAACTTAATGTATTTATCTAATCAATTACTAGCATTAAGAATTCATAAGCTTTTCCGTCCGTTCAAGCACTATTCTTTTTTTGAGTTTTACGATATTGCAAAAATACTCATTAACTGCTAACGGGTCTCCCTGAGGATTTTCATTTGCATTTCTAACCATACACATAGTACAAAACTCTTTATCAGGACATTGAATACATTTAGGAAAGTCTTGATTGCGTAAGGCTCTTAAATATTTCACTTTTTCAGAATTATCCCAAATATCATTGAGAGCAGTTTCGTTTACATTACCAACAACATAATCCTGCCAGCCAGCACAAGGATAGACATTTCCATTGTCTGCTATGCAAATAGAGGAATGACAAACACTACAGACAAAATCGTTTGGAGTAGTATTTTTTTTCTTCTCAACTTCCATTTCCATTTGTTCCAAATATTTTGCATCATTCTCAACTTTGTCGTTAATCACTTCTTTGATTTCATTAATTGATAGACGGTAACTCAAATTTTGTGTTGTATGGTTATATCTTGCTATGATGCCATAATCATCTCCGACACGAATCTTATTCTTTTTCGCCCATTTGATAACGTCATCATAACAGTTCTTGTTTTGTTTCAATATTGGACAGCTTATTTGCAAAGGGATATCATTCTCAATCAGTTTCAAAATTGCTTTTTTTGTTTTTTCAAAACTCCCTTTCATTTGGGTAATCTCATCGTGAATACAGGAATCCATTGAGTATAATGAGACTTGAACACCTAAAAGGGGGTTTGCCTTCATCTCTTTAATAATTTCATCATTAAGTAATGTCAAATTACTAAGGACATTTACAGAAAAATCATATTCTTTGCATGTTCTTAAAAAATCGCAAAAATTTTTGTGCAACATTGGTTCGCCACCACTTAACGTCAAATGCAATAACCTCATATTTTTACTTTGTTCTAAAACAGCATAAAAAAAATCAGGCTCGATATGATTTACTTTGTTATCATGTGGAATATAACAATGTACGCATCTTTCGTTGCACTTGCTTGTAATTTCAATGTGTAAATTTGTAAGCTGTGGTTTGCCTTTAAAGTATTCTTCTAGAAAATCCTGTGTGGATTTTTCAGGATGCATAATAGTCGGAGAAGAATCCTTTTTTATTGTTTCGTGTTTTAATGTCTTGTAGGAAAACCTCGTGTCTTTTTCTTCGCACTCTTGCAAGGTCTCGCCAGATACAATAAATCCATCCCGTTCAAGCATGTAATAAAATTCTCTGACATCATTCTTTATTGTTCTAATGTCAACATCTGTAAATTGCTTCTTTATTTTTTTTGCAAGTTCATCAAGGGTTTGTGGTTTTCTATCTAAAACAGACATAAAAACTGCCCCACTTTCCGATAGGATTTTGTCACCGATGTAGTTTTCGTTATTATTTGTTTGTTTATATCCGAAATTCCTATTGTCCGTTATATACCCAAAAGACTCATATTTTCTGAATAAAACATTAGATTTTTGCTTGAAAAACATAACAATATCTCTTTAATAATCAGGCGACGAGTTTTAATTGAATAATATCGCCGCCTGATCTATTTGCACATTAACGTCCACCTGGCTTTGGTGGATTACAAGGTCTGCCACTCGGTTTACTATTGGGACGGCATTCTGCCATCTGTACAGTACTTTGTGCCAAAATTTCAGGTCTTTTGTAAATTGCTTTTTTCATCTCTTTTTTGTTTAATTATTACTTTTACTACTTAGCATAATGTAAAAATACAGAACCAAAACTATTCCTCAAAATTTTATCATGTAATAACTTTACTTTATTCAAATGTTTCTTTAATGGTTTGCAGTTGTTTTTCAATGCGGCCTAAAGTTTTTTGGGGAGTTAAGATCAGACCATCTATCCCACCATAAACGTTTATTCAAGTACTAAAACTTGCTTGTCTGTGCATCAGTCTCAATAGATTTTGCCACACTTTAGATTATGTTTATTCTTGAATTTTAAACTTTTCTTTTCTTATATAGGTATTTGTATTATCGTCTTCATTATCAGTCTGAAAGCAAAATAATATTAACCCTATTCCAAATAAAACCAAGGATGCTGAGAAAATCCTATATCCAATCAATATTCTCATAACTGTTCCACTTAAGATGCAATCAGTAATAATCATCAAAACAGTAACAAACACTAATGTTTTGAGATTATTCTGAACCTCGTTTTTACTTTTAAATCGAAGATAGTTTTTATACTTAACATCATTGTTTTCGCGATTCGAGTCTTCCAATAAATCGTCTAAGTAATAATACTCTTTTCTTGACTTGTAATAGTCTTCATCTCTTTTAGGGTAAAAAAATGAAATCCTTATAAGAGTCATAATTAAAAATCTCACAAGTTTCAGAATGTAAAAAATGCAGAAATAGCCAATGATAGGATACGTTATTTCTATCAAAGTTAATTTAGAAAATTTTTCAGCAATATTTATTTCCCAAACAGCGATTGAAAACCAATCAATAAAACAAAATGCGCTTAGGAAAAGAAAAAATACCTCCAATCCGCCTTTTCTAATCTCATCAAGTTTATTAAAAAACCAATCCATAACTGTAACGTTTAAGAATTAGACTAATAAGTAATTTTTAAAATATTTTCATAAACTTACCTATTTAATATATATTATCAAATTCTATTTCATAAATGATACAAATTAGATATTCTATACTATATCGTTAATTATTGAGACGCTCATGTTGGGGGTTCGGGGGATACCCCCGACAAGATAGCGTGTGAACGAGACAATTTTTGTTGTCCGTTCACACGCTATCTTGCTAAGCTGGAGTCCCACTATTAATCCATTGAACAATAGTTCAGAGTTTACCTTCAACGTAGCAGGGAAGACTATTCCTTAATCCGCCAACCATCATCGTATAGGATCATCGTGGATGTATAGAGCTTGCTCTCTATTTTCGCTTCGCCAATAAGTTTTCTGACGTATTGCTCGCTCCTATCAAAGGCTTTATACTCCTTCGATTTTGAAATATCGGCTGGTCGTTCCTTCCAAACATTTCCGAAATTCCAGACCTCAGTAATATCGTGTAGCAGCTCCTGCCCATCGGTTTGATCCTTGAATACCCAATAGAAATTTGTAGGGAAACCACTTGTTCTCTTCTCTATCGGCTTTAGGGTCAAAAGACGTTTTTTTAAGGATTGCATGGCTGAAAGCCATTTTTCCAATTCCTGCGGTCTTGCTACAGCAATGTCTTTCCATTCAACTTTAACCTCAACGTCTGATATCTTTTGTATCCCCAAAATCTCAATGGAATACGAGTAGAAGACTTCATTCTTAATATCTAAGAATTCTGGCTTACTCGATAGGGTCTCTAATAATCTGGAGTTTTTGGCATAATACTCCTCGTACTTTTCTAGAATTATCCTTTTTGCTTTACTGCGCCTAAGCTCACCATGCCCACACCCTGCTATTGTTGAGCCTATTATTAGAATAAGGATTACTTGATGTATTGTTTTCATTTTCATTATTTCTTATTGCTTACTCATATGGCTTTTGGGTTTCGCCCCGTTTTTTAGAGTGGGTTCTGATCTCCACTTTTTCATGTTCCTCGCTACATGAAAACTCTAATGTTTTGGCGGCTTATTTCATAAGTCTAATCGCATCTAAAATCCATAGCTTAATAAAGCTTCTACTCGGTATATTGAGCGATTTATGGCGAAATTGTTTAAATGCTCTGTATCTGCCCAGTATTTACCATACATTGAATTGTTACTATCATACTTCACAGGGGATATAGCAGCTTTTCCTATTAACCAAAGTCTTTTTGACAGCTTAATATTAAGACAACATCCAACATCAAATGCTAAAAGGGAATTACCATAATCTTTTTTAAGCCGTTTGCCTACCTCTATATCATTCCAATACCTGATCAATTCACCATCACCGATGGTTTCGTTAATATTATCATCTTTGAATTGAGCAACGTCAAAACGAACACCCGCAAAAAGCACAAAATGGAAACCTCGTAACAAGTAAAATTCCTGAGCAAGCCCAGCATCGTAAGAAATTATTTTTGTATCGGAGCTGTGCTCCTTATCCTTAAAGATAAATGGCCTATCAAATGAGATTTCCTGATAACCTATATCAAAATATAGCCTTGTTCCAGATCTACCAGAACTAGTGGTCGCAAATCGCAAATTACCGCCACACACTATTCCGTGTGTTCCGTAGCCGGCAAATAAATTAAATTTCGGGGCTGTGTTCTTATCAGTTACATTCTGACCGAATAGGCTCACAGCGCATAAAACAGAAGTGCTGAAAAGAATTAATCTGTAAATTTTGTTTTTCATATTTTACAATAATTAAATAAAACCTAAAACATTATCCCATGTCCACTCTTTACAAGATATTGAATTCATATTGGCTGGTTTATCTGATGAAGTAGCACCACCTATATAAATACCCATCATAGCTATTTTTTCATCTTTAGCGCAATCAATTTCCCATAACTCGCCATTTGCTTTCTTTGTGTTTTTCGAAATCAATGCAATAAACGCATCGCATCCCTTAATTTTAGTTCTGCAATTTGTTTTCCATTTTTCATCCCATGGTTGCTTTACCGACATATCAACAAAATCATAAGGAACATATTTATTTTTTGCCTGCCCGGTAAACAATATTTTTGTTGTTTCATCCTCGATAGCAAAGGCTACAAATACTCTTTTATTTGCCATTTTAATTAGTTTTTAATCGTTAGATTTTGTTGTCTTTCACTAATCTCCAGTAGTGATATCCAAGACTTGTAAGTTTACATGCCTTTGAATTCATTGCCGCGAAATACATAAATTGTTCTTCAACAGGTACAACAAGTCCAATACTTTGCAATTTTTGAAGATTCTTAAATATTGTTACATTCTTACGTTTTGCATATGGTTTAACTACTTTATGCTCAATTTGCAAAGTATTTGTATCTTCATAGGATGGGTCTAAAAAGTAGAGTTCTGTAGGAGATGGGAAATATTCAGCCAATTTTCGTATAATATCTATTGGAACTTGAGGGATCACGGTTCTTAATGATATAAATCTTGTAATATTTGTTTTAAAAACAGGACGTTGATCCCACGCTCCCAAGGCCTGATCGATGTACGCATAAACACTACCCGGTGTAATATGGCCATTAAGGTCTGCTGCCCCCCCCAGTAAAGCATCAAGCAACAAATTCGTAAAAACGCCATGTCCGTTAATTTCTAAAGATGTCTCGCTATCCCTACTGGCAGTAAGAATTGAAACCCCTTCAGCTATGTGAGCAGATCGGTCTCCAGTAATTTTGGGAGAACCAAATGCCCCAGAATAACAACAATCAAGAACAATTACCCGGTTTTCTGCTTTAGATTCATTTGCAATAGCAAGTATTTCATCCATCGAAACCCCTTCATCGTTTCGCTTATAATCAGGCGTTACGATATATCCACCGATGTCATTAATAAAACCATGTCCAGAAAAATAGAATAGTGCAGTTTCATTTTTCCCTTTAAATAATTCGATAATTAAACTTTTTAACTCACCTTTTGTTGGAACATCTGTTTTTAGTTTCACATCGTAATTCGGAGAACCATTACCATTCTTTTCAATGATACTGGCAAACGCTTCCGCATCATTAACACACCCGCTAAGAGGTGCGCTGGGGTATTTATTTATACCAATAACAAGTGCTTTCTTCATACTTCAAAATTGTTTTTATTTATACTTTTTATTGCAAAAAAAATAGAGCGAACCATTATAAGATGAATTAGTTCCTTATTAGTTTGTAAAAATCCTTTTCAGTGAGAATAATAAATATGCATGTATAGATTGCCATTTTTTATTTGAATGTATAATTTGAATCAGTCATCATCTTAAGTTTTCACTGTTTCTTAATATCAAATAATTCTTCAGTTTTTAAACTTTTTATTATCTCTTCATACATTTGCTGTACACAACTTTCATTCGCCAATTTCTGTAATCGATTATAATATTGTTTTTCAATCACCGTTAAGTCAAATTCTGTTTTTTCTTTCCATATTCTATTTTTAATTTGTTCATCGTAGACAACTTCACCATTGTATTGGGATATCTTTCTTTTTGCCTCTACTCTTTTTTCATATTCTTGAAAATCGGAATTGTCTTGAATATTTTTGATGTTTTCTTTTTCATGGGCTTCTAATAGTTCTTCATACAATCCTTTTGTTTGTGAGAACTTAACTAATACTGGTGCCGTTTCAATGAGAATAAAAATAAGAGTCAAAAAGATATTGACGAATTTTAGTATTGTTGTTTTGCTAGTTAAACTGGATAGAGCTTCAATTTCTGCTAATGGACCTTCGTAACCTTCCGCCTCTTCTTTAATTGAACTACTTTTTCGGTCAACTTTCTTTTGTAAGTCTTGCCAATCTTTATCAATATTATTAATTCTTAACTTCACTTTTTTATTCAACTCTTCGTATTCTTCTTTAACTTGAATTCGAATACTGTCTTTCCTCTCAGCTTCTTTACCATAACCTTGCCTTCCCGTTGTGGTAACTGAGCCTTTTCCATTTACTTCATTGTAATAGTCTTCTTCACTGCGTTTCCATTCTCTTCTCTTTTTTGAGATCATGCTATCTAGTTGATTTCTTTCATTTTCAAATCGTCTGGTTGTAGAATCAATTTGAGCAATTTCTGTGTTTGAACTTAGCATTTCATTATGCTTTTGATTTCTTATATTGACCATCTCTGTTTCTATTTCATGCTCAAACAGTTTTAATTCCAAAGGCTTAGCTACAACAATGCCGAGACAGATTGCTAGAAATATTCTGGGAAGTGCATTGATGTACTTTCTATTTGCATTAAAATCCATACTTGTTACTAAATATCGATCAAGCGAAAAAATAACAAGGCCCCAAAAAATTCCAAACAAAATTGCTAAAAGTGCTTGTTTAAATGCAGCAAAGAAAAAATAGCCTCCAGAAAGACTAGCCATTAATGCAGTGATTAAAAGTATTGTTCCCATTGTAGAATACTTTGTAACTTGAGTCGGACACTTTTCCATTATATGCAAACTGGCTCCTGCACATTTGCATAAAAAAGCAGTAAAGGGTTTAATTTTATTTATTTCCATGGCATTGAAATTTAAGTTGATTAAATATTTCTGGACTTATTTCGAAACTATATATGCTCTCGGCAGGCTCTTTATTGAAAAGACTATCAGGAGGTGTTATATTGAATAACATAGATAAACTAATCGCTTTTGATGTTTTAACTCCAAATAACGATGTAGCCGTTAACGTAAATACATTCTGATCGGTTAAACAGATTTCAGTCTCATTTTTGTTAGAGACCTCCCCAGGGAAAGGCAAAATATAAATATGCTCTGCATCAATTACCTCCCACGAGAGTTTAAAAATATTATCAAAAAGATCAATTGCTTCATATTCGAATTTTTCAATAATTGGAGGTTTTTTTGATACATTAACTGTAAGGCTTTTCTCAGTTTTAATACCAAAAAAACTTTCAGCCAATAATGTATAAGTTGTTATGTCCAAAGGTTTAACTTCAATATCTGTTTTGCCAGTAATATCATTGTTGCCCGGGTTTAGAATAAGTAGATGCGCATTTTCAACTTGCCATTGTAGTTTTATTGGATTACTGTTCAACCTTATAGAATTATCTGATTTAAATTCCTTTATAATAGGCGGTTGGTCAGATATACTTATGGAGAGGCTCTTTTGGCATTCATATCCGAAGAAGTTTTTGGCAATTAACGTATAAGTTGTATCAACCATTGGTTCAACCTCAACACTGGTTTTCCCATCAACATTAATATTTCCCGGATTCAGTATTAGTTCACTGCAATTATCCACATTCCATGAAAGTTTTATCGGAGAGGCAACAGTTCTAATCGATTCATCCGATTTAAATGCAATTATTTCAGGAGGTTGTTTGGAGATTTTTACTTCCAATTCCATTTTATGCTCTCCACAGTAGTTTTTTGCAATAAGTGCATAAAGTGTATCTGTAACAGGGCTTACATTATAACTATCCATACCAGTAACATTAACATTACCAGGTTGGAGGATTAACTCTTCCTCATATTTTACAATCCAATGAAGTTTAACAGAATCCAAATTGATTCTTACTTTCTTATTACTTGTAAAAACAACTATTTGAGGTGAATTCTGAATTTTTTGTAGAGCGTATTTCCAAGTACCATATAAACTTCGCATGGCAGGACTAGAGTATCCGTCATTAAAAGTAGTTTCGAATATCTTTTTGATTTCAACTGATATATTCTGTTTATACCATGAAACAAACTGATTATAAAATGATTCGTTGTCCTTGTTGAAATAATCTTCATTTGGATTTATATTTGGCCATTGGTTTTTCGAGAAATAATCAGCGATTGTTTCTGGAGCGGTATTTGAAAGCATAAAAAATGGGTGGGAAGAGCAAATAAGATAGAAAATGGCCACTGTGATAGACCACCTATCGGAATTCAAGTTCACATTTATTTCTTGCTGCTCATGAATGGATTTTCCAAACTGCCCCATTATCTCAGGGGCTAACCAATCCTGAAATGAACCTAGTGTAGTTGGCTGATCATTGGAACTATCGGCAACTGCACCGCTGTCAAAGTCTATTATAACACATTCTTTGGTTGAAGTATTTAAGAAAAGTGCATCCTCCTTTAAATCGGCATGTATATAAAAAATTGAACTTAAAAAATCAAATGCTCTAATCAGATGATAGATCATTGGTATTTTGATATCAAAACCCACATGTTGAATAATACTTTTATCCAATGCTTCACTGAAACTTATAAAGCCTAAACTATTTAAATTATTTGCGGAGTATCCATAAACCTCTTCACCATTTAATATTCCAATAAAACTGAATTGTGGAACAGCTTTTAATGCGGAGTATTCTTTTATAATTGAATCTGTACCATTCTGCCTTACCTCTTGATTTTTGATCTTTAACTTTTTCTGCAATTTCTGAATTGTTTCGTAACCCTTCCTGTGTATATCTCTATTTGGGGTTAGTATTTTAATAAGTTGATCTACAGAGCATACAGAATTATTTACAGTGTAGCATTTATACACTTTTCCAAAACCACCTTCACCACCGCTGATTATGGTATCCGAAATTTCGATTGTCTTTATTACATCAAATTCGACAAGTAATCCAGTTGAAAGTGATGAATTAACTTTAATGGTTTGCATTTTTTTGTCGGTTTTTGAAATAGGTTAAAGCCTGCCCAGTGATTATTATTCCAAGAGAACAATCATCGTCCATTCCACCTAGTGTTTCTTTAAGTTCTTTTAGATAGTTTTTCATTGCCAACTCAAGTGTTTCCTTTTTGTAATCCTCATTTTGTAAGACATAAGTTCTTAGCGTTTTTATGAGTTTTAGTAAAGTCTTATTTACTTCTAACCAAATATTACCATTACTATCTTTTCCTACATTGTCATGATCTGATGAATATATTCCATCGGAACAAATGATGATTATATCTCCAAACTCTAGATTGTCCTTTGTAAATTCAATAATACTTGGAGAATACTGCTTTGGGGATGCTCCGTAAGAAAGATACTTATACAAGGCCTCTTTGCCGTTTTCAGGAACCGTATGGGGGTTAAGATAATTTTTTAAGCACCATGGTAGATAATAAATATCCTCGGGAAAATCAATAAAATTTCCTTTCAGGTGTAAAATTGCTCCATTACCAGAATAACCTATTTTAAAGAAATCTTGGGTTTCAATAGCACAAATGGAGGTTGTTCCATACGCATTTTCAGGAATTTTCTGATTTTCATCTAAGTTTTTATTTATATCGTAATCGAGTGACTTTGCCAACTTTTCAAAAAGAGGCTGTAACTCTACTTCTTTTATAGTTTCTGCTTTCTTAAAATAGTCCTTTATACTTTTTATAATAGCACTTGATGCCAACTCTGCTTTATCAAACGATCCAAGACCATCTGCTATTGCTATTAAATTAGCCCCGATAGAATCATTCCTTGAATTACAATCCCAATCCTGATTTACAGGTTTGACCGTTTCTCGTAGACTAACTACAATACTTCTTGATGTATCCATTTTAATTAATTTTTACGCCTGATGCTCTTGATATAGACCTCACAAAAAAGTTGCGCAAAGTTTCAGGATCATAAGTTCTCGTGAATCCCAAGATAGGATCCGATGCAATCTCTTTCATCAACTCTTCTGCTGCTGTATTTTTATCCCCAGTGTGAGATAAAAAAGTAGTACAGATACTTACTTTCTCCATTCTTTTAATGGAATTAGCAACTCCCTGAGTTTTATCTGGCTGATGGCACTCCCCATCTGATAACAGAAGGATAATTACCGAGTGCGGGATGCCGCTTGTTGGATTTGAAAGAAAAGCCTCGGCTATCTTTTGGGCCTCTTCCAAACCAGAATGAATGTAAGTGCCACCTCCATGATTTATAGTAGGATCATAATTCCCATTTTCATTTATATTTTTTAATGGAGTTGTGTTGGTTTGTACTGATGCTGTGAAATCAAAAGAGATAACAGAGAAAGAAAAATTATTTTTCTTTCGGCTTACTTTGAACCGGGTTAATACATCGCGTATTGCCATATTAACAGCATCTTTTTTCTTGATATTTCCGTTGGTTAATTCCTCCATGGAGCCGCTCCCATCCATTACAAATATTCCTAACTGATGAAACTGTTGAGGAGAACTTGTATCTGTTGGAGGTACAAGAGGCTCTATTTTTTTGGAGGAAGAGTTGTTGGGGCTCGAATTATCGAGGCTTAAATAGAGTTTTGAGCCATCACGAACATTGAGTTCATAAAATTTTTTGCTGCTATCGAGAATCTGGCCATATTCTGTTTTCAAAACCACATTCCCATTTAAATTAGCAAATTCATTTTCTTTTAATAGTTGTTCAATGATTTCTGATACTATATCATTGGAATCAACTGAACCATTATAACAAGAATTATTTATCTCGTTTATAAATTCAATTTTTATCTCACTCATGGGTTATTAATTTTAAGGTTGCTATTCATTTGTATTGGGATCCTCATTGTGATCAAAATCTATTTCTATGTTTTTCGTTACAGATGAGAGTATTTCGGTTATTTCTGGCAACTTTAATTTTTCTCGGATATTTTTTCCTGAAGTTTTGGTGAGGGTCTCATTTATTTCATCGATTCTTTTATTTATATATTTTTCCATTTCAGAATCATTATATTTCATATCAAGTTCCTTCTTTTGGAAATTAATCATGTTACTTAGTTTTTCTTCTTCAAACTCTTTAATTTTTATCATATCGTTAATGACTCTTTCCTTATCAAATAAATTCTTCTTCTGTTGTATCTCGTCAGTTATAGACGGGTGTCTTCTTAACCAAGGTGCAATCTTTATATCCAGACCAAATGCCTCGGCAACAATATTTCGAGTAGCATTTAATAAGACTACCAAATGCCGAAAGAATTCATCCGTGTTAATGTTCTCTTCATTTAGTTCATGAATCTTATTTAGATGTAATTCGACATTATGTTTAACAAATCTCGAAATGTCCTCTAGTAGGATTAAAATATCCTTACTCTTATAGGCATCACATTTTGCCTTAAAAAGATCGTAGCTGTCTTCATGCACGCTGACAACCATAAATTGCGCATCGAACTTCGCCTGTAGTTGATATATCTCAATGTTTATGGTATGATTAACCCCAAATAGCGTTTTAAAACTTCGAACCAGATCGGTTTCCAATTGTTTCAGGATAATGTCAACCTCTTTAGTTCCAAATTCTTCATTCAGTTTGCTTAATATCTTTTTTCTAAGTTCGTCTGCAAGCGAATCTCCCTTTCCATTTTCTGGAAAATTAAAATTCAAGTAGAACCTTTTGGGATCTACTTGGTGAATAAACTGCCGTACTGTATTCACAACAGTTTCTTTCATTTTTGAAATAATTCCATCACGTGTGGTTTTGGGGTTTATTAATCTGGCAATTTTTTTTGGATCTTCGATTTTTCCGCTTGCGATGATGTTTAGTTTGATCCGTACATCTTCCTTATGGGTAGGAAATTCGATATCATTACCCACTTCAAAATCAAAATGATCAGGTATAATGCCTTCCAGTTTAGGTATTGTAATAAGTTGCCTGATCTCGTAACCCTTCTTGGTTAATGATTTAGCCATCTCAAGTTTGATGTAATCACTATTGAAGTTGAGGGCTAGTTCAGTGAAATCTTTTTCAAATATGCAATCCTGAGTGATTCGGTTCAATTCATCTTTCACCCATTCGTTAATATCCTTAATCCCAGAATTATAAAAATCTCCCAGATTTTTTAATGTAAGAATCAGGTGATGTTCAATGTCGATCCCATAACTATTTTTCGTGATACAACTAACATTGTG
Organism: Bacteroidales bacterium; assembly: GCA_003818205.1. Lineage (GTDB taxonomy): Bacteria > Bacteroidota > Bacteroidia > Bacteroidales > Tenuifilaceae > UBA8529. The sequence continues at coordinate 62,270 of RPRQ01000017.1, forward strand.
GATTAGCTGTGAACGTTCGGGAGGAACGTTCCTTAGTTGTGATTCAAGTGTTAGAAATTCAGGTTTTAAACCGTCTCTATCTAGATCAATATCTAATTCACGAATCAGAAACTCTCTTAGCCCTGTATGAAGATTGAAATGAAAATAGTGGAGGTCTATAGTGCTTTTACTATTAATACTTTTTTTGATGATTTCTTTTACTTTTTCATCTAGTTTGATTGTGTTCATTAAAGTTTGCATTCCCTCAACCTTTTTGTTTTCCAAAACATTAACCTCCAATTCATACGATAATGGTATTCTGTTATGGAAATCATTTACTTTTACATCAACCTGCCCACGTAGAGTTTTGGACACTTTTTCTTCACGAACTTCAATTGCTAAATCTAGGCTGAGTCCTAGTTTTCTAGCTTCATCCTCTAGGTAATTCTTTAATTTGGTTTGTAAACTGTAGAATCGTTTAACAAATTGTGGTTCATTGCTAGCAAAAGTTGATATCCATCTGACAATTCGGTTATTTAATGCATTCTCAAAGCGAGGCTCGGTTACAAGAAGTTTAATCAGATCTTTCTGGTGATTTTGCTGTATCTGCGCACTGTAGTTGATCGTAATGCTCAAGGAACATGAATTGTCTAACTCGGTCAACTCTTTTTTCAGACCTTTTATTTCAACAATCTCATTAAAATCAATAATATAGTAAGCCCATTCTTTTTTTGAGAATGAAATAGGTTTGTTCTCATAAACCTCCATCGAACCCTTATCTAAATAGTATTTCTTTTCTGAAGAATTAGGTTTATAGGTAGAATCAACCTCTCTAATCAGATTGTTAATATTATTTATAGATGTTGAAGATTTAAGTTCTTCTGCGAGTATTCGTTGTAGTCCCATAACCGTTGTGTTATTGTTAGTTAAATTTTAAATACAAGGTTCTGCATGCTTTTACCTTAGCTAAAAAAAGTAGTGTAAATTGATAGTCAGTCTTTCTTTTGTATTTGCTGACCTCTTGCATGTATTCTCTGGTCATTAAAGCCCATTGTTGTTTTAACATAATCTGCTGAACATGAGTTATTTCTTCTAATAGAGTATTGTAAAACTCATCAATAACGTTTTTTTGTAGTGGCTTTAGTTCTACATTTTCGTTAGTACCATTCAGAATGAGATACCATGATTCCAAAATAAAAGCCTGAGCTTTTGTAAGCACTTCTTCCACATTGATATCAGATGTTATTCTTTGATTGTCAGCAACTTTGTACGCTTTAACCATATCTGGGTGAAACAACCATTGAATAAGAAACTTCCAAACGTCTTTTGCATTTTCCTCTTTAAAATTGAAGAGAAAGAATTTAGATGGCCATTTTCCATAATTTATCAAAGGGAATCGCCCATATAATGGGTTGGCAAGGAATAGAATTAGCAGAATACTATTTGCCTGGCACAAGGATAAACTTCCATTTGAAGGTTTATGTAACCACCATTTCTGTATTTTCTCAAGAATATCAAATGTTTCATAAGTATTCAACTTGGAAATTCTATATAAACTTTTAATACACTCATAATGTATCTCACCTTTAGCCCCCTTTTGATTAAGTATCCTCTTAATCCATACCATTGCATTGATATGAGAGAAGTCTTGTAGGTCTTCTACAATCCTAAGTACTACTAGGAATAACTCTTTTTGAAATAGGAATTCGATGAAATCTTGTACTTGCTGACGCAAAAGTTCTGATTTATCCAGCATTAATCTCATGAGATCCAGCAAACGGTTAAAGCCAATTTCACTTTCAAATGCTTTTTTTTCGATATAATTATTTACCACCTCTATTTCTTCCTCATTCAATTCCTCTAATTTTTTCTTAAGTTGGATTTTATTATCTGTGAAAATCCTAATAAAAATCCAATGCAACAGGTTTAACCCATAGAGATCAGGATCAAATGGAATTATATTGGTGATGTTTTGCAACAAGTTTTGTAAAAACGGTTTAGATATATTAGTTTCAAAGAAAATTCCTGAGCCAATTATCTGTTGAAACTGCTCTTCAAAAAATAGGAAATGCCTTTTTTGAAAAATAGTTCGTACTTCATCTTTTAACTCTGGTTCTTTAAAATCAAAATATTTTCTTCCGCTTGAATGCTCATAAGAAATAACCTGACAAGAACTTAGTATCTCATCACCATTATTTTCCCATTCTTCAAAAAGATTAATGATCTTAGGTTCATTAACAAGGTTTTTTTCGTTGCCCGCTTTCTGATGATCTATTTGATTTGCTATTTCTGTTGTTTTTCCATTCAGGAGTAATTTCGCTATTAATTTGTACTCAGTTGTCGTAATCTCAGGGAAAAAAGCAGTTATAAATAGAATATGCTGATGGGTTTTTTGATCAAACGGAAGTTTCTCTGCCTTGCCAATAAGTTCTGAATGAAAATCATTATTTCTTCTTCTTTCAATTTCTCTTTCCAAACTGGAGATGCCTTCTTTCAAATAGCCACTAATAACTTCGTACAAATCACTTTCTGTTTTATTTTTCCCCCAGAACCCTTGCTCTTTTTGAGTAAGGATAATATCATGAAACTCTCGCCATCTTTTTTTAAAGTGGAATTGAAGAATAATAGGTAAAAAGGGGATGCTAAAAAGAGAGAAGAAGAAGATACGTTCAATAGAATCATTTTTTTTTGAAAATGAGGCATGACGTTTATTAATAATCGTGTTTAATAACGATTTATCTCGAACATAGCAGATGAAAAATATGTTTTTTCTCCTGAGTTCGGCCTTCGTAGAATCAAAACTTTCTTCCTCTTCTATGAACAAGGACTTAAAAAACTCAGATTGAATTAACTTTGTTTGAATAAAACATACTTTCCCTTTATTAAAATTTTCTTGGCTAAACGTTGATAAGGTTATCGATTCTTGATTCTCTTTAAAGGGCTTATCTTTATCAACATCATCATCTTTACCCTGAATGGAGAATAATCTTTTTTGGAAATCATTAATTCCCTCCCTTTTAATAATGTAATCTACAATATCTTCAATTGTATTTTGAATAATCCCTTTATCCTCGCAATGAAGAACAACGAGCCTATTTTCAATAAGACAATCGGCATATTGTTTTATTTCCTTTTTCTCAATCCCATAGATGGCTTTAGTTCCAGCAAACTCCCAAATTGCGGTTGGATCTTTGATTCCTATTCCATAGTAATTGGTTTGCTCACCAATGGTGGTTCCTTTATTATCTCTAATAAATTGTAAGAATCTATTTTGGGCTGTTGGTTTGGGCAGATTATTAACATCTTCTTTATCAGTTGATGCTTCATTGCTTTCATCTTGTTTATTTTTTTCGTCTTCCATGACTTTTAATTATTAAAGTGATTAACTTTCCCTATCACAAAGCCATTGTTTTCACCTATAGTCTGGATTACTTCAGCAATACTCTTTATTTTTGGTTTTTTGGTAACATTAGCACCCTTAGGATTACCATCGCTTCTATTTCGTTCTTCAAATTGCTTTAATAGTTTAAAAACTTTTACTGCTATTTCATAGCTATTTGATCCTGTCCAACGTTTATAAATTATCTGTTCTGAAATTCCGTCTATTTTTGTATCATCAATTCGAATCGGAATTAAATAGGGCATCCCTTCTCGTCTAAGAACTGTTAGAATAACTTCTTGCTCTTCTTTTGCCCATCGTTTCCTACTGTAATGTTCTGAAATAAGAACTAATGCAAGTCTTGATTCTTCGTGATAAATTTTCCATGTCAATTTTTTAAGAGGCTCGCCTAAGTTGTCCTGCTCATAAAAAAGGTAATACTTTACATCCAGATCTTTTAAAGCTCTTCCGATTTGTTCGGCAATCTCTTTATCCTCTTCCGCAAAAGAGATAGCAACGTCATATTTATATTTTTCCATTGTCTGAATTTTTTGTCAAATATCTTTCTCTTTAATTTCCAGAACTACAGCAAAAACAATGATTTTTATACCCTCAGAAGTGAGGATACCAAATAGGTCAAAAGTGATGATTGATTGAGTTTATTTTATTCAGAACTTTGACACCGATTTAACCTTAACTAAAATTCATATTTATGAAAAACATTAATGTTAACATTCCTAAGGGAAGAGTTCAGGGCTCATTAGGAGAATCAGGTAATAGCAATCCTGAGAATTTAAACCCAACACAACACAATGAAAAATTAGGTACTCGCTGCCCTGAAGAAACAGATCCTCCACGTCCTGTAGAAAAACCTATAGACGAAATTTTTCTTGGGAAATAACGAAAAAGGATTATTCATGTTAGAGTGGATAATCCTTTTTTTAGTACATTACAAGACGTTACTTATAAAGTATTATGCAACTACCATCAAATGTCATGAAAAGGATTTATTGTCATAAATTGGTACTGTTAGTAATATTAATTTCGAGCATCTTTTATACTCGTGCTCAAAACAATATTGCTACAGATAGCCTTATCCAAAAGCTTAAGATATGTAGTAACGATTCGGTAAAAGTCACATATCTAAATGAACTATCATGGCTAAACCGAATTAGTAAATCAGATAGTGCCTTAAAGTTTGCAAACGAAGCAAAATCCATTGCAGAAAGAATTGGCTTTAAATCAGGAATTGCGACCAGTTTAAATAGAATTGGTGAAATAGAGAGAATACAAGACAATTACAACCAAGCCATTACAACCTTCAACAAAGCTTTACAGATAGAAAAGGAGATTAATAATACTTATGGAATTGCAAGGGCTTGTGGACAGCTTACACTATTGTATACAAATGTTGGTCAAACCGAAAAGGCATTCATTGTCGGGCAAACCACAATAAAACTTTATAAAGAGCTTAATAATTTACCAGCATTGGCTAATGCGTATGACAGGCTAGCCGTTTTATATGAATATCAAGCAAAATTTGATAGCGCTTTAAATTTGGCATATTCTGGGCTGGAAATAAGAAAACAGTTAAAAGATACTGCAAATTTCATATACTCATATATGAACCTTGCTAATCTATACTTAAAACTACAAAACAACATAAAATCGCTGGAATTTAACAGCAAAGCCATTGAATTGGCTACAAAATTTAATGATAATGTTAATTTATCAAGGGTATTTACTAATATTAGTTTGGTTTATTCCAATCAAAAGCAATATCATACCGCTATTGACTATAATTATAAAAGCATAGAGATTAAGCAAAGTTTAAAACAGAACAAATCAGTTGATACAAATTACGATAATCTGGGATATTGCTACTACTGCTTAGGTGAGTACAACAAAGCAATACAGTTTTATACTAAAAGTATTGAACTAAAAGAAGAAATTGGAAAGAAAGAGGGTTTATCAACTGCGTATATCAATATTGGCAATCTGTTCTTTTCCACAAAAAAATACGATAAAGCACTATTTTATTATAAAAAAGGATTAGCTAACTCAGAAACTAACAGTAACAAATTAATAACCTTGGAACTTTATCAGAATATTTATAAATCTTATTCTATTACTGGGCAGTTGGAGAATGCAGTGTCTTTCAATGATAAGTATTTAACACTGAGGGATAGCCTTGATGCTACTTATCGCAATGCAATGAATTTAAAAGAGAATTATCAGGATGAACAACGAAAAGGTCAACTTCTGGAAAAAGATAACCTCATAAACGAAATAAAGATAAAAAGGAAAAACATTATGATCATGAGCCTTTTGGGAGGAATGATCTTACTGATCTTATTATTTTTTACCTTTTTACGCAGCTACAGATTAAAACAAAGAACACTGTTAGCCGAAAAAAACTATAAAATCAACGAACAAAAAATTAAGGAACTATTAAAAGATCAAGAATTAAAATCGATGAGCGCAATGCTAGAGGGACAGGAAGGAGAAAGAAAAAGAATTGCTCAAGACCTTCATGATAGATTAGGCAGCATGCTGTCAATGGTTAAATTACACTTCAAATCAGTGGAGGAGAACATACAAGCGTTAAGAGAAAACAATATGGTAATGTATTCCAAAGCAAACAACTTATTAGATGAGGCTTGCGAAGAAGTTCGTAAAATTGCAAATGACCTGATATCTGGAGTACTAAATAAATTTGGACTCATTCCTGCTCTTAATAATCTAAAAGAATCAATAGAAGCTACAGGGCAACTTAAAATCGAAGTGTTTAATTTTGGTTTTGATGAAAATAGGCTTGAGTACAATATCGAAATCAATCTTTATAGGATTATCCAGGAATTAATAAGTAATATACTGAAGCATTCAAAAGCCTCGGAGGTAAGTATTCAACTACTAAAAAAGGAAAAGCGATTAAATATTGTTGTAGAAGATAATGGCATAGGATTCGATGTCAATCAGATAAAAAATAAAAAGGGAATAGGGTTAAGAAATATTGAATCAAGGGTTGATACTTTAAATGGTGAGCTTAACATTGATACAGGGAAAGGTGCTGGAACTACTATTACTATTGAAATACCTATAAATTGAATAAAATGATAAATGTAATTATAGCAGACGATCATCAAATTGTTCTTGACGGGTTAAAATCTCTTTTAGAACGGGAACAAGATATTTGCTCTGTTGGTGAGGCACTTAACGGGATAGAGCTATTAGCCCAATTAGAAATAAAACAGATCGATGTTGCTGTAATTGATATAGATATGCCTCTAATGAATGGCATTGAAACTACAAAAGAAATTAAAAAATTGCATCCAGAGGTGAAGGTTCTTATTCTGTCAATGTATAATGACAATGAATACATCAGGCAATTAATAGAAATTGGAGCTTCTGGTTACATTCTAAAGAACAAGGGAAAAGAAGAATTAGTCAATGCCATCAGGAAGATTGCTGCAGGTGGCGAATATTTGGGAGATGCTGTTATTAAGACTCTCATGGATGAAATGAAAAAACCTAAGAAAAACCTAAGCGATGAAAAGACCCAATTAACCAAAAGAGAAATAGAAGTTTTAAAATTAATAGCCAAAGGTTATACTACGCCACAGATTGCAGAAACTTTATTTATAGCACATAGTACGGTAGAAACTCATAGACGTAATTTAATTGATAAACTGGGCGTTGCTAACTCGAAAGAACTTATCAGGTATGCAATTGAAAATGGATATTGTCATTAGCCATAAAATACTCAATCCTAAAGGCATGTTATGTTAGTTTAACCCAATTTAAATTACAAACAGCTCGATCAAATAAAATTACAAAACAATTAAAGGAGAGAATTACTTGTAGGTATAAATGACTACGAATTTTCCCCTACACCCTCTGATTGAAAACCATAGTTTACATTCCTAATATAGGGAACTCAAGTTATGACTTTTAGACGGATCTTGGACGGAATAAGGTGATGTCGGATGTGTTTAGCCGTGGTTTTACCCATTACTATTCACAACTGAATACGGGTAAGAATCTCACCTATAGATGCTTGAGAAAATCTTACATCACAGGTCTTAAGATATATCTCTCCCGAAGCAATGATCTGATTAAAACAACAGGGCATTCAAGCAATGCAATAGTGGAAAGTAACTATATTGATAAGGTGGAAATGGCTAAAGCCTTACGTAATTTTTGTGTATTCCCAGACGAATACGAGCGCACAAAGGAACTTGCTGAAGTCAGAGAAAAAGCCAATGCTAAGCAAACACAAATAAACAAGGAGGTATAAAATGAAACCAGCTGGAAATTTCCGCACCTCGTTTCCGCACCTCGATGAAAATCTTCTAGCACTTCGCTATTTTTTCACTCTGATCGTGGAAAATAAAAAAGCGCAACTAATTGATATTCAATCAGTTGCGCAGTACCCGGGGCGGGACTTGAACCCGCACAGCCGCAATGGCCACAGGATTTTAAGTCCTGCGTGTCTACCAGTTCCACCACCCGGGCAAAAAATAAGAGCTTTAAAGTTAAAAGTTCAAAGCTTTATTAATACTAAAACTTTGAACTTTGTGCTTTGGAGCGAAAGACGAGACTCGAACTCGCGACCCTAACCTTGGCAAGGTTATGCTCTACCAACTGAGCTACTTTCGCATTTTATTTTGGTGATGCAAAAATATAGTTATTATTAATAACTCCAAAATATCTCTCAAAAAAATAACGATTATTTTTCGACTATCACATATCTATCTGATAATATGAGATTAGCAGCAGAACAGAATGATAAAAACAACGCTCAGAAGCCTATAATTGATTTCTTTATCATCATTATCTTCCTTCATTCCTTCTTTTCATTATTCCATCATTCCTAAAAAATGATGATTTCAAGGATTTCATAATATCTCTTATCAAATCCTAAAGAACAATATTCCCATGCTTTCTATGCGGAAGCTGTTGGCTCTTATTCCTTGTCATCTCAAGGGCTTGAATTAGCTTGTAACGAGTTTGCTTGGGGTAAATAACCTCATCGATATACCCTAGTTCAGCCGCTTTATAAGGATTGGCCAGTGTTTCGCTATACTCGTCAATTTTTGTTTTCCTCTCCTCATCGTTCGATAGGTTATTCCTGAATATTATATTCACTGCACCCTCAGCTCCCATTACTGCAATTTCGGCTGTTGGGTATGCAAAGTTTACATCGGCGCCGATGTGCTTACTCGACATCACGCAGTATGCCCCTCCGTAAGCCTTTCGTGTAATTAACGTAATTTTTGGTACGGTTGCCTCCGAAAAGGCGTAAAGCAGCTTCGCACCATGCTTGATAACCCCATTGGTTTCCTGCGTAAGACCAGGCAAAAAGCCAGGGACATCAACGAATGTGATAAGGGGTATGTTAAACGCATCGCAGAACCTGACAAACCTTGCAGCCTTGATGGATGAATCGATATCGAGTACTCCCGCTAAGAACATGGGTTGATTGGCCACAATGCCCACCGACTGCCCCGCTAATCGACCAAATCCAATAACAATATTCTTAGCATAGTGGGGCTGAACCTCAAGAAAATTCTTATCATCGACAACGTTTTCAATCAATTCAACAATATCGTAAGGTTTATTGGGGTCAACCGGAACTAGGGTTTGTAGAATCTCATCCTCCCTATGAATATTATCAGTAGTTGGAACAATTGGGGCTTCCTCCATATTATTTGAGGGAAGGAATCCGATGAGCTCCCGAACGAGCATGGCCGCCTGCTCATCGTTGTCGGCTACAAAATGGGCTACGCCGCTCTTAGAGTTGTGGGTTAATGCCCCTCCTAACTCCTCCTTGGTTACATCCTCGTGGGTTACCGCTTTTATTACATCGGGACCTGTTACAAACATATAGCTTGTTTCCTTAACCATTATAATAAAATCGGTTAGCGCAGGTGAATAAACAGCCCCACCAGCACACGGTCCCATAATGCAAGATATTTGTGGAATAACACCCGAACTACGAACATTATTATAGAAAATATCGGCATAGCCAGCAAGGCTTTCCACACCTTCCTGAATACGAGCACCTCCTGAATCGTTTAGACCGATTAAGGGAGCACCCATCTTTAACGCTAATTGCTGAACCTTAATGATTTTATCGGCATTAGCCCTGCTCAAGGTTCCGCCAAAAACTGTAAAATCGAATGCGAAGATATAAACCAAACGACCATCGATTTTCCCATAACCAGTAATTACGCCATCCCCAAGGGTTTTGGTTTTATCCATACCGAACTCGTTGGAGCGATGGGTTACAAACCTATCAAATTCGTTGAACGTACCGCTATCCAAAAACTCAACGATGCGCTCACGGGCAGTCTGCTTGCCAGCCTCGTGCTGTTTTTGAATGCGTATAGCACCTCCACCCTGTTCAGCTTCTTTTAACTTTTGTTCAAACTGATTATATTTTTCCTCTAAAGTCTTCATAATAAGCTAATAATTATTCAATTTCTACTAATGGTTGATTACCATTAATGGTATCCCCCTCGGTTACATAGATTTTTTTAACAACTCCATCAACTGGCGATTTGTACTCACTCTCCATCTTCATGGCCGATATAACAATAATTGTTGTACCCTTTTCAACGGTATCGCCCTCGCTTACAGGTATGCTTACAACCTTACCCGGCATGGGGGTTGAAATTATTTTATCGCCGCTATGGATACCGTCCTTATTACGGTTCTGTTGGTATCGGCTTTGAGCATCGATAATATCGAGCTCATGCGATGAGTAGTAGGTATTAACGAAGTAGTTCTTAGGTCCATTCCCCTGTATCATCTCGATGTTGTAGGATCGTCCCTCGTGAATAATGGAGTAAACGCCATCCTCAACCATTATTATATCCACATCATAAATCTTATCGTCAACCTTTATGGTAGCCTTACTTCCCTCCTTCTTGATTAGGGTTACGTGGGCTTCACGATCGCCAATTCTTATATCAATTGCCATCTTTGTCTTAAATGTGAGTTTGAAGTAATTCGAAAAATAACAAATTCTTTTCTGGGTTGTATTAATTCTGGAATGATGGAATGATGGAATAATGGAACTGGAGCGATCCGGCAACTGCCGGATGACGAAGTCAATAATAGAAATGATGCAAAACTCAACTTATTTAATAGAACATACATCATCAAAAATATAAATGATGAACCTTTTGTTTCTACTTTCTTCCAGTATTCCATACTTCCAATATTCCAAATCAATTTATAAACTTCTATTTCAAATAGTTAAATTACAATCAACCTAGGATTTAAATCCTATGCAACGATTTCATCAGCCCATATTCTTTCCACTTCTCGCCCTTCCGGGTAATCATGAAATCGTTCATAGCCAACTTTTCGAGCTTTGAGGTATAATCAATGTATGCTCCTATTATAGCCATATCGGTGGTTGTTGGATGAGGATCGCTGTGGATATCGAGTAGTTCATCTAAATGCTTCTCGATAAAATGGGTATCGTAGTTCCCTTCGATAAAATCCTTATTATCCATTATCTTTTCAAGAAACTTTATGGATGTTTTTACGCCTGTAATCTTGTACTCGAAAAGCGCACGTTTCATTCTATCAATGGCTTCGGTACGCGTTCTTCCCCATGTGATAAGTTTGGTAATCATCGGGTCGTAGTGCATGGGTATTTCGTAACCCTCATATACGTAACCATCGGTTCTAACTCCTAATCCATTGGGTTCGCTGATATGCCTGATAACCCCAGGGTTTGGCATGAAGTTATTAAATGGATCCTCTGCAGAGATTCGGCATTCAATGGAATGACCGAACTGAATCAGCTCCTCCTGTTTGAATGAAATTTCCTTCCCCGAAGCGATATAAATCTGCTCTTTAACCAAGTCGATTCCAGTTGTACGCTCGGTTATGGGGTGCTCAACCTGTAAGCGGGTATTCATCTCAAGGAAGAAGAAATTTCGATTGGCATCGACTAAAAACTCGATTGTTCCTGCACCCTCATAGTTTACCGCTTTAGCAGCTTTAATGGCTACCTCCCCCATCTGATCTCGTAATTCTTGAGTGATAAATGGCGAAGGGGTTTCCTCAATCATCTTCTGATGGCGACGTTGAACAGAGCATTCGCGCTCAAATAGATGCACCGTATTCCCCTGCTTATCGGCAAGTATCTGAAATTCTACATGGTGCGGAGAATCCAAATACTTCTCAATATAAACGGTATCGTTACCGAATGATGATAGCGCTTCGGACTGAGCCGTTCTGATGGCTGAGGCTAAATCCTCCTTCTTACGGACTAACCGCATACCTTTACCCCCACCACCCGCCGATGCCTTAATGATTACAGGTAATCCTATTTCGCTCACAATTTTATTTACACTCTCAATGTCTCCTACCCTTTGCTGAGTACCAGGGACCACGGGGACTCCTGCCTCAATCATCTTTAGGCGTGCTGAAATCTTATCGCCCATGGTTAAAATCGACTCCCATTTAGGGCCAATAAAGATTATACCTGCAGCATTACATTTCTTGGCAAACTCTGCATTTTCTGAGAGGAAACCATACCCAGGATGGATGGCGTCAGCACCACACCCCTTGGCAACCTCAATAATTTTATCGCCATTCAAGTAGCTCTCCTTTGATGGGGATGAGCCAATATGGTAAGCCTCATCGGCATAACGAACGTGCATTGCCGTTCTGTCGGCATCGGAGTAAAGCGCAACCGAACGCACTCCCAACTCACGGCACGAGCGAATAACCCGAACAGCTATTTCGCCCCTGTTAGCAATTAATACTTTTTTTATCATAATTTTTTGCATTGAATCCGGGGGCGAATATATAACATTTATGCTTTACAACACGTTTATATAGCATTTTTTATGTTTTTTAACATTGCTATTAAACACAATAATCTTATTATCAAAAACATAAAAAAGGAAAGAAGGTTCAAATCTATATTGCGTTGCGTTGAATTGGGAAATGAAATAATGAGACAATAAGGTAATGGGTGATTTGAAAATTTAAAAATGAGGTAATCGTTTAGTTAATCTAATTAGTGTCTGTCCATAATATGATTTTTTTTTGATTTAAGAACAAGCCTGCCTGCCGGCGAGGCAGGGAACAACGATTTAAGATTGCCTCCGGCGAACTCTCCGGCAACTGCCGGATCGGTTTC
>RPRQ01000018.1 GCA_003818205.1 Bacteroidales bacterium
TATACCATAATGTCATCCCTACGGGATTAAAATTAGAATAACAAGCGCACGTATTTTAGGCTTTTACATAATAAATGCTTGCGCTTACACAACAAAAAATTGTTGTAATATTTTATTTTTCTGTGTTTTAACACTTAATCAGCAGACCCTAGATAGAGCTATAGTGAAATAAAAAGCCCGAACTATTAATTTAATAGTTCAGGCTTTTTAGTATATCGAAAAAATACTATGCGCTATGTGAAACCAAATCCTTTCGTGCAGTTGTTTTTAGCTGAGCCCTTATCCAACCTTGAATACTAAGTTTTGGCGAAAGCATTGAGACTTCTTCGCTACTTAACTCCTTTTTATTAAAATACTCGATGGCTTTTTTTAGGGTCTCGTCAATTTCGAGGATAAAGGGGTAGAATCCATCTTCATCAATGATATTACGAGCGATAACGGCCTTTATCTGGGTTTCAATGATTAATTTTGAATGGCTTATTTGGCGCTGATTTGCTGGAATCCCATTTCGTTCGGCAAAAGCAATAAACTCGCTTAGCAAATTGAAGCCATTGAGGTAGTTTTTAACCGATTCAAATTCTTTGATGCCCCTAACCTCATTTCTATGCCTCTCGGTAAAATCAAAGGCGAAACGGTAAATAAGGTTTCGGTTAGCAACCTTAGTCAGGTAAGGACTTATTCCATTGGTATCCAATGGAATGAATACATCGGGCATAATACCCCCTCCGCCATAAACAATTCTGCCCTTTGAGGTGTAATACTTCAGCGAGTCAGTAAATTTGATACTATCAACTTGCTGAAATTCGCCGTGCTGAAAACGATTGCTTATATCGTTGAAATAGTTATCATCGTTACCTGAACTGTAAGGCTTTTGAATGCTACGACCCGATGGGGTATAGTAACGTGCTGTTGTTAACCGAAGAGCCGAACCATCCTTGAAGTAAACCTGCTCTTGAACAAGTCCTTTGCCGAATGATCTGCGGCCAATAATTGTACCTCTATCATTATCCTGAATTGCTCCAGCAAGAATTTCACTAGCCGATGCAGCGAATTCATCGATTAGAATAATGACTTTTTCATTAATACATTCACCCCCTGGGTTGGAGTAGATATTCTGACGTGACCTTGATTTACCTTGAGTATATACTATTAATCTTGTTGAATCGAGGAATTCATCGGCAATGTTGGTTGCTGCATCCATATAGCCTCCAGTATTGCCTCGTAAATCGACAATTAATTTTTTCATTCCATACCCCTTGAGCTTTTCATTGGCTTTAAGAAATTCTTGGTATGTGGTTTTTGAGAATGTGTTTATTTTGATATAGCCAATATCATTGCTGGGCATGTAGCTAACATCAACGCTATAGATAGGTATTTTATCTCGGATTATATCAAAGTCAATCAGCTCGTTAACCCCTTTTCTTTTCACCCCAATTTTTACTTTTGTACCTGTTGTCCCTTTTAACAACTTAGGAATGCTATCTGCAGGGAACTTTACCCCTGCAACGGTTTTTCCATTTATCTTGATAATTCTATCGCCCGATAGTACCCCTAATCTTTCCGATGGACCACCCTTTACAGGGCTTATTACTATAACGGTATCGTTGGGCATGTTGTACTGAACGCCGATACCGTCAAAACCTCCCTCTAAAGGTTCGTTCATACCCTGAAATTCCTTGGCGGGAATATAGATTGAGTGAGGATCAAGATTCTTCAATACGGCAGGTAAGGTGAGCTCAACAAGTTGACCAATACCAACGGTATCAACATAATCATCTTCAATGTACTTGAGAACGCTGGTAAGCTTATCGGTTTTTGGGTTAACAAGCAAACTCGTTCTGCCAGAACCCTTGTTGATTTTGAACCCAATGATTATACCAATAATAAGAACAACCCCCAAAACGATTGGGTAGATGATATCCTTTTTTCTATTCTCGTAAATCATATAATTTTTTTATAAATCTATTTTTACTACCTCTATTTTTGCACGTTGAAGCAATTCAATGCCTTCAAATTTATGATAATCATCCTTATATACAACCCTTCGAATCCCCGATTGTATAATCAGCTTTGCGCACTCAACGCATGGCGATGAGGTAACGTATAGCGTGGCACCTTCGCTGCTATTATTCGACTTGGCAACCTTGGTAATGGCGTTAGCCTCGGCGTGGAGTACGTATGGTTTTGTTTTGCCCTCCTCGTCTTCGCAAATATTCTCGAAGCCCGAAGGGGTTCCGTTAAACCCATCGGAGATAATCATGCGACCCTTAACGATAAGGGCACCAACCTGACGGCGAGTACAATAAGAATTTTTAGCCCAAATCTGAGCCATTTCAAGGTAGCGGCGATCGAACTGATCCTGCCTGTCGCCGTATGGATACAGCTCCTGTTGCATGGTTAGCTGTTTATAAAAAAACCCTCGATCCGAGGGTTTTTTCGGTTTGTACCCGGGGCCGGGATCGAACCGGCACGGTATCGCTACCACTGGTGTTTGAGACCAGCGCGTCTACCAATTCCGCCACCCGGGCAGTAAATATAAGAACTTTGGGTTGCGAAGATAGAAAGTTTATTTGGTTTAGGCAACGGTTGTTGCAAAGATTAACAGATATTAAAAATGTCATTCTACATTTTGAGTAGAATGACATTTTTTTAGAAAGTGAAGAGTATCTATAAGTATTCTCTATCTCAAGGAAATATTAATCAATAGTACTCGATTTCTATGCGATAATCATAATCTATACTTTTTGTTTTATTAGTTGAATAAGAGGACAGTATTGATATTGAGGTAGGGAAGTTATTTTCGTTATATTTATAAACGAAAGTTTCACTTTCAATTTCGCTTGGGAAAGAGGGGTATATTTTTTCATTTGATATCGCGTTGTTTTTGCTTACCATTATCATTCCGGTTGGACGGGTATATGCTGCTGCGTTAAAATCCCACATCGGATTATTTTTGGTGTCGTATTGGAAAGTTTTTGTATAACAAATATCACTAGTTAGTTTTGTTCCCACGAATCTGCTAGGATTTTTCCCAGTAAGCGCTTTTAGGATTAGTGCTTTATGAATTCTTTTTGAAGGATTATTTTTCTTTTGAACGGTGAAGTAGGAGGTCTCTTTAGATATATTGTTGTTTGACCACTCATAGATGGATGATTCTTCCAAAGACCAAGCCGTTGAATACTTCTCGTAGTACTTATATTTTTCAATCAGCTTATTAGCGTTATAATCTATTACTTCTTTACTCTCTTCGTACCAATCGTAGTAGGAGTACATCGTTACTTGATTCTCGGTATATGAAAATACCGTTTTTCCAACTTTAAACTCAGCTGAATCAAATTCTTCTACTATTTTAATTGTCCCATCTGAATTATAGGTAACAGTATTATAACCATTAGGGCCATTATCTTCATAAAAATTGATTTTCTCAACCCTATTCTGTGAATCATACTCATATGAAGCTTTGTATATTTCTTCAGGATCGATAAATGTTATGGATTTAATAAGTCCAGAAGGGTTGCCTTCGGTTTCTTTATCTTTACAACCATAATTGAAAAGTAAAACCAATGCGAGTAGCGGTAGGATAATTTTTTTCATAGTTAGAAATTAAGTTAGTGTAATTTTAAATAAGGTTTAATCACCTCTATTATAAATTAAAATTATGAAAAATAATTGAAAAAGCAAGTTGTGTCAGCGAATTAATGTAGTATTTTCTGTTTTACAGCATTTTTTGCTGAACTATAGATTCCTTCAGCATCAAACCCACACTCCTTGTACAGCTGTTGCTGAGTTCCGTGTTCTACGAATCGGTCGGGGATACCTAGCCTTATAACATTTGTACTATACTTATTATCGTTCAGCCATTCAACTACTGCGCTACCAAAACCTCCTGGTAGGCAACCATCCTCAACCGTAATAATGGTTTCGAATTTTTGTCCTATGATTTTGAGAAGTTCTTCATCGATTGGTTTTACAAAACGCATGTTGTAATGAGCAACGCTGATTCCTTCAGATTCAAGCCGATTAGCTGCGGTTGCCGCTAGATTTCCAATATGCCCTATGGTTAAAAACGCTATATCGCTTCCTTCTTTTAGAATTTGTCCTTTCCCAATAGCAATTTGGGTTAGGGGTTTTATCCAATCAACCATAACCCCTGCGCCCCTTGGGTAGCGGATGGAGATTGGTGCACCACCTTCTAGCTGAGCGGTGTACATCATATTTCGCAATTCCTCCTCGTTCATAGGAGCGGCAACCACCATATTTGGTATGCTACGAAGGTAGGCTATATCGTAAGCACCATGGTGTGTGGCACCATCATCGCCAACTAAACCGCCACGGTCGAGGCAGAATACGACCTGAAGGTTTTGCAGTGCAACATCGTGAATAATCTGGTCGTAGGCCCTCTGCATAAACGATGAGTAGATATTGCAGAATGGCACATAGCCTTCTGCGGCTAATCCGGCCGAAAAAGTAACAGCATGCTGCTCGGCTATACCCACATCAAATGTTCTATCGGGCATCAGCTCCATCATGATATTCATTGAGCATCCGCTAGCCATAGCAGGTGTAACGCCAACGATCCTGCTGTTCATCGATGCCAGCTCAACAAGGGTTCTGCCGAATACCTCCTGATATTTGGGAGGAGTAGGTTTATCGGGTGTTATAACTATTCTCTTACCTGTCGTTTTATCGAATGCTCCAGGTGCATGGTAAAGGGTTTGGTTCTCTTCAGCTGCAGTAAAACCTTTTCCTTTAACAGTAATACAATGGAGTAGTTTTGGCCCAGGAATATCCTTTAAATCGCTTAATAGTTTTGTTAGATATACAACATCGTGCCCATCGACTGGTCCAAAATAGCGAAAACCAAGCGATTCAAAAAGATTGCTCTGCTTGAGTAGTGTTGCTTTAATGGCGTTCTCGATTTTTTGAATTGCCGAACGTGTTTTAGGACCAAGTTTATCTAACCTCCCGAGTAGATTCCAAATATCATTCTTAAATTTGTTGTATGTTTTAGAAGTGGTTATATCTAGCAGATACTCCTTCATGGCTCCAACATTGGGGTCGATGGCAATATTGTTATCGTTAAGGATTACCAATAGATTTGATTTCTGAATGCCCCCATTGTTCATCCCCTCAAAGGCAAGTCCTCCGGTAAGCGAGCCATCGCCTATTATGGCTACAACCTGTCGATCTTTTCCTTCTTTCTGCGATGCGATGGCCATACCCAATGCTGCCGATATTGATGTTGATGAGTGCCCTGTACCAAAAGAGTCGTACTCGCTCTCGCTTCGTTTTGGAAATCCGCTGATGCCTTTATATTTCCTGTTGGTATGGAAATCCTTTTTACGACCAGTTAAAATCTTATGACCATATGCTTGATGCCCAACATCCCAAATAATTCTATCTTCAGGGGTGTTGAAGATATAGTGTAAGGCAACGGTTAGCTCTACAACGCCTAGACTTGCCCCCAAATGCCCTGGATTTTCGCAAACAACATCGATAATAAACTGCCTAAGCTCGTTGCTTAGCTGCACGAGCTGTTCGGGTTCGAGTTTCTTTAAATCGCTAGGATAATTAATCTGATCTAGCAAAGGGTAGCTAACGCTCATAATCAACCTCGGATGTTTATCGTTTGCAAAGTTAAATAAATTAACCTGCAAAAACTCTTTTTGTTTAACGATGGGTAATGGGTATTATTTTATCTTTGCTATAATTGAATTTATAACGATTGTTAAAACTGCATCTATGATACAATTTAAGAAACCCCTTTACGTCTGCTTTGTATTAGCCTCATTTCTGTTTGGATGTGTTCCTGCCAAAGAGTTTCAAGCGTTACAGGATAAAAATCTAAAATGTGAAGATGAGCGCGAAAAGTTTTCAACCGAGAACGAATCGCTTAATGTTCGAGTTGCAGAGTGCGATACAAAGTTAAAAGTACTCCAAAAGGAGGTTGATGTTCTTATGGCCGATAGCGTGAGCCGTTCGGTTGAGCTAAAAACACTCAAAGAAGATTTTGAGAGAATTACAGTAAAATATAACGAGCTACAGCAGCTACAAACCAACCTGATGCAGGGCAATCAGAAGGAGACTCGCAAAGTGCTTAGTCAACTCCAGATAACCCAAAAGGAGTTGCAGGAAAGGGAGGATGCACTTAAAGAGCTTGAAAGAAAACTTCTACTCCGTAAGAATAATTTGGATAAGATGCAGGTCAATCTTGATAATCTGAATAAAGAGCTTGAAGCCCGCAATGCACGGTTGATTGAACTCGAAAAGATATTACGAAGTAAAGATTCTCTTGTTTTGGCTCTAAAGAAGAAAGTTACCGATGCCCTATATGGTTTTGTAGGGAAAGGGTTGAGTATTAAGATGAAGAATGGCAAGGTTTACGTATCGTTGGAGGAGAACCTAATGTTTAAATCAGGTAAATACGATGTTGACCCCAAAGGGGCTGCCGCTTTAAAACAGCTAATTCCTGTGCTTGAGCAGAATCCCGACATTAATATTATGGTTGAAGGTCATACCGATGATGTAACCTACAAAGGAAAAGGCGAGCTGCTCGATAATTGGGACTTAAGCACTAAACGTGCTACAACCATTCTACGAATTTTAGTGACTGGCACCAAGATTAGCCCTGCAAGAGTTACCGCTGCTGGTCGCAGTCAATACGTTCCGCTCGAAAAAGGCAAAACACCCGAGGCTCGCCAGAAAAATCGTAGAACTGAGATTATTCTGACTCCAAAACTCGACGAATTATTTAAGATATTGGAGGCGAATTAGATGGTTGAATAGATATTTTGAAAGAGGTTATTATCCAATATATACTTCCGTAAATTTTCATGGATATCATCAACCCGTTTTTCCGACAATTTTGTTCGGATTTTAGTTGATGATAGCGTGGTATAAGGGGTATTGAAGAATACGGTTTTGCCTTTAATCTGCATTTGAATTTCTTCTTCACAATAATAAACCCCACGAATACCAATGTAGTGGTCCAATTGGCATAGACCAGGATAATATGGTCGTGAAAAGCAATCGGCACCGCAAATTATTGCTGTGTAGATGTTCTTTTCCTTCAGCTGATCACAAAGGGATGTAAATTTGTTATATTGAACTCCATGGATAAATGATGGATGAATAATAAATATCCTCTGGGAATACCTAGAAATGGACTTGAGTATAAGCATCATATTAATCCGATGTTCGATAGGCACCAGGATCTCCTTTTTATCAGGATGATGTGAATGTGGGCAAAAAACAACATAATCGACAAAATTCTCTAACGCATACTCAGCTATTGCAATATGCCCTTCATGTATTGGGTTGAATGAACCTCCAAGGAAGCCAATTCTGCAAGGTGCCATTGCCTCCAAATCCTGCTGTTGCGTAATTATCTCTTTCGAATCCATTCTATCTGAACCAACTGCAAACCATTTTCCTATGGTATAATCATTTAAAAATAATCATTTTCTCAGAAATCCTAGCATTTATAGTTAAATTCCAATACCCAATACTTAATATTGATATATTTTTAAGCTATATTGCATAGCAAATCCTTAAAATATCAAACAATGAAGAAGGCTCTTAAAATTTTCGGTCTAGCAATTCTATTGGGACTAATTGTGTGTTTAGCCATTCCCCGAAACCATTACATCGTTAGGGCGCTAATTCACCAGCTCCCCAATATTGACGACTATAAAATTTTTGAGAATCGGGTTATTTCTAAGGGTGATGCCCAGAAATGGAGAGTATCAGAGAAATACAATAATTACCATTTTAGTCAGGAGCAGTTTGCCTATTTCGATTCATATAAAACCGTTGCCTATTTAGTTGTAAAGGATACCATGCTCCTTTCTGAGACCTATTTTGGAGGGTATGATAAGGATTCGTACTCAAACTCCTTTTCGATGTCGAAAAGCGTTGTTAGCCTTCTGATAGGTTGTGCTATTCAGGATGGTTATATCAAGGATATTAATCAACCCCTAAGCGATTTTATCTCAGAGTATAAAAAGGGCGAAAGATCGAAGATAACGATACGAAATCTGCTCTCGATGAGCTCAAATCTTAGCTGGGATGAATCGTATAGCAGTTTATTCTCTATCACAACTCAAGCATACTATGGGAATGATGTGAAAAGGATAGTGTTAAATCTTCACTCATTGGGAGAACCAGGAAAGTATTTCGACTATAGGGGCAGCGATCCCCAGCTGCTCGCCTTGGCGATTGAGGCGGTTTCAGGTAAAAAACTATCGGAATACGCATCTGAAAAACTCTGGATACCATTGGGAGCAGAACACAATGCGCTCTGGAATCTCGATAGAAAGGATGGAACAGAGAAGGCTTCTTGCTGCTTCAACTCCAATGCCCGCGATTTTGCCCGTTTAGGTCAGCTTGTGCTCAATAAGGGGAGATGGAAGGGGGTACAACTTCTTCCTGAATGGTATTTGAGCGAAGCCACATCGCCGGTTACGGAATTGATAGATAAGGAGCTGAATAAACCGAATCAGCGCTATGGGTATCAGTGGTGGCACCTAAATTACAAGAACTATAGCATCAAATATGCTCGTGGAATCCTCGGGCAGTATATATTTGTCATCCCAGAGCTGAATGCGGTAATCGTTCGGTTGGGGCATAAGCGGAATGATGTTAAGATCGATGGACACCCCGAGGATGTATATAGATACCTTGATTTTGGTTTTGATATTATCAATCAATAGTTCGCTAATAATAAGGGCTAGAGTCTTTACATCCTAAAACTTTCAATAACCTCTAGCCTTACTTCGTTACATCATCGATTTAGCGATGGCATAAGATTGAGTTTATAAAACTCCCAGATAAGTTTAGGTGATAGCCTAAGATAATTAACGTCAGTTCGATGTAAAAAACAATTTAAGTGCTATGTTATCAGTATTTTACTTTGAGGGGAGAAATGGAATAATGGAATATTGGAAGAAAAAAGTTAGAAGAAACCCCATTATTGACTTCGTCGTCCGGCAACTGCCGGATCGCTCAAGTTCCACTATTCCCTGCCTACCGGCAGGCAGGCATCATTCCAATTCCAAATGAAAAATTTGTAACAAATTACAATTTAGAGTATTACCACTATTTCTTAAATCGAACTCACGTTAATTAAGAATATATAGTCAATTCCATTTCCTCCTTACTTTACAGCAGCTGGAGAGAACAAACACTGAGGTGCGTTAATAGAAAGAGTTTTTTAGAGATACCTTAATGGAGGGTATATAGAATTTCCCCTATAGCTTTACAGCAATAGTAAATTTTAATTTTAAATTCATTTTTATTCTAAATTGCATATCATTTTAGACGATATATTAATAAATTCTAAAGATATGACTAAGGTTATCAAAATATGCTCTATTATTACTCTTTTATGCTTACTAACACTCATCGGTTTTCTCGTAATTCCTTGCAATCAATACATGTTAAAAGCCTTTATATATAGGCAGGTAAACCTCGATGATTATAAACTATTCAAGAATCGTGCTGTCAGAATTGGAAAGCCAGAACCATGGAAGGTTTCAGAGAAGTATAATTCAAGCAATTTATCAAATGAGTACTTAACGTATTTAAAAATAACCAAAACGGTTGCATACCTAGTTGTTAAAGATAACCAGCTGCTTTCGGAGACCTATTGGGGAGGATACAACAAGGATTCCTACTCCAACTCATTTTCGATGGCAAAAAGCATTATCAGCTTATTGGTTGGATGCGCCATTGATGATGGCTGTATCAAAAGTATGGATCAACCTATTTGCGATTTTATCCCTGAGTATAAAGAGGGCGATAAGACCAAGATTACGATAAGAAATCTTTTAACGATGAGCTCTGGCCTTAGGTGGGAGGAGTCAGTTCGCTACTCAAATCTAGCCATAAACGATTCGGCAATGGTGTCGGAACAATTTATTGGTGGAGACGATAGGAATGCCTCACAGGCTCCTAAAATTATCATCCCTGAATATAGAGAGAGCGGGAAATCAAATTTTGGTCTTCTTCTTTCGGTTTGCACGCAGGGATATTATGGTAAGAACCTAAAACGATTGGTTTTGAATCTTCAAACGCTCGATGAGCCAGGAAAATATTTTGACTATCGAAGCGGTAATACGCAGCTACTTGCTATGGTTCTCGAAACGGCAACGGGTAAAAAGGTATCGGATTATGCTTCTGAGAAAATTTGGACAAAAATTGGTGCAGAGCACGATGCGCTTTGGAGTTTAGATAGGAAGGGTGGAGCTGAAAAGGCGTTCTGCTGCTTCAACTCCAATGCTCGCGATTTTGCTAAAATAGGTCAGCTGATGCTGAATGGCGGTAAATGGAACGGTGGAAAGGTTATACCACAGTGGTATGTAAACGAGGCATCCTTGCCTGTGAAAGAGCTTATAGATATTGAATTGAATAAACCTAACCAACGGTATGGTTTACATTGGTGGTGCATTGAACGAAATAGTTATCATATTCTATATGCTCGTGGAACGCTTGGGCAGTACATATTTATTGCCCCCGAATTAAATGCGGTTTTTGTTAGGCTGGGGCATTACCGTAACGAGGTCTATATCGATGGGCATCCCGAGGATGTCTATAAATTTATCGATTGCGGGATTGACATCATTAAAAGAAGTTCGATTTAATCGTTTTTTTAAGTTTCTCTTTTGCTCAAACCCGCAATAATCCGATTCAAAGTTTTAGTTTTGTATCAAAATAATCGATGCTCGATATGCACGAAGAGAACTACTCATTAATGGAGAAGCTCAGGGTTAAGCTTCTTGCTTTTCCAACAGCCGAACTCTCTGTATTTGATAAGGGAAAGAAAAAACTCCTAAAAGTTTTTAGCCAGGATAAGGTTGAGTACGTGAATGATAAGCCCGATATTCTGATTTTTCTAACAGGGGGCTCGGAGCGAATGGCCATCAGCTCGGTTCAAGAGTATAAGTTCTACCTGATATTAGCTTCGAGCGAGAACAACTCGTGGGCATCTGCTACCGAGGTGAAAGCATGGATGAATCAGCACAATATATCATCGATGCTGATTGACTTTGAGGATGAGAAGACCGTTGAGCTTATAAATGATTTCTACAATGTCCGTAACGGAATTCGCCGATTGCATGGCCAGCGATTAGGCTTGGTGGGTAATCCTTCCGATTGGCTTGTGTCTTCTGTTGTAAGCCCTTTTATTATGCAAACTAGGCTTGGGGTAGAGCAGGTTGACATCAGCTGGAACGATATTATTTTAGATGAGGTTAAGCAGGTAGCACCCGATTTCACCTCTCTTTTCAGCTCTGAGAACTCTAGCGAGCTATTTGAAAGCGGGAAAGTTTATGAAGGATTAGTATCGTTAGTCCCTTTCTATAAGCTGAACGCCTTATCCGTTGATTGTTTCTCGTTGGTTAACCAAACATGTCATACCGCCTGCCTTGCGCTTTCCAAGCTCAACCTCGATGGCCTTCCCTCAGGATGCGAGGGTGACACATGCAGTGCGCTTGGCTTAATGGTTGGATATGAGGTTTGTGGGGTTATCCCCTGGATGGCCAATACAGCATATATTAATGGCGATAAAGCGCTATTTGCGCATTGTACAGCACCGGCAAATCTTTACAAGAAATTTAAAACGCAAAGCCATTATGAAACCAATAATGGGCTAGCTCTTTCAGGCGAGCTGAAAGGGGAGGTGGTTACTATATTTCGATTTGAGAATACGCTAAACAAGATATTTATAACCCTTGCAAAGGTTACCGATCATCCTAAGATAAAGAATGCATGTAGAACCCAGCTGGAGGTACAGCTAACCAATGCAGCTCAGGATTATTTTAAGAATAGGCCATTTGGGAATCACCATTTGATACTACCTGGCGATTGGGTGCAACGGTTGACGTTGGCCTCTCAACTTTTGAGAATGGAAGTGAAAGAGTAGAAGTTAAAAAGGAGCGGGCAATTGCTCCTTATTCATGTCATACCGTTAATATCTCTTTCTCTTTCTTTTCAAGATGCTCCTCAATCTTCTTGTTGAATGCGTCAGTCAGTTTCTGAACCTCAACTTCGGAATCTTTTGCTAGATCTTCAGCAAGTCCGCTCTTTTGAAGTTTCTTAATCTCCTCAATGGCATCCCTGCGGGCGTTACGAATGCTAACGCGTGCATTCTCCCCTTCGTGTTTTACCTGTTTCACCAAATCTTTACGACGTTCTTCGGTTAAGGGGGGGACAATTACTCTAACCGTTTCACCGTTGTTTTGAGGGTTAAACCCTAGGTTCGCAGCCATGATAGCTTTTTCAATCGGCTCAATCATCTTTTTCTCCCATGGTTGTATGGTAATCGATCGAGCATCGGGGCTTCCAATGCTAGCTACTTGAGTCAATGGTGTTGGAGTACCATAATAATCAACCATTACCCCAGAAAGCATGTTGGGGTTTGCACGACCTGCTCGAAGGACTTTAAGCTCGTTTTCGAGATGGTCAATCGCTTTCTGCATTCTATCTTTGGCTATGTCAATACATAGATCTACATCTTCTTCTTTCATAGTCTTATGCTTATAATTCGGAACTAAATTTATCTAATTTTTAACTAAAGTACCAATTTTTTCACCTAAAATCAGCTTTTTAAGATTTCCAGCTGTGTTCATATCGAATACAATAATAGGTAGGTTGTTCTCGCTACACATGGTAAATGCTGTAAGATCCATAATCTTTAGCCTCTTCTCGTAGGCTTGGGTAAAGGTAATGGTATCGAACCGAGTTGCCGCTTTATCCTTTTCGGGATCGGCAGAATAAACGCCATCAACCCGAGTCCCCTTTAGTAGGGCTTCTGCTTCAATCTCAACTCCCCGTAATGCCGATGCGGTATCGGTTGTGAAAAACGGATTTCCTGTACCCCCTGCAATTATAGCAACATAGCCTTGCTTGAATGATTCAAGAACCTTTGCTTTGGTGTAGAGCTCTCCAATGGGCTCCATCTTTGTTGCAGTGAAAACTTTTGCTTTTCCTCCCTGCCCCTCAATGGCGCTTTGCAATGCAATGCTATTGATAACCGTTGCAAGCATACCCATCTGATCGCCTTTTACCCGGTCGAATCCTTTGGAAACCCCGCTTAATCCACGAAAAATATTCCCTCCACCGATCACAATCCCTATCTCAACGCCTATCTCTGCAGCTTCTTTAATCTGCTTAGCGTAGCTATTGACAATTTCTTTATTTATTCCATAGCTATCATTGCCCATAAGGGCCTCTCCGCTAAGTTTTAACAGTACTCTTTTATATTTCGACATGGTTTAATATTTATGGCTATAAAGATATAATAAAAAAGCCTCGGGGAAACCGAGGCTTTTCATGAAATATTGATTTAGTTATCCGTTTAAAGAAACTCTCTTAAAACCTGAAACAGTTAACTCTTTGTTTATTTGTTGTAAATACTGGCGAACAGTCATTTTGCTATCTTTAACAAAATCTTGGTTGAGCAGAGTGCTCTCCTTGTAGAATTTCTGAAGTTTACCCTCAGCAATTTTATCGAGCATATTCTCGGGTTTACCTTCTAATCGGGCTTGTTCGCGACCAATTTCGAATTCCTTCTTACGGGTTTCTTCCGATACGAAGTCTTTGTCAACGGCAACTGGGTTCATTGCTGCAACTTGCATGGCAATGTCCTTACCTACCTGTGTGTCAACATCAGTTCTAGTTAAACCAACAAGGGTAGCAAGTTTGTTTCCTGGGTGAATGTAAGGAACAACCTTTGCTGCCTCAATTTTATCGAAGTACGATAGTTCAAATTTTTCGCCTGTAATACCTGATTGATCCAATACGAGATCACCAATCTTGCGACCTTTAATCTCTAATGCTTTAAGGGCATCGAGATTAGCAGGATTCTTTTCAATAGCTACATCGAGGATACTCTGGGCTAATGCAATAAAATTAGTGTTTTTGGCAACAAAATCGGTCTCGCAGTTAAGAGCAACCATTGCACCATAACTTCCTGTTGCATTTGCTTTAGCAAGAACAACACCTTCACCAGCTTCGCGATCCGCACGTTTGTTAGCAATTGCCTTTCCGCGTTCACGGATAAGTTCCATCGCTTTTTCGAAATCACCGTTTGATTCTACAAGGGCATTTTTACAATCCATCATGCCTGCTCCGCAAGCTTTTCTTAATTTTGCAACATCAGCTGCTGTTATTTCGGCCATTGTATTGTAGGGTTTAATAAATTCAAATATTATTATTCTTCTTTAGTATCATCAACTGCTTCAGCAACTTCTACCTCTTGCTTTTCTGCTTCAGCCTCTGGTGATTTTTTTGCTTTACGAGCACGGGTATGATGATGTGCTGAATCATCGCTTTTTTCTTTAACTTCTGGTTCTTTCTCCTTCTCAGCCTTACGCTCCTCAAGCCCTTCCTGAATCGCTTTCGACATGATATCAACGATTAGTGAGATGGATTTTGAGGCATCATCGTTTGCAGGGATTACAAAATCGATAAGCGATGGATCGCAGCAGGTATCAACCATTGCGAATACAGGGATACTTAATCTTTTCGCTTCGCGAACGGCAATATACTCTTTCTGAACGTCAACAACGAAAAGTGCTGCTGGTAATCTGTTTAGATCGGCAATTGAACCTAAGTTTTTTTCAAGTTTAGCACGCTGACGGGTAATCTGAAGTTTTTCTCGTTTTGATAGGTTTTCGAAAGTACCATCGGTAGCCATTTTGTCGATTGACGACATTTTTTTAACCGCTTTACGGATGGTTGGAAAGTTGGTTAGCATACCACCTGGCCAGCGCTCAGTTACGTAAGGCATGTTTACCTGTTTAACTCGCTCAGCAACAATTTCTTTCGCCTGTTTTTTGGTTGCAACGAATAGAACTTTACGTCCTGATTTTGCTATTTGCTTCAGAGCAGAAGCAGCCTCATCAATTTTTACAGAGGTCTTCTGTAAGTCGATGATATGGATACCATTACGTTCCATGAAGATGTATGGAGCCATTTTGGGATTCCATTTACGCTTTAAGTGGCCAAAGTGCACACCTGCGTCGAGTAACTCGTTGAAGTTTGTCCTAGACATTTTGTTTTAGTTTAGAATTATGGCAATCGCTCAGTAGCCCCGAAATCGGGAGTCTGGGCAATTTAGTGACTAAACTGCCTGCCAATAATTATGATTAATAATCTGTTAACGTTTGCTGAACTGGAATCTCTTTCTTGCTTTTGGCTGACCTGGTTTTTTACGCTCAACTTCACGTGGATCGCGGGTCATAAAACCTTCAGCTTTAAGAGCTGGCTTATATTCAGGGTTGTGCAAAACTAATGCACGAGCAATACCTAAACGTAGCGCCTCAGCTTGACCTTTAACTCCCCCACCATCAAGGTTTACATTGATGTCGAAGTTAGCGGTTAAGTTTAATACCTGAAGAGGTTGTGTTACTACGTACTGCATCAACTCTGAAGGGAAATATACTTTGAAATCCTTTCCGTTGACGATAATATTACCTTTTCCTTCATTAAGATAAACACGGGCAACAGCAGATTTTCTTCTACCTATTGTGTTAAGTACCTGCATACTCTACTATTTTATTGAACTTAAGTTAATTACTTTAGGCTTTTGTGCCTCATGTGGGTGCTCAGTACCAGCGTAAACATAAAGGTTTCTGTATAGAGCAGAAGCCAATTTGTTTTTTGGGAGCATTCCCTTTACTGCATGCTCGATAACGGCGATTGGGCGTTTGCGAAGCATCTCTTTTGGGGTAGCAAACCTCTGTCCGCCTGGAAATCCAGTGTGACGAACATATACCTTATCGGTTAGTTTCTTACCTGTAAGACGAATTTTCTCGGCATTGATGATAATTACATTATCTCCACAGTCAACATGCTGGGTGTAATTTACTTTATACTTACCACGAAGGATGTTGGCAACTTTTGTTGAAAGTCTTCCTAATACTTCGTTTGAGGCATCAATAACTACCCATTCCTTGTTAACAGTGGCTTTGTTTGCCGATACTGTTTTGTAACTCAAAGTGTCCACGTTTAAACTCCTTTGTTTAAGTTAATAACTTGTTCTTTCCTATGATACAAGTGGTAATAATAAGCGGGTTGCAAAAATACAATTATTTATTTAAACCACAATAATATCCTGAAATATATTTCTTTTCATGCAATTTAACTCGCCAAACGCTTATTTAAGCACGATGCCTGTAATTTTTTTCTACTTTTGAGGTTATATCTGTTGTAATGATTTTTACCACTAGAGTTCATCGTTTCTTTTTTCTTTTTGGCCTTGCAGTCTCTATAAGCGCATTGCCCTTTTCTCCTTTTGTATTAAGCGTTGGGTTAATAACTTTGACTATAAACTGGTTGCTTGATGGGGCATGGAATGATAAGTTTTATCGGCTTATAAATCGTAAATCGCTTTGGGCTTTCTTACTTGTTTATGCTTCTATTGCTATTGGTTTTTTCTACTCAGATAATGCTGGCTACGCCATTAAAGAGCTAAGACTTTGGTTGCCTATACTTCTTGTTCCTATTATTTTAGCCACTAGTAACCCGATTAAGAAAGGTGAGCTAAAGTTTTTGCTAATTCTTTTTAGCACGGCGGTTTTTGTTGCTACCATTATTAGCCTTTCGATTTTCATTAGAGATTTTTCGTACTTAGGTCAGAATGTTAGGTATTTGTCGCCTTTTATCTCGCATATTCGATTTGCGTTAATGGTAAATCTTTCGATATTCTTGCTGTTTTACTTGGCGTTTCAAAAGGATTATTTCCAAAGGAAGCTAGTTAAACTTGCCATTATATTTGTGGCTTTATGGTTTATAGCATACCTATTTATATTACAATCAGTTACTGGGATAGCTATTTTGACATTGGTTTCAGTATTGCTTCTAGCTCGTTGGACTATTACATTGAGAGAGCCGGTAATAAAGTTCAGCTTAATTGTTGCTTTATCCTTTTCAGTTCTTTTATCCTTTTCATATTTGGCTCATACTTTCGACAGGTTTTTTGCTAGGAATAGCGTTGATTTTAAGTCCTTACCAAAGGAAACGGTAAATGGTAACCCATATATACACGATACGCTGAACAGGCAATTTGAGAATGGGAACTTAGTGTGGGTTAACATCTGCTACCCAGAGCTGATAAGAGGTTGGGAACAAGTTTCAATGATCTATGCAAAGGATATTAGTAGGAATTATCAGGAGGTAGAGCAGACCTTAATTCGATATCTTACCTCTAAAGGCTTAACAAAGGACTCTATTGGTTTTTCAAGGCTCGATTCCACTGATATTAGGTTAATAAATAATAATGTATCAAGTGTAATTTATCGGGAGCATAAAGTAGGGTTATATCCAAGGCTATATCAGCTTCTTTGGGAACTTGACAACTTCAAAATTTCGGGAGCAGCAAGCGGGAGTACTTTGATGCAGAGGGTTGTCTATCTTAATGCTTCATGGCAAATTATTAGGAAGAACATATTCTTTGGCGTTGGAACAGGCGATGGGAAGGACTCATTGATTGATTACTATCGAACATCGAACGTTAATCTTGATCAGAACTACTGGTTTATATCCCATAATCAATACCTTACGGTATGGATAGCATCTGGTTTAGTAGGCCTTATCATGTTTCTAGTGGGGTTGCTCTTTCCTTTTTTTTATGAAAGAAAGGAACGTTGCCTACCCTGTTTAGCCTTCATGGTTATCGTTCTACTGTCGATGCTTAGCGAGGACACCTTTGAAACCCATATAGGAGTTTCTTTCGCTGCAATTTTCTATTCTATTCTATTCTTTGGATACAACTTTAACCAGGAGAATGTAGAATGAATGGCAATCGATTAGGATTTGATTTTTATAACCGCGATGTGCTTGATGTTGCCCCTGAGCTGGTGGAAATGACCTTGGTACGATCGTTCGATGATGATAGTATTCAGCGTTTTATCATTACCGAGGTTGAAGCTTACCGTGGTGTTGAAGATTTGGCCTGCCATGCAAGCAAGGGTCGCACGCCTCGTACCGAAGTGATGTATCAGCAGGGTGGCTTGGTGTATGTTTACCTTATATATGGTATGTACTGGATGCTGAATATTGTTACCGGAGAGCCCAATAACCCTCAAGCAGTCCTGATTCGGGGGCTTGAAGGTTGCTATGGACCTGGTCGGTTAACGAGAAAACTATCCATTGGCAAGGATTTTTATGGTGAAGATCTATCAACCTCAAAAAGACTTTGGGTTGAGGATAGCAAAAGTTCACCGATTTTTAATACAGCCCCAAGAATTGGTGTAGATTATGCAGGTGCTGAGTGGGCTTCAAAACCATGGCGATATTTTACAAATAACCTTTATTAATTAAGCATATCATGAATATTGTATTTGCCGAACCCATTGGAATGACGCATACCAAGAAAAGTATTTTTAATGAAGAGATGTTGGGTTTAGGTCATTCCGTTAAGTATTATAATGACGTACCATCTGATCAGGAGGAACTATTCAATAGATCAATAGATGCTAATATTCTGGTGGTTAGCAATTACCTAGTTTCTAAGGAGGTGGTTGAAAGATTGCCCAACCTTAAACTAATTGCTATTGCTTTTACAGGGGTTGACCATATTCCTTTCGAATATTGTAAAGCGAAGGGTATAGTGGTTTGCAACGCAGCAGGGTACAGCACGCAAGCGGTTGCTGAACTTACAATGGCACTTGCAATAAGCTTAATAAGAAATATAGTTCCTTTTGATAAGATAACAAGAACAGGAGGAACTCGGAATGGATTTCTAGGAGGAGAGCTCAATGGAAAAACGTTCGGAATAGTTGGGTTTGGGTCAATTGGCGAAAGGGTTGCTAAACTCGCTTTAGCATTTGGTTGCAAGGTTATTACATGGTCGCGAAGCCGGAAGGATATTGATGGGGTAGAATTTGTTCAATTGGAGCAACTTCTTATAGGGGCTGATATTATTTCTTTACATCTTCCATTAAATGGGAGTACGAAGGGGTTGATTAACGAAAAGAGTTTAGGGATGATGAGAGCCAATGCAATTCTTATCAATACTGCTCGCGGGCCAATTGTTGATTATGAAGCACTTTTAAATGCTTTAATCCAAAATAAAATTGCTGGAGCAGCTATTGATGTATATGAAAACGAACCACCGATTAAGACGAACCATCCCTTATTCAACGCTCCCAATACCATAATGCTACCTCATATTGGCTTTGCAACCCATGAAGCCATTGAGGATAGGAGCGGGATTGTAACTCAAAATATCAGGAATTGGATGAATGGTACTCCTTCGAACGCTATATAATACCATTAATTGAAAAATTTGAAAGAAAAATTTCAAAAGCCTTGTATTAAAAATAAAAAATATATTACATTTGCACCGCTAAACCCGAAAGTGAATTAGCAAAAAACACTCCTCATTAGCTCAGTTGCCTGCCTGCCGGTAGGCAGGGTTAGAGTCCCGACAAGTCGGGATTAATCAGGGGACTTAGATGAAGAGTAAAAAAGAAAAAGTAGATAAATTCCTCATTAGCTCAGTTGGTTAGAGCACCTGACTGTTAATCAGGGGGTCCTAGGTTCAAGTCCTAGATGAGGAGCAAGCCCCGAAGAGATTCGGGGCTTTTAATTTTTACTTATTTTAGAGAAAAATTAGATACGCTATGTTTTATATCTATATTCTCTACTCTGAAGCGCTTGATCGTTATTACATTGGTTCTACTAATGATGTAGCAAGACGGCTTAACGAACACAATAATCCAAGAAGAAGAACAAAGTATACTGCTAAGTCTTCCGATTGGAGGTTGGTATTAGAAAATTCAGCAGGTAAAACACGATCAGAAGCAGTTTTACTTGAAAGATATATTAAAAAACAAAAAAGTAGAAAATTTATAGAGGATTTGATTAATTCAAAGGGAGAGGATTTGTCCTTTGCTCAGCGGGTTAGAGTCCCGACAAGTCGGGATTAATCAGGGGGTTCTAGGTTCAATGAGGAGCAAGCCCCGACATCCGTGTTGGGGCTTTTTTTCAAAATGGTTTTTAATTATCTTCGGTTAATCTGTTTGTCATTTATTTTTTAACGGATAAAGTTACACCAGTTAAAGAAAACTAGCTTACAACCACCATTTACGGGTATTTAATTTCAGTATTTTTGTGCGTAAATCATATCTAAACAGTATAACAATGGTAAACGTACTTGGTCTTGGGAATGCGTTGGTTGATGTTCTTATTAGCATCGAAAACGATGAAATATTAAAGAAACTTAATCTTCCTCGGGGTAGCATGCAGCTGGTCGATGATAATTTCCTTAACCTTGCAACCGAAGCAACAAAAGGTTTAAAGCAGAGTATTGCCGCTGGGGGTAGTGCTGCAAACACAATTAATGGCATAGCAAATCTTGATATCCCCTGCTCATTTATTGGAAAAATTGGCAGCGATAAATTTGGGGAGTACTACCATGATGATATGGTTAAAAATGGGATTGACCCCATTTTACTTAATGGTAAAGCTCATACGGGAAGGGCAACGGTTTTTATATCGAAGGATTCCGAAAGAACTTTTGGAACTTATCTCGGTGCAGCCATTGAGATGCTTCCCGAAGAGTTAACCCCTGAAATGTTCGATGGCTTTAGCTATTTTCATATCGAAGGGTATTTGGTTCAAAACCACGATCTCATCCGGAAAGCTATGCGATTAGCTCATGAGAAAGGGGTTAAGATTTCATTGGATATGGCAAGCTATAATGTTGTTGAGGCTAATCGAGAATTCCTTAAAGAAATGATTGAGAATTACGTTGATATTCTCTTTGCTAACGAGGAGGAGGCAAAAGCATTTACGGGGAAATCCCCCGAAGAATCGCTTCACGAGTTTGCTTCCCTTGTGGATATTGCTATTGTGAAAATTGGCTCTAAGGGGTCAATGATAAAGAGAAATGATGAGGTTGTAAACGTTGGTGTAATCAAGGTTAACTGCATTGATACTACGGGTGCTGGCGATTTATATGCTGCAGGATTCTTATATGGTTTGGCAAAAACCCTTCCGCTAAAAAAATGTGGAGAGATCGGCGCAGTGCTCTCCGGAAAAGTGATTGAGTTCGTTGGTCCTAAGATGGACGAGAGGACTTGGAAGCAAGTTCAGGGTATGGTGATTGAGATTGAAAGGCAATAAAAAACAAAAGACCCGAGTCGGGTCTTTTGTTTTATGTGTTATAATGTTTCAACCAATGAGAGCAATCCTACCGCAAGCCCAGGCTTTCCATCCTTAAACTTGAATGAGAGATGGTAGGCGCCTGTTTTAGTACACGTAAAGTCGATGTATGGGTAATCCTTACCAGTTGCAATAACATAGGTTGTCGCTATTAGCCTATTATTATCGAAAAGCTCCAATATTACTTTTCCTTCCATATCCTTTGAGTTACATACGGAGAAACGATACTTAATATCCTTTTTTAGAATAACCGAGAAACGTTGAAGCGGGGGGGGATCGCCTGCATCAAGGCGTATTTTGAAATCTTTAAGATATGTTGCGTCCTTTGCAATCATTCCACAAATCTCAACCAGCTCATCCTCTGTTTGGGCAAAGGCGGTTCCCGAAAGGCCCAAGAGGAAAAGTAAAACTGCAAAAATCAGGAACTTATTTTTCATAAAATAGAGTATTATCCTTTTAATAGTTTAATCCGAATCTCTTTCACCTTATCAATGATTTTTTGTAAGGTTTCATCGCTCATTTCAATGGTTTGAACATCGTTTTGTTTAATCTGTAGTTCACCATTTACCTCAAGCGTAGTAGCCTCGCCTATCTCATAGCTTATTTTAACATCACTGTAAAGTTTCTTAATTTCCTCAAAACTCTTTATCAGTTTTGCCATATTGGGATCCTTCTTGTAGTGATTAAGCAAAGGCATCAGCAGGTTTATGATTTCTTTCTGCTCACCAACAATATCCCTCATCCTCTTATGGTTGGATTCTTGGGTTACAACGCTTGATATGTATAGGCCCTCAATCCATACCCCTGCAACAATAACCATACTAAGGTTTGACCTGTTGTTTTCCCTTAGGTAGGTATCTATTCGGGACATGCTTTGTTGCGAAATGAGAACGAGTGAATCAATGTTCTCGTTGTTAGTTGCCAATCTTTTTAAAGTTGAAAAATCAAAGAACTGACCAACCTGAATGCCATCTGCCAACGATCGAATGGTTGAAATATAATCTATTACTAAAGATGTTTTACCATACATGTTAAGGTATC
Organism: Bacteroidales bacterium; assembly: GCA_003818205.1. Classification (GTDB taxonomy): domain Bacteria; phylum Bacteroidota; class Bacteroidia; order Bacteroidales; family Tenuifilaceae; genus UBA8529. The sequence goes on from RPRQ01000018.1 coordinate 22,210, forward strand.
CAAGATCGCAACCGTAAATACCTAATCCTAATGCTTTTGCGAAATTTGTATTGAAATTTTCAGCAAAATCCGTATTCGCAATTAAATCTTTGTTGAATGGAACTTTAAGCCCTTTAAGAACTGCTGCTGTTTCAATAGGTGAAGCAATATTTTGCACCATATCATCAATTACTGCGGCAGAAATAGGAACAGGATTATCCTCTTTAAGGGAGTCGGGAATTTCAAATGCATCACTAACGTCCTTGTTGGAATTTCTGCAAGAATTGCATGATGAAAACAATAAAATTACGACTACAAAAAATATAAATCTCCTCGTCATGGTTAACTAGGGATATAAGATGTTTTACATAAAAGCAATCAAGTAAAGATAGAAAAAATATTTATTTAGATAAAGTTGGCACCTTTATTTTCGAAAACAGCTCAATAAACTTTTTAAGCGATTCGTAGTATAATGTAATATACAGAATCACTGTCATTATCCATATAATAGCAACATTAAACCAAAAGGTATCGTAGAGTTTTCCTAGAAAATGCTTTCTGGGTGAAAGAAAATGCGTTCGAATATCTAAAAAATGGCCTGGGATGGGATCGCGGTAAACAGGATCGAATTGCTGAACAAGTTCATCTTTATACTGAAGAATCTTATTCTTTTCAAGGGCCTTTGTAGCTAAATCGGATATGCTTTCGTTATGATATGCTTTACGTTTTGCTTCATAAAATGCTTGATCTTTGTTTACTAGATAGTTAACTATTTTGTCGCGTTTTTGGCTAGCCGCATCATAAATTTTGGAATAATGTTTTTTAAGCCCTTCGATGTAATCAAGGGTGATAAAGCCAATATCGCTAGTGAACTTTTCTGTATTAAGGTTTTCGAGCTGATCGTAGGTAATTTCAGGCGATTCTTTTTGCGTCTCATTCAAAATAGCTTTGCGAATAACTGCAAGGTTATCGTCAAATTTAGGTTTAATGGTTAGGTCGTCCTTCTTATCGGATAGTTCGATGCATTGATTTAACCGCTTTTCGAGTTCAGGGATATAGTAAACGGTTTTGTAGTTAGCGTTTCGCTCAATCTTTTCGAGATCATAGAAGTCTTTCTCAAAACTATTATCTTTGAATTGATGCACTATTAAAGCTTCATACCCCCATTTGGTGACCATAAACTCTGCGACAAGGGGTACTTTATTTATACTACCTACCACTCTGTTTAATTTCTCAAAGCTGAACATAGCACCCGAAAGCACCATCATGGGGATCATTATCAGCGGAATAACAATATAGATGGTTACAGCAGAGTTGAATGTGGCGGATATGTTTAGCCCTAGCATATTGGCGAAAACAGCTGTTGAGAATAGCACAAGCCAGTAGTCGAAGTACATGCCACGGATATCGAGTATGCTATTGGCAATTAGAACAAAAGCAATTGATTGTATTGCGGAAAGAATAACGAGGATAAAAATTTTAGAGAACAGGTAGCTCGATCGGCTAAGGTTCAGGAACGCTTCACGTTTTAGTATTTTCCTATCGCGGAATATCTCCTCGGCGCTAACCGTTAGGCCTATAAAAAGAGCAACGATAAGCGACATGAAAATGTATATATTGATATTCTCATTCTCCCTAAAAATATAGATATTCGAATTAGGATCGGCTATGTATCGAATTACGAATGAGAGAATAAACGCCAACAACGGTGTTTCTAATAGGTTGAGAACTATATACTGCGTGTTACTCGCTTTGGATAGAAAATCTCTTGAAGTGTAGATGAAAAATTGCTTTAACCTTGATGGGATATTCAGCGATTTAGGGGGTGGGCTCGTTTCGTCGGGAACCTTCTCAATTTTAATGTTTTCGGTAAAATACTCCTCCCATTTTGGAGGCGAAACTTTACGGATTGGGGTATATCTTCCGAATTCGTCAACAACTTTGGCTTCAACGATATTGAAAATCAGCTCGGGGTTTACAGTGCCGCAGGTAGGGCATTCGCCGGCTTCGCTGTTTACCTGCATGTCGAGTCGTTTGAAGTACATGATTGACTCAACGGGGTTTCCGTAGTAGATCATGTAGCCACCCGTATCGAGAATCATCATATTATCGAACATCTTATAGATTTCCGATGAGGGTTGGTGGATAACTACAAAAATCAGTTTGCCTTTTAACGTTAGCTCACGTAATAGGTCCATAACATTCTCGGAGTCGCGAGAGGATAGACCCGATGTTGGTTCATCAACAAATAGAATGGAGGGTTCGCGGATCAATTCAAGGGCTATGTTCAATCGTTTCCGCTGACCTCCCGAGATCATTTTGTTTAGAGGGGTTCCAACTTTAAGATCTTTGCGTTCGAGGAGTCCAAGGTTATTGAGTGTTCTGTGAACGAGTTCTACAAGTTCTTCCTCGGTTTTATCCTTAAAGCAGAGCTTTGCGTTATAGTAGAGGTTCTGAAAAACGGTTAGCTCTTCAATCAATAGGTCGTCCTGAGGGATAACACCAATAACACCCTCAAGTTTATCCTTCTCTTTATGAAAATCTATACCATTAATATAAATGCTCCCTGAGGTTGGCTCTTCGATGCCTGAAAGTACGTTAAGTAGTGTGGTCTTTCCTGCCCCGCTTGCTCCCATAATGCCAATCAGCTTACCATGACCTTCGGAGAAGTTGATATTGCGAAGGCCAACGGCTCCAGCTTTAAACCGATACTCCAGATTTTCTACTTTATAGGATATCCGTGTTGAGGTAGAGTCTGCAAGGAAATGGGCGACAACATCGGTGTAGTATTTAGGCTTACCCTTTGGTAGCTTAATGGAACTTCCGCTAGCAAAAAGGTAAATTCGAGTTTTATTGATGGGTAATCCGTTGAGGTTGATGTCCTCGATACCTGTGTATCGGAGGAAGTAAAGATCAACGCTTTTTATTTGAAGTATTACGATAAAGCCATCGAGCGCCTCTGTGTGAATATGTTTACATTGTTCTCCATGTTCATTTTTATCGTGTATGGTTAGAAAACTTGGATAATCAAGGTCTTTCAGCTCGTTCTTTACGATGAAATTCTCAACATCGGTTATCTCCTCCTTTGTAAACTTAAAAACTTCAGCCACTGTGTTGATTATTGCCATGCGTTGCTCCGTAAACTTACGGTCGGCGTTAATCAATTCGTATAAACGAACAAGAACAACGATTTTCTGCTTTTGGGTTAGCGTTTTGTTGATTTTCTTGCATATACCCAAAATCTTAACTGAATCTTTTACCGAGGTAAGTCTAGGCTTTTTAGGGGCATCATCACCTTCAGCACCCTCCTCCTTCTCATCGAGAAGTCCTGCGTGCTGATCGAAAAGGTTTATATACTCTTTTACTGCTTCATCATTAAGCTGTTGGGTGAGGAAATTGACAACGTATTCCCTTTCGTTTGTGACAACACCTTCGTCCTGTTTTGCAATAATTGCAAAAAGTTGCATCAACGCTTTGAGAATCTCTTCACTCATCGCTTAGCTGTTATTAGAGTATAGTATTACTAATTTAGGGTGTAGCTCACCTGTTCGAATGGTACATCCACAATATCGGCATACTCTTCACCTGCTTCTTGCATATCCTCATCGTCCTCGGGATAGTACCAGCGAATGAGCATGTCCTTACCATCTTCGTGCATCTGCTCAAGTTTCATTAGGATGTCGAGCAGAAGTTTAGAACTAGCGGTATTGAAATACACAAGTTTAAAGGTGAAGATGGTTTTTGTGTTTGGATTTGAGGCGTAATCATCTAACCAACGAATGATTGGTTCGTAGAAGGCGGTTACATCCTCAGGGAGAGAACGACCAGAGATTTCAAAAACCTCGTTTTCTGCATCTAGGATTACGGTAGGGGTGTCATCGGTCCCCATTATTTTTATAGTATTCATAGTATGTTTTTTTACTCTGTTCGGGAAATGGTTGAGGTAAGAATAAAGAAAGAGTTTTCTTCGTCGATAGAGAGAAAATGGAATTCGAGTTTCCGTCCTGTTTTTCGTGCGATATCGATGAATCCTAATCCTGCACCACCCTTTTCAGAAAGTCTTCCTTCGCGCATCTGCGTTTTGTAAAGCTGCTTAAGACCCTCCTTGTCGAGTACATTGATATGGTCGAGAATTCGGGTTAGCTCTTCAATCTTCGCATTTTCTATCACGTTTCCTGTGGTTACATGATATTCAATATCCCCTTTGCTTACCATGAAAATTCCTCGGCCAGCAAACAAAAAATCGTCCGAACCAAAGCTGTCGGCGTGTTTGCTGATGTTCTGAAGGCATTCAACCATTACATGGAAGACTTTCTTCTGAACCGTATTGGATTCTTCTTCCTTTGCCATATTCGATTCGGTAAGGGAGGTGAAGGCTTTGGTGATCTGATGGGTAATTTCTCCCTCGTAAACAAGGGTAATTTCATGAGCTTTCATCGACTTATAGAAGTCGTAAACAAACTCAAGAAATCCTCTGACATTTTTTTTATCCATAGCCCGTAAAGTTATATAATTTACAAATATATTAATCTTAATTAGAACTCGATGCCTATTAGTAGAACGTCATCAACTTGTTTATTATTCCCTTTGAACTCTTCAAAATCTTTTGCGAAAAGTTCAGCATATTGGGGCATAGCTAGGCTTTGATTTCCCATTATTAAATCCCTTACCCTCATTGGGGAATACTTTCTTTTCTCCTCGCCGCCAACCTGATCGGGTAAACCATCGGAGAAAAAGAATATTTTGTCGCCCGTTTGAATTTCAATCTGATGGTTCGTAAACTCCTCTTCCCCTTTTTTAGGATGGGGAATTCCACCTATGGCTTTTCTATCTCCTTTGAATTCAAGCAGCTGTCCTTTTCGAAGAAGGAATAGCGGACGATGCGCACCAGCGTACTGTAGATCACGATTTTTAAGGCTGATTTTGCATAGCGCAATATCCATTCCATCGCGTGCTTCGGCATCGGGTCTATCCTGTTTTAGGGTCTTTCGAACGCCGTAGTGCAGAAGGTCAAGGATTTTACCAGCGGAGTAGGCCGAATCGTGGTCAACCACGTTGTTAAGCGTAAAATATCCGATGAATGAAAGTAGCGCCCCGGGTACACCATGTCCTGTACAATCAACAACAGCTATGTATATATAATCATCTTTGATGAAGAACCAAGGAAAATCTCCGCTAACAACATCTCTAGGATGGTAATAGATGAATGATTTTGGAAGATATTGCCTTATCAGCCTATTATTTGGTAGGATAGAGGTTTGAATACGCTGAGCGTAGTTGATACTTTCGGTTATCTTTCTGTTTTTGTCCAGTATTTCCATCTCAATCCGTTTCGCTTCGGTGATGTCGTGGCTAACGAACAGGATGGTTTCCAACTCATTCTCGTTCAGCTCAGGGATGGCGTTGATGTGCATGATCCTTTCTCCCAGCTGCGTGGAAAGGGTGATTTCTCCATCGAGTTTCTCCTTTGTTGATCTTATTTGCTTAATTGAGTCCTTAAAGAAGTTGGCCAAGTTCTCATTCAGCTGAATAGAGCTTAGGGTTTGGTTAATTAACTCTTTGGCGGGAATATTAAGGTATTGCTCAACCATTGGGTTTGCATAGAAGAATTGCCCTGCGGTGTTGAGACGGATGATAATATCGGTGGAGTTTTCGGATAGCGATTGCATTTTGCTACGCATACGTTCCTCCTTTTCGGCACGTTTCCGTTCCGTAATATCCTGCGAGTTCAGGATGATTCCATTAATGGCTGAGTCATCGAGTAGGTTTCGTCCGGTTACCTCAAGAAAAATTTTCTCACCATCCTTCTTCATGAAAGTATATTGAATGGTGATTGGAACCCTTGGGTTTAGGGTTAAATTCTCGAACATCTGATTCAGATCAATCTCCCCTTTTCGGGTTAATCGGTCAACGTCTTTACCTCCCATCATCTCCTGCGGAGTATAGCCGAGAATTTTTGTAACCGAGGGGCTAACGTAGGTAAGCCTTAGATCTTGATTGTAAATGGATATTATTTCAGAGGCGTTTTCAAGCAGGGAGTGAAGCCTCTTTTGGGCATTCTCAACTTCCTGAATTTTATCCTCAAGCTGTGCGTTCGACTTTTCGAGCTCATCGTGGGTAGCACGCATTTCCTCGGCATTCTGACGAAGTTCCTCTTGGTTTTCCTTCAGCTCTTCGGTCATTTGCTGTGCTTCTTGAAGCAATCGTTCAGTCTTTTGGTTAACGCTGAGGTTAAAGATTGTTCGAGCTATAATCTCACCAACTTCACGGAGGAACTGAATGGTTAGCTCAGGTATTTCATCGTCAATAGAGGCGAATTCAACGACTCCTTGTAGCTTCTCGTTGGTGATTAATGGAATTATTAGTATGCTTTTGGGCTTCTTATCGCCCATAATACCAGAGGTCATTGTTGCGTAATCGTCGGGAATCTCGGTACGGTAGATGAAGTCCTTCTCATAGGCGCACTGACCGATTAGCCCTTTTCCGATCCTGAATTCTTGGTTAACGAATTTTTTACGGTTGTATGCGTAGGTTGCTAAGTTTACGAGTATCTTTTTCTCATCGTTATAGATGTATAGCGCTCCCTGAACGATGTTGATGTATTTAATCAGCTTAACCAGTACATCGTAAGAGAGCTCATCGAGGTTATTATGAAGCCGTAGGATGTACGATATATCTTCCTTCCCCTTGGTAATCCAGTTCAGCTCCGATTCCTTTTGCTGATTGGAGAGCAGGTTGTCGCGCATAACCAGAAGCGACTTGCCCAGAATGTCGTCTTCATCAGTTACTTCGAATGGGGCGTTGTATTCACCCTCCCCAATCTTTTTAGCAAAAAGGGCATTCTTGCTGATGTCGGAGTCGCGCTGTTGCAGCTCGCTCTCAAGAAATGTCGTTTTTTCGTAATGCTTTCTTAGCTGTTGAAAGGCGAACGAAGCGAATAGTATGGGGATAAAATCGATGAACCAATGTGTGGGGTTAACGCTATGTAGCTTAGCGATACCCGCAGCTGAGAATGGAATATCCTTGATGGATAGGTCAATAATCCATGCCGTTAATGGGAATAGCAATCCAAAGGCTGCAGCCAGAATAACTCTTTGGCGAATTACATTTCCGCTAGAAGTGTCTGATATTTTGCCGATAGATGTCATACTTTTTCGCTAAGTTTTCGATGTTTGGGTTAATTTCTCGCCAAGTTTTTGTCCAATATAAGCAAAAAGTTCTTCAACTTCGCTGCTAAATGATTTAAACGATGCCAATTCTATTATACCAATGGTTTCGTTGTTAGCTGAAATGATAGGAATAATTAGTAAATGACTAGGAGATCCTTCGCCTAAGCCCGACATTATTGCAATATAGTTATCGGGCACTTTACTGAGGTTTAGCACTATTTTATTTTTAGCCACCTGACCCGCCAAGGTTTCTCCCTCGATGTAGGTTATCGGTTCTGATTCGGAGAAAAAGGCATAACCAGATTTAAAAGAGAACACCCCATCAGCAGGATTTTTTAGGTATAGCAATCCTTGAACAATCTGTAATCGACGGGCGCAGTTCTGCAAAAGGGCTTCTCCGAATTTTTCAGTATTATCATTGTTAGATGGGATAATCGCTTTTGCTTCTTTCTCGATATCAATTTTTTCTTTTACAACAGTTTCTTTTTTACTCTCTTTTTGAACTTTAGTATCCTCAAGCCTGCGGACTAAAAGTTCGATCTCTTTCTTTAAGACTTTCGATCGGTTGCTACCGTTAAGGATAAGTAGGTAGAAGATGATTCCGATAAACGCAATTAAAATCATGAATACGATACCCCATGCAGGCGTAGCATTTACACCCGATGCGAGAAGGGTATTGTGAAATGATCTGAACACCAATAAAACAAATACGAACAGGAGGATTAGTAAAACCCCTGGCAAGTATTTTGAGTATGGTTGAAGCAGTCTCATGGAGCGGTTGTTTTTATGTTTTGTAAAAACTTGATTATCTCTTGGGTTGATAGTATATGATCAACATTGGTCATTTTAAGTGAAGCCTCTGTCATGGTTTTTACTTGGCATTCGGAAGGATCTTGCACAATAACAGTTCCTCCGAGGTCTTTTATTTTCTTTAACCCGTAAGCACCATCCCTATTGGCTCCCGAAAGGATTATTCCCACTAATTTCTCGCGATATACCTGAGCAGCAGTGATAAACGATAAATCAATGCTTGGCCTTGAATGGTTAACCGATTCTTCGGTCGAAAGGGCAATTTTGTTTCCTAGCTCAATAAACATGTGATAGTTTGCTGGGGCAAGGTATGCTCTTCCGGGTTTTATTTGCTCCTTGTCGAAGGGTTCTACTATGGGTATTGATGCCTTAATGGAAAGAGCCTCGACAAAACCGCTACGAATGTGTTTAAGCCTGTGCAAGCTGAGTAGCACAGGAAGGGGAAATGTAGGGGGCAACGAATGGAGTATTCGGGTAATAACCTGAAAACTTCCTGCCGATCCGCCAATTATAACTGCTTTATAGTTCAATTTTACGTTGTTTTTTTCTTGTAAATCTTATCCAAATCGTTAAACACAGTAAATTTATTGCTTGTGTTTGTATTTTCCAAAGTTTCTTTAACCCCTATAGCTAAATAACCCCCAGGAACAACACTGTTCGAAAGCTGATACATCACTTTATCCTGAAGTATTTGATTGTAGTAAATCATCTGATTTCGGAATAGTATTAATTTGATACCTCCAGGGGCACTATCATAAACGGTATTTAGCTTAATAAAGTTTACCCCATGAATCAAGCTTGTATCGAGGATTGTTTGCCCATTCTCGTTTTTATAGTAGTCGGAGAAGTTCCGCTTCCCTATAAACCGGAGGTAGTTGGCCTCGTTAACCTCTAGCTCTTTTGCATCAATCCTACCGCTTTTGATTTTGTCAATTACTTTATCGGAGATTGCCGAAGTGTAAAGTTGAACCTCCGGAAGAAGTCCCGCCTCTTTAAGAATGATTGCTAAGGAGTACAGCTCCTCCCCCGAATCGAAAGCGGAAACCCAAAGTTTTGGCTTTGATGGGCCTCCTTTCATCAAATCCGGAAGTATTTCATCGCGAATGGTTCTCCAAAGAGAAGGGTCGCGAAACATTTCGGTTGTTTCAGGGGTAATCTCCTGTAAGAATAGATCGAAATAATCCTTATTGCCCGAAAGGCGGCTTATTAAACCATCGGCATCCTTAAACCCATTATTCATGATTACCTGCTCTAGCCTCCGCTTAAAAGAAGTGAGCGCATAATCCCTAAAGTCGTATCCATAGGTATCAAGTATCGATTTGATAACATTACGGGTCTCTACTATGCCTATTTCGTACCTAATCATATTCGTATAATCCCTGTTTATTGTTTTTTCTTCCTTAAGGTTTCGAGTTCGGCGATTAATGCGCTCATCTCTTTCTCTTTTCTCTTTATCTCTGAAATATCGAAGCCAATATTTATAATCTTTGTAACCTGGTTGTGATCGTTAATAATAGGGGTATAGACCTCCGAGATGGTAATCTCTTTCCCCTTGAGGGTCAGGCTAAACTCCCTATTCTGCTTTTTGCCCTTGGAAAGATTATCCCAGAATTTTTTAAACTCTTTGGGGTTGTTCTTGGCCACGAAATCGACTTCGGCGATTAGCTGCCCTTCAATTTCTTCCTTTATACCCCCGAGTACTTGGATGTTTTTATTGTTGATGTATGTGATTACACCTGCTGGATCGAGTTCAGTAATGAGGCAAGTATGGTCAAGCGCTTGAAGGAGCGCTTTCATTTCATCGTCACGTTGTAAATTGAGTTCTTGTTCAACTTGGATTTCTAGCAGGGTTTGCTCAATCTCCTCGGCCTGTTTCTGTGCACGTATTTCAAGTAGTTTCGATTCAGTAACATCCTGGCCAAGGAAGTATATTTTGAAGATTGAGCCGAATTCATCAAAAGCGGGGCTTATGCTAGCGAGTATGTACAACTCGTTACTGTTTTTATCCACCCAGTGCATAGTGCCCTTATAGGTGATTCCCGACATTACTTCGGACCATGTGCCTCTGAACATTCCTTTCTCATCGGTATGAATAAACTCCGAAAGATTTTCCCCTTCAAGTTCTCCTCGTGTGCATCCCATTAAAGTGATGATGTTATTATTGGGGTTGCTGATGCTTCCATCTTCGTTCAGCTCACAGAATATCAATGCTTCGTTGATGGCTGCAGTCATACCCTCCATTTCCAGCGATTTACGCGACATCTCTTCCTGTGTAGCCTGCATCTCCTCCATATTCTGACGCATCTCCTCCTCCTGTGCAGCCATTTCCTCGCGCTGCTGTTGTGATTGTTCGAGGAGCATGTTTGTTCGAATATTATTTTTAACCGACGATAGGGTTGACGAGATGCTTACCCCGATTTTCTCAACAAAATCAATTTCGAAATCTTTGAACTCATGGAAGGAGGCAATTTCAATGGCTCCGAATATGGCCTCTTCAAGTTTGAGCGGAACGATAAGCAGAGAGGTTGGTACCGCTTCGCCTAAACCCGATGTTATGCGGATATACTCGGTTGGTATCTCTTTGAGGTGAATTGTTTCTTTTTCTACAGCACAAGTGCCTACTAACCCTTCGCCAAGAGCAATCGTTTTCTCGAAGAATTTTTTGCGATTAAAAGCAAAGGCTGAAAGGAGCTCAAGGTGCTTAAATTCAGGATCATCATCGTTATATATAAATAGACCGCCCTGATTGGCGTTGAGGTAGTTAACGAGATTTTGTATTACATTATCGGAGAGTTTGGCGAGATTGTTATTATTCTGACGGAGTATATCTCCAAACATTGCAAGGCCTGCGGTCGCCCAATTCCGTAGTTCATCTTCGCTTTTTCGCTTGCCATCCTCTTCATTAGCCATTTTTAGGCTTTGGCGCATGTTAAGAAGAGATGTGCCGAGAACATCCTGTTCTCCAAGGGCGCTAAACTCTGCATCGAGATTATTCTTGCCAATTTCGTTTGCAAAGTCAGCCTTTTGCTTTATATTATCAATTAAATCGTTGATAGATTCTACAATCTGCCCAAGTTCATTGTTTTGATTAAAATCAATCTTGTCGGGATTTTCACCCTCTGACAATTGTTTTACTGCTTGCGTTATTTGTTTTAATAATTGGATAACGGGCTTTAGGATAAGGGTAATGGTTAGAAAGAAAACAAGAGAGGCAAATATCACTACAAGTATTAGCACTACTTTATTCTGCGATAGACTTTCGAGCACATCGCTTTTATTCACTGATATTCCGAGGTATGCCCCATAGGGCTCAATGTATTTGTAGCTTATCAGTCTGTCCTGCTTGTGACCATCCTTATAATCAGTATAGCTGATAAATCCTTCCTTCGAGCGTGATCTTTTTATTTCTTGAAGTAGAATGCTTGGAATTCTTTGCCCTTCCTTGAAGGCATGAATAATATATTGCCCCGAATTATCGAATATAAATGGGAAATCGGATTTATAGTAAGCGGTTTGGTTGAAGAACGGTTTGAGGATTAGATAATCGGAATTGCTATACCCCTGACCGGTTTGTCCTTCGACCAGCTGAACTATTTCAGCCATTTTGTTGAGATAAACCTCCATCTCGGTTTGGGTCGATGTTAATACCCTTTTTTTCGATAGTTGGAAAACCGAGAAACCAGAGGCTGCATACAAGATCACTACTATCGGGATGGTGAATAGTAGGATTTGCTTATTCAGGTTCAGGTTTCGAGTGTACTTCATCTCAATTCTATTTATTTGTGCGACTCAACTATTTTTTAACGTATGCTTGACCAATTTTCTCGAACTTATTCGCCCAAGGGCCTAGGATTGTTTCGTGCATTCCGAGCAAGAGGCACCCTTTAGGGTATAAGTTAGCATGAAATAGTTCAAATACTTTATTCTGAAGGCTATAGTTAAAGTAAATGATTACGTTTCGGCAAAGGATTAAATCGAATTTTGCAAAAAACAGGTTCCCATCGTTTACGAGGTCGTGTTTCCGGAAAATGGGTTTCTCGGTAAGGAATTTCTTGATGGTGATGGTATCCTTCAGCTTATCGATATCGAAATATTTCTCGTAGGGGATATCGTTGTACTCCTCAAAATTGAGAGGGTTCTGCTTTATAACCTTATCGAAATTATCGAGATAACCGATGTTGAATCGGTATTTGTAAACCCCCTTTTTTGAGGCCTCAAGCACATCGGTATTCAGGTCGGTAGCGAATATTTTCGCTTTATCGAGCATGTCCATCTCGTTTAGCAGAATCATCATGGAGTAAACCTCTTGCCCAGTTGAACACCCAGCATGCCAAATATTAATGGTTTTATTGTTCTTGAACCGTGGAAGAACCCGTGAACGGAGTAGATGCCAAACCGGGGGATCGCGGAAGAGCTCGGTGGTATTAACCGTAATCTCCTTAACTATATTCTCGGCAAAACAGCTGTCCTGCTTGATGTTGGTAAGCAGACCGATTAGGTCAAGGTTGAGGTCGGTTAGGACCTTCAACAGACGTCGTTTTAATGATTTATCGGAGTATTCCGAAAAATCGTATTTGGTGACATTCTTAAGTGTCGTTACAAAGTATTGAAGATCCTGATCCGTTACAATCATACGAAAATGCCTGAAAATTAATCAGGTTACCAACCCCTGATTCAATACTACTAGCTAAAAAATACTTCCCATTCAAACTTGAAAAAAATATAAAAGTGATCAAGCTTAAACTTGCTAAAAATATAAATACTTTGCAAATCTGCAAAGGTCTTAGAGGGTTTATTTTAAAATGAATGACTAATATGTGATAAATTTAATATGAATTCAGCCTTTAGCTTGATTAATGATGCCGACTTGGCAATAGCTAATCGTGCGATTTATGGTAATTCTTTATCTATTCAAAATCATTAAATTGCCATTACTTTAAATTAAATTTCATTGATATAGGGTTATGATCGGAGTACCTGAAGTTTAGGTTAATTGTACGGCTATCCAAAACTTCGATATTGGGTGAAACGAGGAAAAAATCTATTATCGAACTGAATGTTTTTCCTACTGTATATGGTTCGTTGAGGTATCGATTGGTAGGATAATTTGGGTCAAAGACCCATTTCCATTCCGTTGGCATAAAATCGGGGCTGATGTTGGTCAGTTTAAAGAATTCAACTTTATAGCCTTCGCCAAAGGTGTTAAGCCGATAATGAGGAGGGGCTTGATTCCAATCGCCACCCACCACAACGTAGTTCCCTTTGATATACTCAATAAGAATAAAGTCTTTCAGATATTGCATCTCCTGCTTTTTTAGGCTACCATCATCGAAGGCCGACATGTGGGTGTTAATGATAATGAACTCTTTCCCATTTTTAGTTGGGTACCTATTGGCAAGCATACATCTTCGAAGGTTGAAAAGCCTATTGGGCCAACCGAATTGTCCGGGGTATCCATATCGGGTTGAGCTGATAGGTTTGTATCGGCTTAAGTTCATTACCCCTGAACTGACTTTCCCTAGCGGAGATGAGGGTGGAATAGGAACAAATTTTACCAAATAATTTGGAGCAAAGGCTGAGTTGTAGCGTTTAAGCGCAAGAATTATATCCATTTCGTTGATATTATAGCTTCGCTTGGAATCAATATCAATCTCCTGAATCAGGTAAAAGGCTGAAGCCGTTCCATTTTTTATGAACCGTGTGATAGAATCGAGGTTGATAAGCGTTCGCTCGTAGGTGTCACGAACTTTTTTCCCGCTATCGTAGAAAAAATCCATATTATCGCCAAGCCCTGCATACCCGATATTCCAAGATTCAATGCTCATTTCGGTATTGCATGGTATTGTATCGGGGTTTGATGTTTGACAGATTAATAGTTCCTGAGGAGGATTATAGTAACTAATGGTTGAGTAGGCAATAAATATTCCCAAAAAGAGAAGAGCGGTTAGCAGCGCAATGCCTATGATTTTAATATACTTCATAACGCTTTGAGTTTTGCTAAAGTTATGAAATCTTGATGAACCAACAAGTAAAACCGATGTGTTCTATTTTAATGATTTATTGAATAGTTCTGGCTATTAGAAAAGGTTTAACGTCAATAAAATGAATCAGAATTATAATTTGTTTCCCAATATATTTCACTCATATTCATTCACTCAACGATTTACTCCCTTCGAATGAACAGACTAAGTACACCCTTTGGAAGCTAATTTTTTATATCTATCTTTGCCCCGAAATTGAAATCGCTACTATGAAATTTGGTGTTGTAATATTCCCAGGTTCAAACTGCGACCGCGATACGGTCTATGTTTTGAAGAATATCCTTGAGCAAGAAGTTGTTGAGCTATGGCATAAGGATACCGATATTCAGAATGTTGATGTTATTGTGTTGCCAGGGGGGTTTTCATATGGCGATTATCTTCGCTCAGGAGCATTGGCGCGTTTCTCCCCGATTATGAAGGAGGTAGTTGAGTTTGCCAATAATGGGGGGTACGTTTTTGGAATATGCAATGGATTTCAAATTCTATGTGAAGCAGGGCTTTTACCAGGTGCTCTTCTGCATAACAATCACCGTAAATTTTCTTGTAAAAATGTTTTTCTAATTCCCGATAGCAAAACAGCTCCCCTAACGAATAATCTACCACGCAATAGAGCGCTAAAAGTACCTATTGCCCATGGTGAAGGAAAGTATTATGCCGATCGCAAAACCATTGCCGATATGCGCCTGAACGGTCAAATCCTTTTCCGCTATAGCGACGAAAATGGTAGTGTTTCAGAGGCCGTTAATCCAAACGGATCGCTTGAAAATATTGCAGGTGTTTGCAACAAGAGCATGAACGTATTCGGGATGATGCCTCACCCCGAGCGAGCATCCGATGATGAGCTTGGGAATACCGATGGTCGTTTAATACTCGAATCGCTTATTCGCTCAATTCAAGAGAAAGCGTAAGTAAAGGTTTTATAGCTGCCTTACATCGAGCAACACGTTCTGATGAACCTCGGGTTTATCGATTACTTCAAGAATTTTCTTTGCAACCAAATCAGGCGAAAAGAGCTGTCCCTTGGTTTTATACCCAATGAACTTCTCAAGATGAGGAAAATCTTGCGGTTTGGTTGTCCTTATCTGCTCCTGCATATTGGTATCGACAATTCCAGGGGCTATTGAAAAAATTTTTAGGTTTTTGGAATCATACCCATTTTCAGCCTGCTGTACCTGCGAGAACATGTCGATAGCAGCTTTTGATGCGCAGTAGGTAGCCCACGATTCAATGGGTCTTCTTGCTGCACCCGAGCTGATATTAATAATTACCATTGAAACATCTTCCCCTTTGTAGGCTTGAATGAATTTATTGGAGAGAATTGCAGGACAAATGGTGTTCAGATTAAAAACGTTTACAATCGATTCGTTGCTCTGTTTCCCGATTGGCTTAACATCGCCTATAATCCCTGCATTATTTATTAACACTACCTTATATGCACCCGGATGATTTTTGAGGGTGATGCTTAAAACCTCTTCGATATTGCTTAGATCGATGGTAACATGTTTGTAATTGGGGTTTTCAATACTGCAAGTCCTCGAAAATCCATATACAATCGAATCCTCAATTTGCAGTGCCTGCTCAGCAATGGCTTTACCAATTCCTGAACTTGATCCGGTAATGTAGAAGGCTATCATTCTTATAAAATTTTATATGTGTAAAATGGTTTTATTATTGTGTAAAATGGTTTTATTATTTAGAACGATTCTCAGATGGAAGTCATTGCTTGTAATACAATGAAGTCAGCCTAAATCAGCGTTCTATATTATTATCGGTATAAACTATATTTCCTTATTCACAAACTTCGTTTTGATCCACTTAGGGAAAATTATTGCCCCAATAAGCAGGTAAGGATAATAGCTGATTATTCTCCAAAGCAGAGCCATTGCAATAACAACAGATCCAAGCATTGCTGCATCAACAGGGATGAATTCACCAAGGTATCGGGTAAAAACGTACTCGGCAAACCCACTCCCTCCAGGGGTAGGGCTTATGAGCATAATTATCCACATGGCCAGCTGGCGGGCAAAGATTAGGAAATGGTCGCCAACAGAAAAGAACGCTAAAAGCAAAGCATTTACAACGCAATATCTTGAAGTCCACGATAAAAAAGTTGTTCCGAATGCTTTAAGCCAAAACCCAGGGGATTTCTTTCTGAATTCAATTGAACTGTGGATAATATCAGTACCTGCTCTGTTTGCACCCTGCTTCCATCGTCGTAAAAGGGGAAGTTTGAAAACCAGCATCAGCAGCCATTTTAGACCTCGTGGATTAACGAATAGCCCATAGGATAACAGAACTACCCAAACAAATTTAACGATATACCCGATTAGGCAGAAGAGAAAAAGGTCTTCGGAAAAGTTTACTGCGCCACCAGTTGTTATACCCAAACCAAAAAGTGCTTGAGGAGATACAATCAATAGAACGATTGGAAAGAATAGGATAAAGTAAAGTTCGTCGAGAAACGAGGTTATCATCACCACGGCCGAACTTCGACCTATGCTTAACCCCTCCTTGTTGATGTATAGCGTAGCAACCGCCGTTCCACCGATAGCCGAAGGGGTTATGGCAGAGGTGAATTCCCATAGCATAACCACTCTGAATGATTGGCGGTAGGTTAACATTTTATCGGTAAGAACTCTAAGCCTAAGCATATACCCGAAGTCGCGCAAACCCATAAAGCAGAATGCAACGATTAGCCAAAGAACCGACCATGTACTAAAAGTTATAACATCGAATGCCTTAGGATTAAACTCTCTATAAAAAAGATAACCAACAACGCCTAACCCAATGATAATCGGGTAAAATGCACTTCTTAGTTTTATTTTGGCTAACGAGTTCTCGTTGATATTGTTTTTTATCTTGTGCATTTTACAATTCGTTGGGTAACAAAAATAGGAATAAAATGTTACTGAATCGTTAAATACAGGTTAAACTAATGATTAATTGTAAGGTCAATTAGTGGGGTTTGATTTTTTAGTAACTATTTTTTGGAAAAATATATCAAAACGTGCTTATCTATCTGCCGAATGATTACAGGGTGATTGAAAGAATGGAGTATTTTATTTTTCGAGAGATATAGTTGCTCAAAAAACTCTGTGCACTCCCTGCCAACAATGGGGAGGGTAGGAGGAAAACCAATGGGAATAGAGAAAAATAATAAGGGTTTGTTTTCTTAGGTTGACGGCTATGGCCTATCAGGAGGTAGGCGTATTTCCATGTTGAGAGGTTGCGTTTTTTTCAATACTTTTGTCGGCATTATTTTATGATTGATAACTACATTCATGCTTAAAGATAAGATTGTAAAGGCTCATCTTTCCATACTCGGTGCAAATATTTTTTTTGGTATTAACTATGCTGTGGCTAAGGGGATTATGCCCAATTATTTAAAGCCCAATGGGTTTACCCTTTTGCGAATAATTACTGCGTTTACCCTTTTCTATCTGCTTTCGTTTTTTTTTAAAAAAGAGAAGATTCAACGTAAAGATTATCTCCGATTTATTGCTGCAGGGTTTCTGGGTGTTGCCTTTAATCAGTTCATATTTTTAAATGGGTTAAATTTTACATCGCCCATTGATTCGGCCATTATTGTAACCATTAACCCAATCCTTGTTATGATTATTGCCTCATTGGCAATTGGAGAACGTATTACACTCATGAAAATTTTTGGGATGATTGTTGGTGCTTGCGGAGCCTTACTAATCATTCTTAACCGTGGCGTTATCAGCTTTAGCTCGGAGCATTTCCTTGGAAATTTGATGATATTCCTAAGTACCTTTGCATATGCTGGCTACCTTGTTGTTGCAAAACCTTTAATGCAGCGCTACGATCCCATAACGGTGATGAGAGGTGTTTTCTTTGTTGGGTTAGTATTTATTACGCCATTAGGTTTTAGCGATTTAGCTCAGAATAGCTGGTCGTCGATACCCGCATCGATTTGGGGATCAATTCTCTTTGTTTTGCTTGGATCAACTTTCATCGCTTATTTACTTATGAGTTGGGGGCTTCGTCAGGTAAGGGCAACAACAGTGAGTATCTACAACTACACTCAACCTGTAATTGCTTCAATAGTTGCTATTATTATTGGTCAGGATTTGCTCGATACGCCAAAAATTATTGCCACAGTAATGGTATTCATGGGTGTTTACTTTGTGAGCAGGCCAACTATTAAAGGGAAAGTTAATTAACGTCAGTTCGATGTAAGAACTAGCTTAACGGCTTGTTTATTATCATTATGGATTAATTGGAAGAAAGGAATGATGCCTGCCTTGCCCTCGCTAAGCTTAGTTTCCTAACCACGCTTGTTTAAATAGCGGTCTCCTGACCGCTCTAAAAAAACAACTTTTTTTTGCTTACGGTAAAGTAAAGCATTCTGCTAAAAATGCTGTATTTTGTGCGGTCAGGGGATCGCTGTTCAGTTACGACATAGTCAGCCTGCGCTCTAACGCATACGCACAACACTATGCTGAGCGGGGATATTTTCAAATAAGGTAGAGTCTTAAGCGAACCCAATGATTTATTCACACCCTCAGCCTAAAGAAGAAACCTCCTCCCTCATCCTGTCTCTTTCAATTGTAAAACCGCTATCTTGGATTTTGCAAACGTGGAATTCTTGATTGATTACTTGGAGGACCTGACTGTAAAGCGGTTCTATTTGAAATGTAATGTGAATGTTTTCGATATAGGACAGATCCACTATGTCGTGATTATAAAATCTCATAGTGGATATATTTGGGTATTTGTGTGGATCTATTCGGATACTTTCCCATCTCATTGCAGATTTGTCATAATGTTTCGGGTCTCTTGAATCGCTCACCAATTTATCTTTTTTTGGTCTACTCTTTATCCTTTTTTTGGCAATTATCTCTGGCGTGGTTAGCTCAATTAACAGGGTTTCTCTTTTACAATTCCTTGCAAAGTTCAAAGCATTATATTTTATTAAGGAGGTTGAAAAAACATTTTCAAGAATTAAAACATTTCTGCAATTGAGCACTTTTTTAGCAGTAGCAAAGAACAGGTCTTCGATCAGTTGAGCTTTTTTCCGACTATACTTTTTGAGACCAATACCCCTAAGTATAGTTAAAATTTGGAGATGTTTAGAATCGTTGAGGTTTATTTCTAAGGCTTTACCTAATTTTGTTTTCCCAGAGCCAGGTAATCCCATTAGAATAATTAGATATTTATTCATAGAAGTTCTATTTCAGTGGAATTAGCTACAATGTTAATTCTGTAAACCTTGTCATAGATGAGAAATGTTTCTCATTATAGTAATAGAATAAGTTATTGTAAGTTACAAAATAATTTAATAAAAGAACCTGTTTTTTTGTTTTTACTCATCAAGCACACTCGTTTTGCTTAGGGTATGCCTGATTCCTACTATTTTTTCCATATCAAATTCAATTAATTTCTATGACTTTAAGAAAATAATCCAACCATTGTTTGGCTTAGGCTCATGCTTATCAACATTACAAACTGCTGCTTCTAACAAAACAGTCGTTAATTCTGCATTTTACATTCAACAATCTACATTATGCATTAATTCAATGTAAAATGTAAAACGGAGAATAGAGAATGTAAATCGTAAGTTGTGGTACAGCCTGTTGGTAAATACTATTGCTAACAGTTAGCTTTAGAACATACCCTCCAGTTTTCTAAAGTTGCTTTTTTGGTTCTAACTTTGTACCCTAAAATGAAGAATATGAAGATAAAAGAATATCCAACCCATCGGTTAGTAAAGAGCGAGGATTTAAACCATCATGGAACGCTATACGCTGGGCGTAGCGCGGAATGGTTTGTTGAATCGGGGTTTGTTTCAGCATCATCTTTGATAAATCCTCATGATATTATTTGCCTAAAGATACATGGAATGTACTTTAGCAGTCCCGTTAAACCAGGGGAGTGTATTTGCTATACTAGCAAGATTGTGCATACGGGCAAAAGCAGCCTGATCGCTTACGTTAAGGTTGCTCGTGTTAGCAAACCCGATTCAGTGATAGTGGATGGTTTTATTACTTTTGTTCATGTTGACGAGAACACAAAACCGCGAGCACATGGCATTAAAATGGAGACCGAAACGGAGGAGGATAAGACCCTTAGCAAGCGAGCTTCGGAGCTTGGAAAGTAGTTTGAGAAGTTTCAAAAAAGATAATCTGAGTCATGAAATGGCTCGGATTATCTTTTTTCTAACGTGAGTTCGATTTAAGGAGGTAGCCAAATCCCTGTTATTTAATCGTTTTGCAAATAAATTTTGTTGGAATAATGGATTATTCGAATATTGGGGCTTTTCAAGCATTTTTCTTCCATTAATCCATCATTCCATCATTTCAAGGTTAAAAGAATAGTTACTTTATCATCGAATATTAGCATTATAGTACACTTCCTTATGTCGAACTGACGTTATTCTAGACCCTCTTTAACCGATTTCATCAGCTTTTTTAAGAAAAAGAAAACAACAGCCATTGAAAGCATCATTACCAATCCAAGAATCAGAGAGATTATAATGATCTGCTCGTTCGATAGACCTACATCAATACATGCCAATCCGCTCCATCCAAAAACAGTAAAAAACCCGATGAGGTTTCTGAAGTTGAAAAGTTTAAAGGTTATGCCAGCCTCAGCGCTATAGACCTTAATGGTTTCAGTTTTTGAATCGGCATTAAAGAAAAGCAATGCCATTTGTATAACAAAGATAAGCGATGCTGGGATTGTTATTAACCAATATACTTTCGTAAAGGCGTTAAGCCCTTCCCACCAAGCATTGGGGCTTAACAGCACCATAGGGTTGAAGTTTGTTTTTGTAAAAGTAGGGATTTTTTCAAAAGGATAGCTTGAAAATTTACGATAAGTTTAAACTTAGCTTATTCCACCAAGCATTGCTGTTTTAAAAAAATACCTTTAGCGTTGGAATAACTCATGCAAAGAAATCAAAGTATTGAAATCTTTTACTATTTTGCACCAAATCATTTATTTTCAGATTACTATTAATTTGGAGGGGATATATTATGGTTAAAGTAATTGGCGACAGTAACTCAATCCTTAATCAGTTTATAGCAGAACTCCGCGATGTTAAGGTTCAGAACGATTCGATGCGGTTTCGTAGAAACCTCGAACGAATAGGGGAGATTTTTTCGTATGAGCTGAGCAAAGAGCTGCATTACGAGAGCCATCAGGTGCAAACCCCGCTTGGCGAAGCCGAAGTAAACCTTCCAACCGATCA
This sequence comes from Bacteroidales bacterium, assembly GCA_003818205.1. Classification (GTDB taxonomy): domain Bacteria; phylum Bacteroidota; class Bacteroidia; order Bacteroidales; family Tenuifilaceae; genus UBA8529. The sequence goes on from RPRQ01000018.1 coordinate 43,422, forward strand.
ATTGGTGTTGGCAACAATTCTTCGAGCAGGACTTCCACTACATCAGGGTATGCTGAACTTTTTCGATAAAGCGGAGAACGCTTTTATCTCAGCATTCAGGAAGTACAGCAAGGATGGTAGCTTTCACATACAGTTCGAACACCTCTCATGCCCAAAAATAGATGGTAAAGTTTTAATTATTGCCGATCCGATGATTGCTACAGGGGCATCGATGCTTCTATCCTATAAAGCGTTACTTGAGAAAGGAACACCAAAGCATACCCACATTGTGTCGGTTATCGCATCGAAGGAGGGTGTTGATTATATGAAACGAAATTTACCCCAAAAGAGCGTTACCCTTTGGCTTGGCGCCGTTGACGATGAGCTGACCGTAAAATCGTTCATTGTACCCGGGTTGGGCGATGCGGGCGATTTGGCCTATGGGAGTAAGGTGTAAATGCTAATTTTCTACCTCAACGGGTTGATACTTCCATACTTTAGTGGTACTCTCGCAAACTGAGATCAGCTCACGAATGGTTACCGAGAAAAGGGGGTGAATAAAATCGGGTGCAACCTCGGCGAGTGGTGTAAGCACGAATAGCCTTTTATGCAAGAACCGATGAGGGATAACCAAACTTGGTGAGAGGATTACCTGCTGATCGTAGAACAGGATGTCGATATCAACGGTACGTGCCGAGTATCCATGTCCATTCCTTTCTCTCCCTAGTACTCCTTCAATAAATGAAATTTCGAGCAGAATTGCAGCAGGGCTAAGCTGAGTATCAACAATTAGCACCTGATTTAAGAAATTTTGTTCATGCTCAAAGCCCCAAGGCTCCGATTCATATAAAGAGGAAATCCTTAGAATATAACCGACTCGTTCCGAGATTAAGCTCTTCGTTCTTTCAATATAACGCTCTCTATCCCCAAGGTTTCCGCCAATCACAAAGTAAACTTTTGCCATTTCGAGGTTGTTTGAAAAAGGTGAACAAATTTATTTCAAAAAATTATCCAAACATAACGATTAAACGTTATTTTTATACTTTTTGTTTGTCAAATAGTTTTAACAAAATAAAAAAACTTATCAACCATGAAAACATTCTTTAAATATTTACTCGCATCCATTCTCGGTTTTATCATTGCATCGTTTCTATGCTTACTAATATTAATAGGAATTGTAGGGGGAATGATGGCTTCGTCCGATAAATTGGTAGAGGTGAAGGACAACTCAATTCTCTACATCAATTTGAACAAAGAAATTGTTGACAGATCGTCAAATAACCCTTTCAACGGATTTGACTTTGAAAGCTTACAGCCTAGAACATCGCTTGGGCTTAATAACATTCTTAAGGCTATTGAAAATGCAAAGGATGACCCCAAGATAAAGGGAATTTTCATGGAGGTAGATGCTGTTAATGCTGGAGCAGCTACCGTTAACGAAATTCGAAATGCGCTTATCGACTTTAAAGCATCAGGCAAGTTCATTATCAGCTATAACGATTTGTACGGTCAAAAGGCCTACTTCCTATCATCGGTGGCAGATAAGATATATTTGAACCCTGAAGGAGCAGTTGCTTGGACAGGTTTACGCGCAGAGGTAATGTATTACAAGAATATCTTAGAGAAAATAGGTATAGAGCCACAAATTATTCGGCATGGTAAATTTAAAAGTGCCGTTGAGCCCTATATGCTCGATAAAATGAGCTCCGAGAACCGTGAGCAGATTTCAACTTTTATCGGTTCCATCTGGAACCATTGGGTGGATGAAATCTCTAAATCGAGAAACATTTCGAATGCTGAGCTGAATCGTTTTGCCGATGAGATGATGATTCGGAATGGGAAAACTACGTTGGAGAATAAGCTAGTTGATAGTTTAATATATAAGGATCAGGTGATCGATATTCTAAAGAAAAAACTAGGTGTTTCGGATAAGAAGGACATACCCTCTGTTTCCCTAGAGGACTATGCTAAACTTCCTACTCCCCTTAAAGGGAAGGGGTTATCGAAAAATAAGATTGCTGTAATCTATGCTAGCGGTGAAATTAACATTGGGAATGCTACTGATGGGGCAATTGGTTCCGATGGAATTTCAAAGGTAATTCGAGAGGCTCGCCGCGATAGCACCATTAAGGCCATTGTTCTTCGGGTTAACTCACCCGGAGGTAGCGCCCTTGCCTCAGAGGTAATCTGGCGCGAATTGGTTTTAGCCAAAAAGGTTAAACCTGTCATCGTATCAATGGGAGATGTGGCCGCATCGGGAGGCTACTACATCTCTGCTCCTGCTGATACCATTTTAGCAGATCCCACAACCATTACCGGTTCAATAGGTGTATTCGGAATACTCTTCAACGTTAAGAATGTGTTGAGTAATAAATTGGGCATTAACGTTGAGACTGTCTCGACCAACAAGCATTCTGATTTCGGATCGATGTATCGCCCATTAACAGCAGAAGAGCGTGCAGTAGTTCAGCTCAGCATTGAGGATATTTACCAAACATTTATTGGTCACGTTTCTGAGGGTAGAAATATTCCCATTGCCAGGGTTGATGAAATTGGACAGGGTCGAGTTTGGAGCGGTGTCAATGCGAAAAATATTAAACTAATCGATGGGTTTGGCGGATTAAAAGATGCCATTAACGTAGCCGTTAAAAAAGCAAAACTCGATGATTACCGAATCACGGAGCTTCCAAAACAGAAAGAGCCTTTCGAGCAGATTATTGAGGAATTAACAGGAAAGGCCAAGGTTTCAATCCTGAGGGATGAACTAGGTGTTGCCTACAAGCATTACAATAACATAATGAATATGCTTTCGAATCAGGGTATTCAAGCAAGAATTCCTTATAACGTTGAACTTTACTAATTGAAAACTACATTTTACCATAAAGGGTGTTCCAGCGTTGGAGCACCCTTTTGGTTATTAGCGAAGGCAATCAATACCTTGATAGAGATAAAATAAATATCTTTGACAGGGTTCTCTAGAATAATATATTATGCTGAAATTGGTTTCATTTCTGCTTGCTCCTTTCGCACTGCTATACGGGCTAATTGTTAAGATTAGGAATCTTCTATTCGATTACGGAATTCTGAAATCTATTTCGTTCAAGAAGCCTGTTATATGTGTTGGAAATATTACCGTTGGAGGAACAGGCAAAACCCCTCACGTTGAATATTTGCTAAAAATCCTTTCGACAAGTTTTAATGTTGCAACCCTTAGCCGAGGGTATGGGCGTAAAACCAAAGGTTTTGGTTATGTAACCCCTGCTTCAACGGCGGTGGAAGTGGGTGATGAACCATTGCAAATGAAGCTGAAATACCCAGCTGTAAAGGTTGCCGTAGATGCCGATAGGGTAAATGGGATTTCAACGTTAATTAAAGAGAACCCTGACCTTGATGCAATTATTCTCGATGATGCATTTCAACATCGATGGGTAAAAGCGGGATTGCAGATTCTGTTAATTGACTTCAATCGGTTAATTACCCGCGATTACTTTTTACCCATGGGCCGATTACGCGATAGCGTAAAGGAGAAGCGGAGGGCGGATATTGTTCTGATTACTAAATGTCCTTTGGATCTTAGCCAGGAGCAAAAGGTATCCATAATTAATGAATTAAGGTTAAGTCAAAAGCAAAGTGTCTATTTTACAGGTATAAGCTATGGTGAACCACAACCTGTATTCCAAGAATTTGGGTTGAGCCTTGAACTGATTAAGAACCAAGATGTTTTTGCTTTTGCAGGAATTGCAAATCCCATTTCTTTCTTTTCTCACATAAAAAATAGGATGAATTTAGTGGAAGCATACACCTTCCCCGACCACTTCTCCTTTTCCGAAAGTAAACTTTCGCCTATCATCGAAGCTTTCATAAAAAATAAATCACTCCATAAATCAATGGTTACTACCGAGAAGGATGCTGCCCGAATACGAGGGCTATCAAATCTTGATACAGAGATTAAAAAAGCATTATTCTTTATACCCATTGAAATCGAATTCGTTGATAACCAAGAAAATAATTTTATAAATCAAATATTGACCTATGCTCGAAAAAATTAGGGAAACCGTAGCGTTTATAGAAAGTAAGATAACAATTACACCCGAAGTTGGGATTATTCTAGGAACTGGTTTAGGCGGCTTGGTTCGTGATATCAAGAATCAGCAATTGCTAGAGTATAAAACCATACCTAATTTCCCCTTATCAACGGTTGATGGCCATTCTGGTAGGCTAATATTCGGTGAGTTGGGAGGGAAAAAGGTGGTTGCCATGCAGGGTCGTTTCCATTACTACGAGGGTTACGATATGAAACAGGTTACGTTCCCCGTTCGGGTTTTGAACTTCTTAGGAATTAAATACCTATTCGTTTCAAATGCTAGCGGTGGGGTTAACCCCAATTTCGAGATTGGCGACCTAATGATTATCAATGATCATATCAATTTAATACCTAATCCATTAATTGGGCCTAATATAGCCGAGTTAGGTTCTCGCTTCCCCGATATGAGCGATGCTTACGATAAAAGATTTATAGCTTTAGCCAAGGAAGTGGCTAAAAAGAATAGTATTATGGTTCAAGAAGGTTGCTATGTTGGTACAACAGGTCCAACATTCGAAACACCTAAAGAGTATCAGTATTTCAGAATCATCGGTGGCGATGCCGTTGGAATGTCAACTACCCCCGAGGTAATCGTTGCTCGACATATGAAACTGCCTGTGTTTGCAATATCTATTATAACTGACCTTGGAGTACTCGGGAAAATAAAGATTGTAACCCACGAGGAGGTGCAGGAGATTGGCAAACAGGCTGAGAAAAAGATGACCCTGATAATGGAGGAGATGCTGAAGGGGTTGTAGAGGGAACTCAAAAACATTGAACATAGAGAGACAAAGGCACAGAGAAACTACGCTGGATATTAAATATCTGTTTCTCTGAGTCTCTATGTTTTTTCTCTTACATCTTTTCCGCCACCACACAAGTTTTCTTATGCTTCTTTACTTCCCCATTTGGGTTAAAGTATTCGATATAGACGATGTAAATACCAATGGGTACTTTTTGGTTGCTACTATTCAGGCCATCCCACGTTAGAACTCCTGCTGTTCCTATAAGTAAATTTGAAGCCAACCGTTTTACCTCAACCCCACTTGAGCTAAACACCCTAATATTCGCGATGCACCCATCCATAGGGAGTTTATAGGTGATTAATAGATAATCGTCCCGACCATCGCCATCGGGCGAGAAGGTTTCAGGCGAAAGGGTAAAAGCGTCATCTTTAGCTGTAGGTTCAACCCACTGAGAATTTTTGTAGGTTGGCGTAGCAAAACCTACTGTTTGTGCTGCCGATTGCCATGTTGGTATGCTTGATGATGCTAAGTTGGGGTTAATTCTTTCGAGCGAAACACCTTTGAAATCGTTAAGCAACTTTGAGTGCATTGACTCTTTATAGCTCAGCTCATCAATAATTTCTAAACCTTTGGCTAGAAGCACAACATGGCCCTCATCGTTGTTGAACGAAGCCATTCCCGATACTCTTATAAAAGCCTTGTCGTTCTCGGTGACGTAGTATCGTTTAACCAACTCGGGGTTAACTGTAATTACTGCATAATCGTTAGGGAAAAGCAAACGTGTAGTATCAGAGGCGGTGTTTACCCCATCGAGCTGATTGGTTGTACTATTCCTATTTGCCAATGACAGGTTGCTTAAATCGAAGGTTTTTTCAGAGCGATTAAAGATCTCAACAAAATCAACACCTCCGGTATTAGGATTGAATAGCACTTCGTTGATTACAATATCGTTCCAAATGGGAGTTTTCGGCAATGCTAAAGGAACACAACTGTTTATTAGATGATTTCCTGAGAAATCAGTTAAGTTCTGATCAAGGCAGAGATTGTAGATTGTGCCAACAGCGAAAGGGTTTACAAGCGAAGTGATTACTGTGCTATATTCGGTTCCTATAAGCGTTACCGATACAGGATGCCCGATTCCATTATCGATATCGAAATTATTGGCAAATGTGAGCATCAAGCTATCCATTGGTTCTGAGAAGAGCAATTCTATTGTTGTATCTGTCAAAACCTCTGCCGATAACAATCGGGGTGGCGTAATGTCAGGATTTGCAGCTGCAACTGAATTTACAGCGCATGGTGTTCCTCCATTTGATGACGTTGATGCTTTCCAATTGTTTTTCCCCTCCATCAGGTTTTGATAATCGATTTTCTCCAAAGACCAACCGCCGTTCATTTTCGTATCATCGCCATACCAACTGTCGCTGTATTTTACCATAGAAATTAGCGCTCCATTCGAATCGTTTAGCATAATATTCATTCCTGAATTTAGCAGTGCGGGGAAACCAGTAACGCCAATCGATTTACCAAAGGCGCTAAGCGCTGAAGCTGCGATAGCTGAGCAAAGAACTATATGTTGATTTGGCAGCAAGGAGTCGCGAGGTAGGCTTAACTTGTAGTCGTTCAGCTGAATTTTCCATCCATCAAGGTGAACTGTACTAGATGTTGGGTTATACAACTCAATGTATTCATAGTTAGGTAAACCCACGGTTGGCTCGGGGTTTGCCATTATCTCGTTGATAACCAATCTCCCCAATGAGCCCTCCTCGCTCAACCCAAAATTGATGCTATCTTTAATGGATGAACCATTCAGCCCCTTTATGCTATTAACTTTAAGCAATAATTCCCCAAATGGCAATTGCTCTGTTTTAAGGTAAACCTCATTAGGCAAATCTGATGAGGTGGAGGTGCCATTAATACGGATAGATACTCCTTCTTTATAGTTAATTGAATAGTTATCCTTCGATGAAGCATCACCTGAATTAATGCGCTCCGAGAAAAGAATTTTAATCGTATTAAGATTTAATGGATTTGCCGATAGAAGAATTGGTGGATAATCGGTAGTACAGATACTTAGATTGTCTAGCCAAAGTTGGTCCGACCGTGACGATGTATATCCGAAAACGAGTCCACTCCAGCTCATTTGCGCATTGATATGGCTTTTGCCAGTTCCTCCATAAACGAATGATTGTAACGTTTTAGGTTTATACCATAGTTTCCACTCGCCTCTTGTGTTCAATCCAATCTTAATTTTCACTTCATCATTTTTACTCCAGTCAAAGATTGACTTAACGACTGGTATTTTAACTCCCTGGGAGTTCCTCCAAAGCGTTAAATAGTCGCTGCCCGATGATGGGTTAACCCCAACAAAATATCCATCCGAAATTAAATCCGAAGAACTTGCCATCAGGGCAAAGTAGAAGTAGTTATCGGTTGATGGATTCCAATCTCCATTCCTTAGGGTGAAGTTCCATTCAATCAGCTTATCGCCTATGGTAGGGAATGTTATAGGAATAGCAAGCGTGCTTATTCCTGAGTTTGCGCTTTGCTTATGCTGTAATGACTTTGACCCGCAAATTGGCGAAATGGTTGAAAGTTGCCAGTTGTTTGAGCCGAGCCAACTTTCATATAGGACTCCCTCAAATTCCTCTTGGATTAGGCAATCTTTATCTAATCCGCAGATGATTTCATCTGATAATGCAATACTCAAAAGACCTCCTGTCGCCTTGAAGCGATAGACTCCCGCTTTATCGAGGCTTACATCACTCCATTCGGCAAAACCAGCTGTCAAATTTTGATTGATGTTAGAGCAGGATAAAATACCTTCTCCTTGATACAGGTTAAGGATTAGCCGATCATTAAAATCGATATCAATATTTCCAAAGGTGTCAACGGCAGATACTTGAATAGGGAATATCTGCGATGGAATGGTTGAAAAAGGGGTTTTAGTGAATTTTAGGTCTGTTGCTTCAACCTCCACAGTGCTTTCAGGTCCATAGATGGTATTGCTGAAGCTGTTTGCAAAACCTGTACCCGTTGATGAGGATAACCATCCATGATTGGCAGAAGGGATATAAAACCTGAATGGAAGATTATCGGTGATATTGCCTTTATTTAGGTAGATTGAAATAGATAATTCAACGGTATCTTTATCTGCAATGATTAAACTACCCGCTCTTGGAAAAATCTCAAAAGTTCCATTGGTTAGTGAGTAAGACTCTATATCGATATTAGTATTGTCGGCCTTCATCACAAAACCTCCAATCTGAAGATTTAACAGTTCCGTTTTTGTGGGATCGAAGCAGAATAGCTTAATCTGAGTGGGGATTAGTGGTAGCCCATCCGTTGTTCCTCCATCGAAAACCCTTAGCTTTAATACCTCAACCGCTTTTTGAGCGGTGGTTGAGCGGCTATTTATCGATATATGATTTGTTGATGAGGTTATTGCAGAAACTCCACCATCGGAGTCGCCGCAGGTTATTAGCGGCGAAGCGATATTATTAAGGGTTGTACACGATGCGAGCAGTGCAAATTTTTCGGGAATGCTATAGGTTAAAGCATTAAAGATACTACTGCCCTGTATGATTGGCATTGTTGACCCCGATGGGAAGGATAAGATACCGTTGCCTATGAACCTAGAAAGTGTAACCGAGCCTGTGAAATCTTTATCGGTATTGCCATTCAAATCGGTTGTGTTAAGCGAAATGATAAAAGGTTGCAGTACTCCAACCCTTGTTGGGATTGATGAGAATTTTTGCTGAGTGGCAACCACATCAATCCAAAAAATATTTGAGATAATCTGCTGTGGAAAAGTACTGTTAAACTTTGAACCTGTTGGATAGGTTGTAAATTCATGGTTTATTACATCAATTTTAAGTTGAATTTTTTGGTTATCGGTTAACCCTGTTTCGTTTAAAAAGATCGATACGCTAACATCAATAAATCCCCCATCGAGAGCAACCAAATTGTTTTCGCTTACTGTAAAAGTTAAATAGTTAGCCTTGATATCGGGTTCGGAGATTCCAATGGGAATACCGTTTACTTTTACCAAAACCCCTCCAATTGCCTTGGTTAACGATGCAGCATCTGCAATTTCTGCCCTACTGATTTTGATGTTTCTTACTATGGTTGCTAATCCATCGGTTTCGCCGATGTCATTAATCCGAAACCTTAATACTTCAACTGCTGATGCAGGATAAGTTTTTAACGATGAGATTCCAACAGAAGCGGGTTGGCTTAACCCAGTACTCACAACCGATGTGGAATCGTTAAGAACATTTATAGCATTGGTTTCGACTTGATTTATGCCAGCACTTGTGGCAAGTATTTTTAGCGTTCCATTGGTATTGTACTGCAAATCGTTCCAGGTAGAAATTCCTAACGATGGGTGTTTTGTTAAACCGAATGCTGATGTAAGCAAGCCGTTTCCCTGGGTTAATGCAAGGTTAATGTCATTGCTGAACTCTTTATCGATATTCCCCGATTTATCGGTTCCTCCAATTGAAAGTGGAAATGGTGAGTTTTTGCTAATCCCAATGGGTAATTGCGTAACCTTTAGGTTGGTGGCAATGATATCTATTTTAAATTCATTCGAATTTACGCTGCGGCTAAAGGTATTTACAAAATTAGAGCCCGAAGGCCCTGCATTAAACCCATGGTTAGTAGAATCGATCATAAACCTAAGCGTTGATCCATCAACCAAATTATTCGGTTTGAGGTAAACGCTAAGGGTGTACTCTTTTGTTTCTCCATCGGGGATTGTTAGGGTAGTAGAATCAACTATTAGGTTAATTTTATCGGCACTTATTGTTTGGCTGAGAATTAATACTTCTTCTGTTTCTCCCATTAATCGGACTCCTCCGATTGAATTAACCCAATTGGCTGCATCGGCAGAGATTCCTTTTTTTATATCAAGCATTTTAACCTTTGTAGGAAGAATATCGCTTGTAGCATTATCCTTAATCTGAAACTTCATCACATCAACTGCCGAAGTTGAATTATTTGAAGTTGAGCTAACATCTCCTGAACCAATTTGATTAATAGGATTGAAAACCTCCGAGGTAATATCGTTCGGATTGAAGTTGATCGAGATATCATCAACCCAAAGTTTCAAGTCGCCCGAAGTTGTACAGTTGTAGCAAATACCGAAGAACGAGAAATAGTTGTAAGAGTTATCCGTAATGCTCCCATAATTTGTAAGGTTAGAGAATAACCCCGATGAAGATGCCCTTAAAGAAAAGAGACCATTTTTCGAGCGTTCAACCTCAATTGCCCCAATTCCACTAGTTGTTATTTGGGTTTGCCAGTTTAACGTTGATGCTAGAATGGCTTGAGGTGTTCCATTGGCTATCCTCCAAAGTTTAAGAATATCGTCAGTGCCAGTAAGATTAACGCCTATAGCATATCCTGAACCTGTTCCCCCTATCTGCATTTGGTTGGCATCCTCATCGGCCATTAGAAAGACCCACCAACGATTCGATCCTGATGGATCGTATCCATGGCGAATCTTAAATTGCCAAGTTACCGTTCCATTGCTCGGATTCCACGAGGGAAGTGCAATCGAAATCCTATCGGTTATACCACCTGCACTGATTGCATGCTTCAATGAGTAATTACCATTTAGCGGGGAAGCTGAAGATGCCGCCCAATGGGCAGCTGGTACTTGAGTCCAACCGGTTAGGCTGCTCGATTCAAAATTGTAGGTCGTCTGCGACATACAAATTGTTGAAAGAAAAAATAAAAGCAAAAATGTTAACTTCTTTATCATAATCAGAAATTAAATTACTTTTACCAGATTTTTAAAATTACGGATTTATAGGTAAAGGTGCAAGATTGATACCTAATTAATTGTCAATAATATACTTGAGCCCTTATTTTATGCTAATCCCGATTGAACTAATCAGAGTATTAACCTTAAAAATTAACCAAACAATTTAAAACAGAAATCATGAAAGTTGCCGTTGTGGGTGCCACCGGATTAGTAGGTACCGTTATGCTAAAAGTTCTTGAAGAACGTAATTTCCCAGTAACAACCCTTATCCCCGTGGCTTCGGAGAAGTCGGTTGGTAAGAAGATCACCTTTAAGGGTAAGGAATACCCAATCGTATCAATGACCGATGCAATTAGCATGAAACCAGCAGTGGCAATCTTTTCAGCAGGGGGTGGAACCTCCCGCGATTGGGCGCCAAAATTTGCCGAGGTTGGAACTGTTGTAATCGATAACTCATCGCAATGGCGCATGTTCCCTGAAATACCCTTGGTCGTACCTGAGGTTAACGCAAGCGTTTTAACTCCAAATCACAAGATTATTGCAAACCCAAACTGCTCAACCATACAGCTAGTGGTTGCAATCAACCCTTTACATAAGAAGTATAAAATTAAACGATTAATTGTTTCTACCTATCAATCGGTTACAGGAACAGGCGTTAAAGCTGTTAAGCAGATGCACGATGAGCGTGCGGGCAAAGAGGCCGACAGGGCTTATCCGCACCCCATTGATATGAACTGCTTTCCCCATGGCGGAACATTTCTCGAAAATGGCTATACCACCGAGGAGCAGAAGTTGGTCGATGAAACCCGCAAAATCATTGGCGATAGCTCAATCATGGTATCGGCAACGGTTGTTCGAATTCCTGTTGTAGGAGGTCACTCCGAATCGGTAAATATTGAGTTTCATAAAGATTTTAAGCTGGATGAGGTTAACCAAACCCTTAAAAGTTCAGCAGGGATTACCATTCAGGATACCCCTTCGCAGAATATCTACCCTATGCCAAAATACGCCGAAGGCAAGGATGATGTTTTTGTAGGTCGTGTACGCAGGGACGATTCTCAGCCAAATAGCTTAAACCTTTGGTGCGTATCTGATAATCTACGTAAAGGTGCAGCTACTAATGCCATTCAGATTGCAGAATACTTGAATAGTAAGGGTTGGATAAAGTAACAACTATCATATAACAAAAAAGGGTGTAGAAGTACACCCTTTTTTATTGAACGCTTTAGTGGTTAATTATTGTTTATCGAAAAGGTAATGGGGAAGGAAATCTTTACCCTTACAGGAGAACCGTTTATTTTGCCAGGATTCCACTTGGGCGATTGCTCTAAAACCTTAACGGCCTCCTTGCTGAGATCAGGGTCGATTGATCTAATTACCTGAATGTTCGAGATACTACCATCCTTTTCAACCACGAATTGCATATAAACTTTACCTTGAATTAATGCATCAATTGCTGATTGAGGATAAACTATATTCTGTGCAATCCAGCTTCGGAACTCGTTATCGCCTCCAATTCCAAAGTAAGGTTTTTCTGTTACGCTAAAAGATTCATTAATCGTATTGTCTTCTGGTTCTATTTCAGGACGCTCGGGCTCAGGTGTGTAATCAGGTACAGAATCATTTGTTATATTTGCATTCCGAACGTCATTAGATAAGAATTTCTTTGCTTCCTCATTCGATAAAGAATCAACTATCACAGGTCTGCTATAATCTAGCTTTGGAGCCTTTTCAACCATAGGTTTTGGTGGTTCAGGTTCGGGTCTATCAATGATAATCGTACTATCTAATTCAAAAGCTTTATCATCATCAATAGGTACTACTTCAATAGGCATCCCTTCGTAAACAATAAATGGGGTTATAACCGTAGCGCTAATAAAGAAAACGCTAACAAAAATCGACCAAAACAATGCAGAATCATATTTCTTACGGATTTGATACGCTCCGTACTCCTTGTTCCGATTTTCGAAAACCAACTCGTTGAACGAAGGAACTACTTTCTTTTCGTCTTCTGTTTTCATGGTGTTTGGTTTTAAGGGTTCTTTAATATTATACGTGAAAAACACAGAAAAAGTATAAAAATCTCACTCTATTTAACGACTGCTTTAAATTTTTTCTATCTTTGAAACCTTATATCTATTGAGGTTCTAAAAATTGATATCGGGGGTATAGCTCAGTTGGCTAGAGCGCTTGCATGGCATGCAAGAGGTCGTCGGTTCGATTCCGACTATCTCCACCAGTTAAGCGGGAATAGCTCAGTTGCCTGCCTGCCGGTAGGCAGGGTAGAGCATCAGCTTCCCAAATTGAGGAATAGTAAATTACAAGCGGGAATAGCTCAGTTGGTAGAGCATCAGCTTCCCAAGCTGAGGGTCGCGAGTTCGAGTCTCGTTTCCCGCTCTAAGGAGAGGTCATCAATTTTGATTGACCTCTTTCTTATTTGCTATACCTCAGAAGTCTAAAGCGTCACGCAGGGCGTGAAGGTCGTCGGTTCGATTCCGACTATCTCCACTAGTTAAGCGGGAATAGCTCAGTTGGTAGTCCGGCAGTTGCCGGATCCTAAGCTGAGGGTCGCGAGTTCGAGTCTCGTTTCCCGCTCTAAGGAGAGGTCATCAATTCTGATTGACCTTTTTTTATTTTTTGACATATCCACTATTTCAAAGAACCTGTTTAATCTTCTGTTACCCTGTTTAATTAGTTGATACAATTCAATAGTGTTTTCCATAAATGTTTATAGCCTTTTTTTGTGGAACTTTGTATAATAGACATAGGATGCTCATTATGATATATTCATGGAGGAATAAAAGAGAGGTAAATGTTGTTTCGAGTTCATTTTAAAGCATAAAAAACGAGGTCAACATCTTTGCTGACCTCGTTTTAAACTGTTGCTTTACTTAATTTTATTAATTTATAATGGTAATTGTTCTTACCACTTTATTTTTATTTGTCTTAACAATAACAAAATATATTCCCTTTGCGATATTTCCCAAATCAACCTCTTTCTTATAGTTTTCAGGGAGTTCTTGAAGGGTGAATTCTTTTACAATATTTCCAAGCGTATTGCAAATGGATACCTCAACGGCTTCGTTGTTATAATGATTTAAACCAAGTGTGAAATAACCTCTGCTTGGGTTTGGAAAAATATTAACCACTTTAAGCCCTCCGATATCATCTATTCCTGATGTGCCAGCATCTTGGGTAACGGTAACAGTTTTGGAGGTTACATTTGTTCCCGATACGGTTACGTTTGCAGTTCTGGTGCTCGCATTAGGGTTGCTTGCTGCGGTTAAAGTTATCGTTGCATTACCAGAACCGCTTGCGCTGCTTGCGGTTAACCAAGTCTGGTCGCTATTGGCCGTCCAGCTGATGTTAGATGTTATGTTAAAGGTATTCGTGCTGTTTGCTGCGGCAGCAACTGTAAGCGTATTGGTTGATACAGAAAGCACGGCTTCTCCAGCATCTTGAGTGACCGTGATGGTTTTATCTGATACTCCATCTCCTGAAATTGTAACATTAGCAGTTCTGCTTGTTGTCGTTGGATTAGCTGTTGCGGTAATAGTTATCGTTGCATTACCAGAACCGCTTGCGCTGCTGACGGTTAACCAAGTCTGGTCGCTATTGGCCGTCCAGCTGATGTTAGATGTTATGTTAAAGGTATTCGTGCTGTTTGCTGCGGCAGCAACTGTAAGGGTATTGGAAGAGGTCGTTAAATATAGAAGGTTTCCCAGCGTAGCTATAATGCCGTTTGATCCCCCTTTAGAATTTATGGCTGTACTCCCAAGTGTTGGATTTTTTCCAGCGTTCCCTGCAATTGAAAGAGTATTCTCATCGAAAACGCCTAATGAATTGATAAAACCATTTTTTGGGGCATCTGATGCGATTGTTTTAATCCAATTGAATGTTCCACTCTCATTGTATTTTATTACAAAGAAATCGGTTAAACCTTCTGGTATGTATTCAGCTCCTTCAACGCTAATTTTATCTATAAAATGGCCACCAATGTACACATTACCATTTTTATCTAAGTCCAATAAATCCCCATAGTTAAAGGCATACTTATTTTCATAAATAGCTTTTGCCCAAACAACATCTCCAGAAGTATTTATTTTTGCTAGATAGTAAGAGTATCTTTCGAATGCAGGGAAAGGATTTGTGAGAGTTGTTGACCCAAAAATAGAGTTATTTTCGCACCAACCCCATATATATGTATTTCCCAATGCATCCGTTTTACTATCGCATGGAAAACCAAAATTTCTTGTTGCGCCATTTACTTTACCATACATATTTGCCCAAATTGCATTTCCATTAGGATCAAACTTGACTAAAGCAGTACACCCATCTTCGTCTGATTGATTGAGCGTTATTGTTCCAATGGCTGTAGAGCCAGTTGCGGAATTCAGATAAGTTTCACTTGTTAAATAGATATTATTATTGGCATCTGTTGTGACCTGAGAAAAGTAATATGATTCCATTGGAAAAGACTTTGCCCAAAGTTGCTCACCACTTGAATTGAACTTAACAATATAATTTTCGGGCGTTTTAACACCAGAGACTAAAACATTGCTATTATTATCCGTTGCAACTGTAATATTGTAAGATACATTATCTCCCAAATTCATTTTTGAGACCCATTGAAAAACTCCTGATGAATTATACTTAGCAACATAGCCTTCGTAATTTGAATTCAAGGATGTTAAAGTGGTTGTTCCAATTGTTAGACTGGTTTTGAATACTCCAACTGTTAAAATATTATTGTCTTTGTCAAGAACAAATGAGCTACCAAGTAAATGAGGGCTGATATCGCCAATTTGATTTACCCAAAGTAGATTTCCGTTAATATCATGCTTCGATATTACTGTTAATGAAGTATTGGTGTTGAAGGTAGTTCCGAAATAGTTGCAATGCCCCAAGATTCTTGCACAAATATAGGTATTCCTATCGGTGTCATGCTTAATATAGTTTACTTTGACAGTTCCCGATAGGCTATTTGATGATGTCTTTTCCCAAGCAAGAGTTAGATCATTATGTAATTGAGTTAAATTGAAATTACCATAGGTAGAACCATCAGTGGTATAGTGTTTCCCTAGAAAAACCTTTCCATCAGAATATACGGTGAGTCTATCGATATTTGAGTTAGTTAATACCGATCCTACAATTGGATTTCCGTTTGAATCGAATTTGAAAAGGAATTGGTTTGAAAAGCCAAGCATAATTGAAACCGATCCGTAATCGATTCTATATGAATTAATTCCATATTGATAAATGTTTCCTGAGTTATCGAAGAAAACTCTATACAAGAAGATTGTAGTAGAAGTGTAGTTTAATTCCGAACTTGATTTAGCCCATGTAAAAACGAGGTTATTATCACATTTTGCAATATAAGTATAGTGTCCGCTGTTAGTATTGGTATTAGTTATGGCTCCTAATATTAGGTCTTTTACATAGCCCCCTGTAATTATCAGA
This sequence comes from Bacteroidales bacterium, assembly GCA_003818205.1. Classification (GTDB taxonomy): domain Bacteria; phylum Bacteroidota; class Bacteroidia; order Bacteroidales; family Tenuifilaceae; genus UBA8529. The sequence continues at coordinate 59,461 of RPRQ01000018.1, forward strand.
TTGCCACTATTATCGCAAATAATATCTGTAACGGTTGATCCATCTTTACCTGTAGCCGTAGAGCCATCAATAACGAGTGAGTTATTGTATGCTCCGTCTAAGTCAGCTTTTACTAAAAAACCTGTATTTATACTTCCCAAGGATGTTAAAGGGATAGTCCCAAAATTGGTTGTACCGCTTTGCAGGCAACCACCTAAATAAAGGTTTGAACCATAAATCGCAATTGCCTGTAATGTTCTGTCAGGAAAACTTTGTTCCCATTGCTTTACTCCTGTACCATTAAACTTCAAAAGTTTACTACTTGTGCCGATTAGGTAAGCATTACCTGAGCCATCAATAGCAATCCTTGTACTCCCTGTTCCTGTTGAAAGAAAAGCTGTTACCCATAAACCATTTCCATTAGCATCGAATTTGGCGATAAAAGAATTTACTGAAGCGCTTGAAGTAATTGTATTACCAATTGTTACTGAGCCTATAAAAGTTCCGGCAACGAAAATATTCTCAGAAGCATCAACTTTAATAGCGTTAGCATATATTGTACCATTTGCAAGGGCATTGACCTGCTTAATCCATGTAATATTACCAATGTTGCTTGCTTTAATTAAAAGCAAATCTCTATAACCTACACTTGTATAGTTTGTACCCTCAAAAGTTATTGGGCCAGAAATGCTGGCTGCTGTATACAAAGAATTGGCATCAACGTCAACAACGTTAACAGATTGTTGCCCGTAAGTGTTTGCTTGAAGCACTCGTGTCCAGTCGGGTGCTTGAGCATTGCTATTTTTAATCCCAACTAGCAGTAAGGCTAATAGTAAAATGATTTTGGTTCTCATAATATATGTTTTTTTAAGGTTGATTTATAGTGTTTTAAAAGATAAAGGTAAAAGTTTTTTTTAGAAAAATTAGGTTTATAATATAAACTACTTTATATTTGCAGAAACAAATTTACTATTTATGGATGATCAAATTAAAAACGCCGAAGAGAGTTTTGAGATTATCAGGAAGATGATCGAAAACGAAAAGGTTCGCTTTAATGAGAACGGATTTGTCTATCTATTTTGGGGTTGGCTTGCTATTTTTGCGGCTTCGCTTCAATATGCATTGTTGTTTTCCGGTGTAAGACAGAATTACTATGCTTGGTTTGTAATGCTTTTTGGTGGTGTCTATATGTATTTCTACTTTCGTAACAAAAAAGGTAGCACACCAATGCCTTTAACAGGTAAGGTTTTATCAACAATCTGGATTATTATTGGATTGAACATTTGGATTTTTGCTTTTCTTTTCCCTGTAACAGCAGGTAACTTGCTGCTATTCTTTATTCTTGCAATGATTGGGGTTGGTACTATTATCTCAGGTGCATTGATTAGGTTTTCGTGGTTAACATATGGAGGGATTGTTTGTAATATCCTTGCTTTTGCAACCATTTTCGCTCCTCCAATTTACTGGGGTGCAATTTCAATTGTTGCCATTATCTTTGCCGATCTTATTCCTGGTTACATGTTAAGGGCTAAATACCATAATCAAAATGTATAGGGAGCTGGACCCCATACTGCATTCGCCTCTTCGGTTGGCCATAGTTTCTCTTTTGGTAAAAGAGGGGGAACTCGATTTTAGCACGCTTAAAGAGAAGACAGGGGCTACTTCAGGGAATATTAGCGTACAGTTCAAAAAGCTCGAAGAGGCGGGGTACATTATCATTGAAAAATCGTTTCGAAATAATTACCCTCATACTGGGGTCTCGATTTCGAAAAAAGGACTGACTGCCTTCGAGGAGTATGTTAACTCTTTAAGGGATTATTTAGGAGTTTAAATTTTTTTATCAATATAGTTTATAAAATAAACAAGTTTACATTAAATTTAATAGTATGAAAACAAATCTTATCAGCTTAGTAATCACTCTTTTTGTAGTGAGTTCATGTTTTGCAAATACCAAAAATTCCAATAAAGCGAATTTAGGTGCAAAGCAATTTAAAGCAACATCATTGTTAGGCGATCAGCAAACCGACACATTGCTCAATCGTATTGAGCAAAAGGTAGCCATGGCTTTTGCCAAGGGGACTATAGGTAAAACGGACAACGACCTAGTCGCTTTAGAGGAGTCTCTTTTAGCGTTGAATATGAAAAAGGGTAACAGCATTATCGTTTATTGGTACTCCTACGCATGCTATTACCACTCAATCCTTTCGATGATTAATAAGGATTTGAAGAAATCAGAGAATGTGCTCGATGAGGGTTTGGATATGCTCGATGAGGTTGATCCAAAGACTTCAGAGCATTACGCCCTTCTTGCTTTAATGAAGAGCCTTTCCATGAGATTTGCCGCAGGTATTAGGGCCCCTTTTATCTCGGCAAGTGTAAAAAGCAATGCAGAGAAAGCGTTGGAACTTGATTCCTTAAACCTACGTGCATACTATGTTCTAGGTTCAAATGATTTTTATACCCCCGAGCAGTATGGTGGAGGGAAAAAGGCCGAAGGCTACTTTAAGAAATCCATTAAGATGAATAATCAATCGGTTAAGAATCAGTACCTGCCAAGCTGGGGTAAAAACTTAGCTTATGAGTTGCTTATTCGCCTTTACATTAAACGTGAGCAATTTGCAGATGCTAAAAAGTGCTTTCAGGAGGCTATCGCCTTATATCCCAATGATTACCAAATCAATCAGCTGGCTAGCAAACTTGTAAATCATTAAGAATATGGTAATTATTTACCACGGAGACACAGACCTGCCGGTAGGCAGGGTAGGCAGGGAACATAGAGGAATACAAAGAAAACTAACCATCAAAAAAAATAATGCAAAAAGAATCACTAATGCAAAAAAGTACAGATAAATTCTCAGTGAAACTCTGTGGCCTCTGCTTCTCTGTGTCTCCTTTTTTTATATGTCATTAATAATTATAAAATGAACTTAATTAAATCAATTATAGCAATTGCTTGTCTGTTTAGTGTTAACCATGTATTCTCACAAACAGTTTATGTAAATGGGCATATTACCGACATGCATGGGAACAACCTTTTTGCTGTGAACATATACCTGCAAAAGCAGACCAATATTGGAACAACCTCCGATTTCGATGGAAAATTTAGCCTCGCTATCCCCAGCTCAACCATTTCGAAGGATGAGTACCTAGTCATTTCATTTATTGGATATAACACGAAAAGGATACTTTTGGATAGCATCAACTTTTCGATTCCGCTTAGCATTATGCTGGGTGATAATGCGCAGTCAATTAACGAGATTGTTGTTAAGGGCCGTAAATCTATTTCTAGAGAATTCGCCTTAAAGGAGTTGGATAAGATGAAGATATACCTTAGCCCACTGGCCTCTGCCGATCCGTTAAAGGCTCTTGCAACGCTACCCTCATCAACCAATACTGATGAAACGGCAAACCCCGAGCTAAGAGGAAGTGCAGCCAATCGAACAAGGGTTATCCTTAATGGGGTACCAATTAGGAATCCTGTCCGTAACTCGCAGCTCAACGGTATTGGATTTTTCAGCTTGCTCAATACCGAGATGATTAAGAATGAGTTTATCTACCCCTCTAACCCCCCATTAACTTATGGGAACACCAGTGCAGGGTTAATCGATATTGAATCGGAGGACAAGCTTGGTAGTAACAGCTATCAAATATCTACAACCTTAGCTAGTTCGGGGGTCAATGTGTCTCAAAAGATGAATGAGAAGAGTTTTATTCAGCTATACGGTAATTTGATGTATTCTAAAGGTTTTCTGTACGTTAACCCAACAATGGGAAAGCGATTGAAGGGCTTTGAATCCAATGACTTTGGGTTGAATTATCACCTCAACCTATCTGATAGAGCATCGGTTAATTTTTACAACTACTTCGTTTCGGAATGTTCTAGTTATCAGCTGAATATGTTTACATGGGAGGATAATGCTAAGGCGAACACCCTAAGGGATTTTAGTATCTTCAACCTCAAATACAATACATCGAATAATTTCTTTTCATTAAACCTTGGCTCTAACTTTCAGAAATCGGGTTTTCGCTATGGCAATATCTCCTCATCGAGCAAGCAGAGCCAGCTATACGCATCGGTAAACTACAAGCATCTTTTTTCGGAGAGGATTAGCCTTCAAGCAGGAGTTAGTAACGACTATGCCAAGTTTAGCATAAATGAGCAAGCCCCTCAGTTCTACTATGCCATGTCCCCTACATCGCCCACCTATAGTGCCGATACCCTTTTAAAAAACAACCTGCCGGAGGGCTATCTGTACTTTCGTTGGAATCCATTCCGAAAGTTTATTTGGATAGTTGGAATGCGTAAAAACCTCGATCTGAATCGTAGCGATGATGCCAATTACCTGAGTCTTCAAACAAGTTTAAGGTATAATTTCCATACCGATAACTCATTGTTCCTTTCGGTTGGGAAGTACCATAACTATAGCGAGCCTGGTTATGGTCAAAAGGAGTTTCGACTGCTCTCGGCAGAGCATTATGCCATGGAGTACATCTACGAGAAGAAGGCCACAACCATCAATTTGGCGGCTTACTACAAAACTGAAAGTGGCGAACTCGATGGAAGTAAAAACATAAGGGGGGTTGAGATTTTTTTGGAGAGACAACTATTAAAGAATTTTAAGGCGAGCATTTCGAATACCATTTTGGATTCGGATGTAACATCTCAGGAGCAGAGCTATCGCGCCGACAACAACGTGGGCTACTTTTTGGTAACAACCCTCAGCTACTTCAACAACAGGGTTGTGAATGTTTCGGTATCGTGGTCGAATAGGCAAGGTAAACTTTATACACCCATTCGCTCATCGGTTTATAATCCTACACTAAATTTCTATGAACCAATTTATAGCGATAGGATTAACTCCCAACGATATAATGCCTACCATACCATCAACCTATCGTTTAGCAGGATGTTCAAGGTGTTAAATGGTTCGCTTATCAGCTTTATATCGGTAAATAATGTGCTGAATACCAATAATCAACGTACTTTGAATTACAATAGGGACTATTCACAAAGCACAAACGATTACTATCAAAAAAGAACGGTTTATTTCGGTTGTGTTTTAGCGTTCAAATAGATTTTTTTTCGTTAGCGAAACCCAATAGCGATCTCTCAAACACTATCATTTTAATGTTTAACAATAAAATCAAAAAAGATGAAAAAAATTAACACAATTATTTTAGGAGTTATTTTCCTATCGTTCTTCAATTCTGCTGCATCCTCTCAAAATCCAACTAGTCCAAAACTTGTTTATGAATGGTATGCACCAGCAAATCTGTCAAACTATCCAGCCATTCTAATAATTGGAGGCTCCGATGGAGGGTTGAAATACGGACAAGGATGGGCAAGCCTATTGAACACAAAAGGGTTTGGGGTAATGGCTCTAGCTTATTTTGGCATTAATGGACTTAAAACCCAACTAGAAGAGATACCTATAGAGTATTTTCAGAATGCTTTAGATACTCTTAAAACATTTCAGGGGGTGGATAAAAATAAAATAGCAATTATCTGCAATTCGAAAGGAACCGAAGCGTCTTTACTATTAGCCGCACAAGATAAATCAATATGTTTAGTTTTGGCATCATCACCGAGCTATGTAGTTTGGCAATGTATTAACAAAGAAAACTATAGCAGCTTTAAATCTTCATGGACAAAGGGTGGAGTTCCTATTCCATTTGTACCATTTGATTATAGCAAAGGTTATTATCCAATTATCAATTTCTACCTTGGGTCACTAGAAAAGTCCATCAATGAAGATGCAATAATCAAAGTGGAAAATTCAAAAGCCAAAATTGTACTTTTTTCAGGTGGAAAGGATCAGATTTGGCCATCCAGTGAAATGGCTGCAAGGCTTAAAAAAAGAGTAGAGGGACAAAAGAGTGGTCCTGAGATAAAGCATTATGATTTTCCTGAAGCAGGACATGGATTTCTCATTCCATTCCAGTCCGATGAGGAAAAGAAGATTATTCTCACTAGAATAAGTAATTTCATTAGTTTTTTTGGGGGAACTATAGAGGCTTATGATAATGCAATGTGTAGTAGTTTACAAATAACTTTATCCGAACTTGAAAAAGTAAAATAACGAAAAAATAGGGAATAGGGCTTAAAAGGGATCTTGGTGGGGGTGTTGGGCGGGCTGGGTCCTCACAAAATGGAAAAAGCACTATTCCTTTTTGTATTATTGACTATACAAATAACGTTTGCTGCTAAAAAACGGTGGGACGTTCGAAGCAGCCTACCCGACTGCGTCATTCAGGCGGGCATCGTTGCCCCACGTTAATTATTTACCAAATATACTAAAAACTAACTTATCTAACTATCTGGTATAATGATTTATAGCAGCTGTTGTCGGTTGTATGTTACACTATTTCACATTTTTATTTATCCATTCCATAGCTTTGTCCAACACTTCGTCTTTTCCTAATCTTATCCCTTTAATTGTCGGTTGTACAAATACATGAGGTTGTAAACCAACTCGCTGCAATTGTCTGCCATCCGAATGCCATATACCTTGACCACTAAAATTCAAATGCATTCCCCCTGGTATCTCAAAATTTGTTATGTCTCCATTAGCTCCTGCAGTGGGGCTTCCAATAAAAATTGTGTTATTAACAGATTCAAAGAAAAGGCCAGTGTGTTCAGCTTGACTTATTGCTTGATGGTTGATTAGCATTATGGTTTTTCCGATATACTTCCATTTGTCCGATGATGCTACTGTTTGAATGAGCTCAGAATATGCTCTAAAAGAAAAAAGTTCACCTTTCTTAATGTTTGGGCAGAATATCTCCGGTTTTCTAATCAGTGCTAGGGGTATGTTTTTTTTGTCTGTTAACCGTGGCGCTATCGACCAAGCGGTGCCTTTGGGATATCCACGCATATCAAAGATGATCGCTTTTGTATTTTTAAATTTTTCAAACATCTCGTCTGTTTGCGATGGTTCCATTCGTGTCAAATCTGCATATCCAACCTTTTCGTTAAGTAGCGTAATCGTATCAAGTCTATATGTAGGGGCATACTTTTTATTGTAAGAGTTAGTCCATTTTAATTTGACCTCCTTTTGTTTTCCATTTTTATCCTGTATAGTAAATATGCCTATTTGATTTTCTGGTCCTCTTATTGAATACCAGGCAGCAAGATGTTTATTAAATTCTTCTGTTGAATGGGAGTAGTAGATTTCATATTTTTTCATCAACTCATCAACAGGTACTCCATTAACTTTAACTATGATATCTCCAATACTTATATTATTGGCACGACAAATAGAATCACTTCTAAACCTCGTAACAACAATCAGGTCTTCAATAAAGTCAACTATTATAGGCGATGATGCCTCACCCTGTAGCTGCAATAGTCCTTTATTGTCGTTGATGAATCCATGATAATCATTGATGTTAGCGTACATTTTGGCGACTGCAAGACCGTATTCAACTTCATTTTTTGCATTAATAAAATCAGGCAAAGATTCTGTAAGAACATTTCTCCAATCCTTGTCCATGTATTTGTAGTACGGGAAAAAATTTTCAATGACACTAAAAATCTTTGCTGCGGCTAGAATTCTATACCCAACCGATGGGTAAGTTTCCTGTGGATAAGAGATATTCTCGTTATTATGATTTTTGGCTTCAAGAATAGCCTCTTTCTTTTTGGAAAATTTACCAGACAACAAATTCTTAGATATTTCTAAAGGGTTATCAGTTTCTATATATTTATAATCTACTCTTGGTTGAAATCCATTCGACATAACTATTTCAGCTGTTTTAAATTTTACGGCTATAGCTTCTGTTAGGTTAAATGTGCTTGATATGGGAATCATATCAGTAATACTTTCTGAATTGCTTAATATAAATCCTACTCCAGAAGCTTGTTGAGACAAAGCAACTGGTGGTAACTCTGAATATTTATTAACAATCCATATTGCCTTCTGATTTTTCTTTTTAAAATTACTTTTCTCAACAGCATTCTTAAGGATGTCATTAACTGTGTACTCCCCTGAGGTAATGCCTCTTTCGGGTTTAAAGCCAGAATAATATTTACTTCTAAAGCGTGGTATAATTTCAGCGGCTAAATCACCATTCAGATCCACAAAGTAGTAACTAAGGAATCCTTCGTAATCTAGCGGAATTTTTGTTTCTTGTCGAAGGTCAAAAATTATTCCTCTTCTGGCACTAGCAAGTTTTACCTTTACATCTTGTATAAAACCTTGAACTTTATAAAAGTCACCGAGTTGACTTGCTCCTGAAATCTTAACAATTAGGATACTATCCGCTTCAAATTCTACTTTTAGGTATTCTTCTCCTGTTATCTTGCCCTCCTCTAAAACAACTTTTGTGATTTGATCATTCAAAATATCTAACCATTTCGTAAGGAGATTCTTCCAATCATTCTCGTTTTTTGCCTCCAGCATTCTAGGTACGCATGCAACAAATGCAGAGTCGAATTTATTTTCTGGACTGTCGGGATGGAAATATTTTATTAGTCCCCAAAGTTCACATGCTTTTGCAATTTTTTCATAGTCTGGATTGGTTTGTGAATAGATACTATTGTAGCTCAACAGTATCAGAACGATTAATATCTTTTTCATAGTTCTCTGGGTTTAGGTGAAAACTCTTAAATTCAATTAATGGTAACGTTTGCTGCTAAAAAACGGTGGGGAGTTCGAAGCAGCCTACCCGACTGCGTCATTCAGGCGGGCATCGTTGCCCCACGTTAATTATTTACCAAATATACTAAAAACAAACTTATCTAACTATCTGCCCTAATGATTTTTAGCAGCTATTAGGCACTGGCAATTTCTATTTAAACCGAATTTGTAAATTCAATTTTATGAATAACTCACCATGCTCCTCATAAATCCAACCAAACTTATATGGTTTAGCTTTTAATTCTTTCGCAAAACCTGGATTATCATCATCTTCGCTTGTAGATGCTTGTTCGAGTTTAGTGTTATTTATTAAGTAGTCTTGAAATTCATTCTTATTGTAGATATGATAGCATACTATATCTCCGTCAGCTTTTACAATTATAATTCCACCTGTGGCATCATACTTTCCTGTCCAAACTGTTTCAGGTGTCATTCCTAAAGCGTTTTCTGTAAGAAAGTTTTTGATTTTATATTCGTAATATGGATGTCCTTTTGACATATCAAAACCAAGCGGATTTTTAATATTTATTTCGTTTAACAGCTCTACTAGGTTTGATTTGCCTGTTCTATACTTGGTATAAACTAAATGCGCTAAAATTTCAGGCAATTGAGAGTCTATAAGTTTTAAATTAAGTTGCAAGTTTTGTGATTGAATTGATTGAAATTCTATTTTCAAGTTCAGTTTTTCAAGTTCAGCTAAACGCAGGAATATTTTTGAGCTTTTTGATTGCTTCGATAAAAGTAATGTTTCAGCATTGAGTTTTTTAAAATCAATAAGCATACTAGAAGGCTTAATAACTTTAAAAATGAAATTAGTACCTGCTGCTGGATTAAATAGGGTTGAGTCTTTACCCAACATTGATTTTATACTAAACCCTAATGTAGGAGTCATCCCTGTATTTAAATCGTGAACAACTATAGTTATGTCAGTTTTGTCGGTCGAAATTGCTGATAGCGAGTTAACATCGATTGAATTTAAGAATTGTTCGATTATCGGGAATGAGAAGCTTCTTCCTTTGGCAATTTTAAGCTCATTAAACAGGTTCTTCGATTGGTTTATAAAATCGGATATTGGTTTGTTTAGTAAAACCAGATTACTGTTACCGTCAATTATTTGGATATTACCGTTCAGTTTATATTCACGACTTTGTTCATTCACCTGCCTTATAATTTTAATAATAGGGTAATAAACATTGGGGATTGCATTTAGACTAGCATCGGCAGCATTTAGCTTTCCATCAGCAAGTAATTTGAGAAAGACATATATTACACTCCATTCGCCTTTATTTCTTCAAATCAATATTTGAAAAAAAATCATCAAGTTCAATTTCATTCTCGAAATGGAACTTAGTATCTATATTTCTGTAAAAAAAATCCATTAGATGTAAAACCGTTTCAAACACTCTAAATGAATAACCTTCATAATTATACACATAAAATATTCTCTCTGTATTGAAATCTGAAACAAGAATAGTTTCAATCGTTCTAGAGGAACGTAAATAGTTGGTATCTATTGTTCTAATTAGATGATTCATCCTTTAAATATATTTTGATAATGGTAATCTAAAAAATCTTTTGATGGTAGAAATTTATCAGGCAAAACAATTGATTTATTGGCATATTTTAAGAATAAATCGGTTACAGCTAAATCTTTTTTAATATCTGTAAGGCTGCTTGATATTTTTATTTTATAATCTGTTGTAACGGTAATATAACCTCTATCAAATGCTTTGTCATGAATTGAATTTAAACACAAACCATTACGAGGATTTAATCTATTTTTTTCATCTTTTGACCAGGGTACAATATGACTAGCAACTAAAAAATCAGAAATCGAGAGTCCAGTTATACAACATTTTAAGTTGTATGAAGAAAGTATAGTTGAGCGAAAGAAGTTTTGATTTACTCGCTGTTTTATAATTGATTCTCTTTCTTTTCCTAAAGGAATATCAACATCTTCAATTCCCGACATTACTTCTATTGGTTGTTTGGTAAATTGTGATATCAACAGTTCACTTTCATAAGCAAGATTATCCCAATTGCTATTAAATTCATTCCAAACTAACTCATCTAACTTACTTGTATTACCTAAACCAACAATGCCTCTTTTTTTTAATTCTGGGTCAAAGCTTCCAAAATTTCCAATCTTCATTTTAACAGAATTAGGGGTTCTTCCAATGATTTTAGCAATACGAATAATATCTGGATGATTTGAACCAACTCTATTAAATGGAATTTTACAGTAAAGATTTAATGCAATAATTGTTTGTTCTCTATTCCAATTTTCTCTTGTCATGTCAATTTATGCCGCTAATTGTGTTAGGGATTGAAGTGGAAATCCTTTTTGAGAGGAACGAACAAAAAGATTGAAACGGAAAGCCCGACCCGATAGGGGAACGCCCAAATAATAATTATCAGGAAACCCCTGTAATCTTGCCCACTCTCTAGGCGTCATTTTGCGAATACCCTCACGGTTAACCTCTCCTTTTATATGGGTTGTTGGGTTATAATCAACAATTCTATTATCGATTACAAGATTACATTCCCGGCCCATTCCGCCAACAACAATTGCATTGGCTACGCTGTCATCTGAAATAACTTTGTACCCAAATCCATTCCCTTTACTTTCATGCCGTGCTTTATGCTTTCTAAGCGTATCAATATATTGAGTTGATAAGTAGTATTTTGTTTCAACCACCGTTTTCTCCTTGACACTGGCAAAGCAAACCGATTTACCAATCGGTGTAGGATACTTAAATTCTGTAATACCTAGGTCTTTTCTAAAACCTACAATATAAATTCGTTCCCTATTTTGAGGTACGCCGAAATCTTTAGCGTTAATTATTTGGGGTTCTGGTACGAAATAGTTCAAATCATTTCTAAGAACATTAAGTATAGTGGCTAAAGTTTTACCTCCATTGTGATTTGTAAGACCTTTAACATTTTCTAAGAAAACAACCTTAGGCTGTTTTCTTTTTATTATTTCAGCAACTTCGAAAAACAATGTTCCCCTTGTATCCTCAAAACCACCGCGTTTCCCTGCAATAGAAAAGGCTTGGCAAGGGAAACCTGCACATAAAACATCAAAATTGTTGGGTATATATTTTTTTGTCTCCTCTAGCGTAATGTCTCCAAAAGGAACTTCGCCAAAATTTGCTCGATAAGTCTTCTGTGCCTCCTTATCCCATTCAGAGGTGAAAACACATTTACCACCAAGATTTTGCATGGCTAACCTAAATCCGCCAATACCTGCAAATAGGTCAATAAACTTAAATGTATAATTTTTTGACGTTGGGAAAGGAACATTTTCAACTTCAAACAAAAGTTGCTGTAAGGCTTGCTCGGCAGCTACCGAATAATTATCATCAGGGAAAGCATAAGATATGTATTCTTTTAAAAATTTCTCTGCATCCTTTTTGTAATGTTTCGATACCCCGTTATTATAGTTATGAAGATAATGAGTAATTACCGCTTTTTTATAACTAGGCGGTTCAATCACTCTGATTTTAAACTTTTTATTGTCAAAATCTTCAATCGTTATTTTCTCAATCATCTTCATCACATTTCTTCAAGGTTTCAATTTTGCAATTTCGCCTTTTTTTAGATGAGATGTTCGTTCGATGGGTAAAACTTGCTAGAAAAATATAAACAGTCTATTTTGTCTTTTTTTGGATGTTAGTAACTATTTTCAGTTCAACGGAGTCATTTTCGTGTCTGCAATTTGCTTGTGTGCTGCGCAGTGTGTCCTGCGATGAATCAGGGCACTTTCAAATATACAAAACTTTCTGCTCGTCAGGAAGTCCGTTCTTTGAAGTTGATTCATCAGAACTTTAGATGAGATGAGAGGGGTTCAGGAGGGATACTCTGGGCTGGTCTCTCGGATACGCTTTACTGGAAGCGTTTCCAACCGGAACGGAGTGGAGCTCACGAGCCGAAGGCGAGTAATCCACCCTACGGTGCTTCCCTTTCAAGAGGTTGGTACTGAACGGATAGGGAAAAGGCAGAAAGCGTCAGGCAGTTGCCGGAGAACCGTTCGGAGAGGTGTCCCCGATGAATCGGGGCAGGCAGTGAATAACAGCAGTGATTCTGAGAACCATGTGTCGGACTGCCACATGGGAAAAGGACAGAGGTTACCAGCTTACTGGCTGTCTCGGAATCCGGCATAAAGACGGCAAGACCTATGCTTGGGCTCATCTAAGGAACAGGAGAACCTACCCGCAGTTGGCGATGGAAAGGCGCAAGCTGAAGGGCTGAAATGCAGACCAGCGAGGCCGAAAAACCGATGCAGCGGAGCAGGGGCGGATTAACCCGTAGTAGTCCCGATAATTATCGGGATGCCAGATTATGCCCTGTGAAAGCAGGGATGAGCGAAGGGGTTAACGGATTCAAGGTAATTCTGCCAAGTACTTGCCTATGCAATGCTACGATGAGCGTTGGTTTACCTGCCAACCTGAGATGGTTGCGTGAGTCCAAAGAGCCGTGTGATGCGAGAGTATCACACGGCTCTGAGAGAGGCTTAGGGGTGAGATTCCCCTTTACCTACTCGACTTTTTGAGTTTAAGTATCTGTCGATTTCTGATATGAATTCTTTCATTTCTTCAAACATCTCAATAACGATCTCTTTTTCGAACTCAACAAAAGATTCATAGTCTCCCTTAGTCCTTCTATTCGAAGCCTTATTTATTATTCTTCCAAACCTGCTATCAATAAGGCCTTCATGAATAAAGATTTTGTTAAACCAACCTATCAATTGCTGGTGTTTAGATGTTTCATAGTCGTAAGCGATACCTAATGCGAGAAGGGAATAGAACATTCCATAGTAAATACGATTTACTGATGCTCTTAAACGGTCATTATCTATTAGCAGTTTAACATCTTCAATAGTATCTTTTGCCTCTTGAAGCCTATACCTAATAAACTCCCCTTTTTCAGATTCATTTAGGTTCATGCGTATAATCCTTTTTGTAAAGCACTAATGAACAAAGGCTGTTTGCCTCTTCTGGCTGCTAATTCTTTGGTTGATATGAGGTGAGCGTCAATAATGATGTTGTATTTCAAATCGATATCATAGCACAAGTCATACACTTTGTTTTCTGTTTTCGCATCGTAATCTTTATTCAACACGATAAGGACATCATAATCTGATTCTTCAGAAGCTTTCTCAGAGGTTTGAGAACCAAATAAAATGATATCTCTAACAGAACCATCTAGCCCTATTTGCAGAGTATTTTTCAATTCTCTTAGTATGGTCAACTTGTCTGTCATAGTTCATTTTCTTGTGTCAAATGTACAAAAAAGCATCTAATTCTACTTTGACAAATTAGAAAAACAATAACAAATATACACGAAGTTCTTTGATAATGCGGTATTTATAGCTATTCTAGAAGGGTCAAACGCCATAATCTGCATATAGAAAATAACCGCTAATATATATAGCCCATGACCCAACCAGGTATCCAGCCGCACGAGAGCGGCTTTGTGAATATCTTTTTGGTGACACACGGCTATTCAGCACAAAAACAAGTAAACAGCTGGCCAAAGCGGAATACTATATTTGTGGATTATTTCAATCTACAAAGCGAAATATGGAGCGGATGGTAGAACATGTAGCCGATAGCGAATATTACAGCATTCAGCATTTTATAAGTGAATCCCCATGGGAAGCACGGGGTTGCTATGATTCGGTATCGCGTGACACCCGTAAAATATTTGAAGATCAAGAGCGCGTATGCTTGTTAATTGACGAAAGCGCCCATACGGAAAAAGGATTAAAAAGCGTGGGCGTAAGTCGGCAGTATAGCGGGCAAGTACTTGCCTATGCAATGCTACGATGAGCGTTGGTTTACCTGCCAACCTGAGATGGTTGCGTGAGTCCGAAGAGCCGTGTATGGGAGACTATCAAGCACGGTTCCGTGAGAGGTTTGGGGGTGAGATTCCCCCTTACCTATTCGATTTATTGTTTTCCGGCTTTAATTGTCACCCAATTTTTATCAATCATGTAATTTACAAATTCGGTTTCCCCTTTTTCCTTTATCATCTCAATCCCTAATCTCCGATTTGTCCGTGTAATAAATTGTCCAAATCGTATCATGAATGGATTATATAATTTACAATCCTTAACTGATTCAAATTTATTACAGTTTGCACATGAATTAAAGCCATTCTCAATGCAGCATGGCCTTACCTGACAGGATTTGTAACCGACTGCACATTTTGGGTTATTACCTTTACACCCTTCACATTGTCCTTTTGTATATTTTGGACATGCACCACAGTAAAATCCACAATAGGAAATCATGTCAATATTTATTTGCTCCATTGTTACTATTTTTTTGTCTTTTGAAATTTTGCTTTATTGTCCTTATTCATTTTTTCTGTCGCATAATGAATTATTTTCCGTCCACATTTATCTTTCCATTTTAAAAGGA
>RPRQ01000019.1 GCA_003818205.1 Bacteroidales bacterium
CTGCTAAAAACCATTGGGGCAGATGGTTAGATAAGTTTGTTTTTAGTATATTACATTTATTTTAACGTGGGATAAGATTGCTGCTTCGAACTCCCCAACGTTTTTTAGCAGCAAACGTTATAGGCAAGCGTATTTTGACACACTAACAATAGAATATTCTATGTATTATAAATTCAGGGCAGAAATCGAATTGAAAGAAAAGTTTGAAACTCCCTTAGTGAATCGGTCGATTAGAAAAGTCCTCAAAGAATTTAAAACAGACAATTTTGAAACAAATGACAATATTGTAAGTTTTAAGAATTCAAATTATAGTGGAAAATGCCGTTCGACAGTAAGTTATATGACAATTGTTGATAAAGGGAATTTCGAGGTTGAATACAGAGACGGTAAAACAAGAATTAACTACATTTCATATTCTTCGATTTGGGGATATATCTTTATGTTTTTATTTATTTGTGTCGCAGGATTATTGAGTAAAAGTGTAGGTTTTTTTCTTGCAGGTTGTGTGTTTTTAGGATTTGGAATTCTTCTGACATATTTGACAATAAAGAACGGAACTCTAGCGATACTCAGTAAAGTGAAAGAGAATCTTGAAAACCAAAAGAGAGACGAATAGAACGCCAGCCTATAACAGCCGCTAAACCCAATCAGGGCTGATTTGCAGATAAGAAAGTATTTCCTAACTTAGCATTGCTGTTAACGAGGGACAAGGAAACGGTTTTTAACTCCCAAACACTACAAATACGCAAACCGTTGTGGTGCATTTTGACAGAAACTCGAAACTTTCTTGGTTAACTCGAAACAAATACTTACCTTTGACGTTACTAATGTAAATAGAAAGCAATGATTATTTCATTTGGTTCTAAAGACACAGAGAAAATTTGGAATGGGGAAAGAGTCAAGAATCTTCCGCAAGAGATACAGCAAATAGGAAGACGCAAACTTAGAATGCTTAATAACTCTCAGTCTATCGCTGATTTGAAAATCCCTCCATCCAATCGGCTTGAGAAGTTGTCAGGTAATCTGAAAAATTTTTATAGCATAAGAATCAATGACCAATGGAGAATAATATTTAAATGGGAAAGTAATCATGCAGAGGAAGTAGAAATAATTGATTATCACTAATGAAAGGAGTAAATATGGAGAGGCTAGAAAACGTACACCCAGGAGAAATTCTTAATGAAGAATTCCTGATACCAATGAATATAACTGCATACAGACTATCAAAAGACACTGAAATTCCTCAAACAAGAATTTCCCAAATATTGAAAGGGAAAAGAAGTATAACAGCAGATACTGCGCTAAGACTGAGCTTATACTTTGGAACAAACCCTAAATTTTGGCTTGGACTTCAAGATGACTATGACATTGAAGAAGAAAATAAGAGCAAGAAAGAAGTTTTTAAAAGAATAAAACGAATGAGAAAAAACGCAACACAACACGTGGCATAAATTATTAGGGTTGATGATACAATGGTAAGTTTCTTGCTCGCTACAAAGTTCATTAACGATGGATACAAAAGCAGCCGTTAACTCCCCAACACTTCATGCCACGGGAACGTTATGGTGCATTTGGAAAAAACCAATATCTAGATTATGTCGAGTTGTTCTAAAATTTCAATTATTAGATGAAAAGGTTATATTTGCTTATGAACAATCATTGTAATCATGAGTAATATAAAACTATTCGAAAGCAAGCAAATTCGCACAGAATGGAATGAGGTAAATCAAAAGTGGTATTTTGCAATAATCGATGTTGTTGAAACGCTTACCGAAAGCAATAATCCTCGAAGATACTGGAGCGACCTTAAAAGAAAACTGAATTCCGAGGGTTTTTCTCAGTTGTACGAAATTATCGTACAACTGAAAATGATTTCATCAGACGGAAAAAAATACCTTACAGATTGTGCTGATGCTAAAGGACTTTTAAGAATTATTCAATCAATACCATCACCTAAAGCAGAACCTTTTAAGCAATGGTTGGCACAAGTGGGTTCCGACCGGTTAGATGAAATAGAAAACCCTGAAATAGCAACACAGCGAACACGGGAATTGTACAAACTTAAAGGCTATCCTGATAACTGGATTGAAAAACGAATGCGAAGCATTGCCATTCGTGAGGAATTAACTGAGGAATGGAAAAATAGGGGCATCAAGGAGCATGCTGAATATGCTATCCTTACTGCTGAAATTTCAAAAGCAACATTTGGGCTGACTCCTTCTGAATACAAGAGATTAAAAGCTTTGAAGAGTCAAAACCTACGAGACCATATGACCGACCTTGAACTTATTTTCTCAATGCTAGGAGAAGCATCAACGACAAAAGTAACCAGAGCGAAAAATGCAAAAGGTTTTATTGAAAATAGAGTAGCAGCAAGAATTGGAGGCAAAATAGCAGGGAATGCGTTGAAAGAATTGGAGAAAGAAAGTGGTGAAAAAGTAATAACATCCGAAAACTACTTACCAGAAAATGAAAAAACTAAAGAATTAAAAAAGGGAAGAAATAACAAAGTATAATTTTATGAAGAAACCATAAATCGCCAGTGCATAACAGCTGCTAAAAATCATTGGGGCAGATGGTTAGACAGGTTTTATTTTTGTATATTACATTTATTTTAACGTGGGACAAGAATGCCCGCCTGAATGACGCAGTCGGGCAGGCTGCTTCGAACTCCCCAACGGTTTTTAGCAGCAAACGTTACAAGCCATTTGAACAAAGAACAAGCATATCACTTGAAACATGAGATTAAGTCGGAATAAGCAGAAAATAGACTTTAAACAGAAGTAGGCAAAAAATTAAATTGTAGAATTATGATTGTATGGTCAGGTCGTGGAATCCTTTCATTTTTGGTTTTCCTTATTGTTCTTATTGTCAGTGGACTTTGTTTACCAAAGGAATATGCATATTATGGATATGTAATTGCATCTTTTTTGGCAGGAATTTTCAGTTGGTTTATAGGAATAAAATGGAACAATCAGGAAGCGAGACCATTTATAGATGAGAAAACAGGACAAAGAGTAATACTAAAACCTAATCATGCATTATTCTGGATAAGAATGCAATATTGGGGTCCAATATTTTGGATATTCGGCTCTTTATTTCTAGCATATAAATCCATACTGGCTTCAATTATTTCAGTTGTTATCCTAATAGCATATATTATATTCGAGCACACCAAACAGAATCGTAGTGAAGAACAAAATACGACAAAAGTAAAAATAAAGAAAGTAGTTGCTGAAAAGGAAAAAGAAAAAGTAGAAAGAGAAGAAAGAGAAAGAAAAGAAGCTGAAGAAGAAAGATTAAAACGCAGATTAGAAAAAGAAGACCCAAGTAGATTTATGCCTAAATAACTACCACTAACAGCTGCTAAAAATCATCGGTGCTGATGCGCAGATAAGCAAGTTTTTCGTACTTTAGTAAAAGTTTAACGTGGGATAGAGGTGCCCGCCTGAATGACGCAGTCGGGCAGGCGGCTTCGAACTCCCCAACGGTTTTTAGCAGCAACCGTTGGCGGTCATTTTACCGAAGACGCAAGATTGTAGCTGATTTTAATGATTAAGATAGTTATCAGACATAATCAATACTAAGACATGAAAAAAGTAATACGTTTAATTTTTGACATTATACTTGTTATTATTGCCTTTTCATTCATTCTTTTATTCTTAATACAAAGAACAGGATTTAAAAAAATGAATAAAATAAATATGGAGTTAACTAGGGAAGCAATATCAATTTCAGACACTTCAATAAATGGACAGAAACTTTTGAATTATGTAAAAGAAGCGAAAGAACTACAAAGACAAATCGAGAAAAAGGATAGTGTAATAAAAAGTCTCTCTAAAAAGTAACAATAAGTTCACATGAAAAACAAAATACAACTCATTAAATATTTAGTTATTGCTTCAATTATTCTAACTTTTGTTTTCCTTTCAACAAACGAAAGAAGAAAATATTTGACTATACAAGAAAACAATATAGCCTTAAGGCGTTCTATTATAACTCTTTCTAATCCAAATGAGTTAAATAAAATAATTGAAGAGTATAAAGAATTTGTTGACACACTCAAAAGAGAAGTCTATGAAAAGGATAGTATTATTGCTGCCTTGACAAAATAATACATGAAGACAGATTGAATAAATAAATTATAAAAAACGTGCCATAACACGTGGTTAAAAATATTGGGGCTGATGCGCGGATAAGCAGGTTTTTAGTACTTTAGTAAAAGTTTAACGTGGGACAGATGTTCGGTTCTTAAATCCCCAACATTTCTTGCCACGGAAACGTTAGGTGCAAGCATTCGTCTAGGTCAATTACTTTATTTTAAATGAAATGACAATTAGCAAAAGATATTTTTGGATAGGAATTATTAGTTCATTATTAATTTCAATTTTGCATTTACTGAATGCATTCTATGAATATTCGGGAGTTATTGACGAAACATACAACATTGCGAGGAATTTGATTTATACTATTGCCTTTTCTTACTTTTTTACTTCAATCTTATTTTTACTAAATAGCGTTTTGATTGACTATTATAAACAAGAATCCTTAAGAAATAACTTGGCTTGGATTATTAGATTATATATTGTTATTTCGGTTTTAGCAATCTTGACTATTCTTGGCTTTAGCAAATTCATATTTATTTTATCAGTGATTCTGCTGATTATAAATTTAATTTTTTTCATATTATTTCTCAGAGGTGTAATGTCCTTAGATGAAACAGACGTTCCGACAATCGGACAATTGAAGAATTTCATATTATCCTTGATGATAGTAATTTTATTAAGGTTTATTCTTGGATTTATTATTGAATTCGGAATGAAACATGAATTGAAATATCTGAATCAAATATTTATGTCAGTGCCATTCATTTTTATGAGTTTATTCTTTTATAAAACCATGAAGACGATATATAAATAAAACGCCAGCTGCCAGCAGCTGCTAAAAATCATTGGGGCAGATGGTTAGATAATTTTTAATTTAGTATATTGCATTTATTTTAACGTGGGACAAGATTGCCCGCCTGAATGACGCAGTCGGGCAGGCTGCTTCGAACTCCCCAACGCTTTTTAGCAGCAACCGTTATGGTGCATAAGGTGCCTTAACGAACAGACCAGCACCACAGACTGAGTCCAAAAATCAGAACCAAACCTAAAAAAGTTGTATGAGAATCGTCTTAATATTTTTGATTTTTATTACAAGTATTTTGTCTATTTTCTCTCAGACAACATATATAAATGGATTCGTTTATGATTTCAAAAATGATTCCATATTAAAAGAAAGCAATGTACTATTAAAGAAAAATGGAAAATTTGGATTAACAGATTCTTTGGGTGCTTTCTCAATCTCAATGAAATGTGATTGTATTGATACTTTAATAATTGAAAAAGAGGGTTATTGCCCTTTAATGATAACTAAAGTTGATCCGAGCCTGATTTCCAGTAAGAATGAGTTAATCTTTTACTTGAACAGAGCCACAACTTCTATAATAATTCATGAAGTTTACAATAAGAAGTTTTTGGGGATTACATTTAAACACATTTACATGAGTGAAACTCAAAAAACATCAACTTGTTGTACTTCCAAAGACTCATCATACTATAAAGGTTGGATATCATATAAAGTAGAAGATTCAATATGGTACAATAAAATTAGATGTTATCATTCTACAACCCTTAATGAAGTTTTCAGGAAAACACACATTTATAATGATAAACATAAGGTTATATGTACATTTAATCCTAATGAAGAATATGTTGAAAAGACACACGACGACTTTGACAGTATAAGTTCTTGTTATATAATTAAAGAAAAAGATATAGATTCATATCGGATTAGGGGTTTAGGACAATTTGAGATAGGATACACTCAATATATTAAAGAGAAAATTAAAGAACTAAAAATTAAGCATGAAACCATAATAACGATTCAATTTGTACTTGAGTATAATGATAGATATAGTAATTTTAAAATTACTGGGATTAGTGAATGTGACAAAGAAAAAGTAGTTAAAATAGTAATAGATGGTCCACATTGGCCACTTGGACGCTCTCGTGTTAAACCTTTGAGATTCGAGAAAAAAATTCTAATTGATATGGTTGATACAAAAAGTAAGAATAATTGAACATTAATTATAATGCCCAGCTGCCAACAACTGCTAAAAGTCATTGAGGCAGATAGTTAGATAAGTTTGTTTTTAGTATATTGCATTTATTTTAACGTGGGACAACGATGCCCGCCCGGACGAGCCGTTCGGACGGGAATGACGCAGTCGGGCAGGCTGCTTCGAACCGAACCGGCAACTGCCGGTGAGCTCGCCGAAGGCAACTCCCCGCCGTTTTTTAGCTGCAACCTTAATTGGCAACCTTGACAAACGACAGTGCAAACATATACGAATAGAAAATAGAACAGGATGAAAAGATTATTGACAATAATTTCGCTTGTTACACTTCTTGCAAGCTGTGATTCGACAACTAAAAAGACAAATAATATGGAAGACCAAAAAAATCAAACTGACAACTCAGCTTCACCCGTTGACACAATGCCAAAGGTGACAGGAATTGGCGGCATTTTCTTTTTTTCGGACAATCCGCAGGAAACGAAAGAATGGTATGCCAAAAATTTAGGGCTTGAAATCAATGATTGGGGTTCGTCGAGTTTTGAATCCAGAAACATTAACAGACCTGACGAGATAAACTCTCTTCAATGGAAACCTTTCAAAAAAGGTGATGAATATTTTTTCCCATCCAAAAAAAATTTTATGATTAATTACCGAGTTCAGAATATTGAAGGACTTGTAAACAAGCTCAAAGAAAATGGAGTAACCATACTTGACAGCATTGCGTCTTATGATGATATTGGAAAATTTGTACATATTATGGACGCAGAAGGCAACAAGATTGAACTATGGGAACCTGTTGACTGAAAGAGCAGGTTTTGAAATCCATGACCGAACATCAAAAAACAAACCTATGGTTCACTGTTATGTTGACACTTCACTTTAACAAGACTTCGAACGATAGGAAAAGCAGCCCTAACAAATACGCAAACTGTTGACGGAAATGCAAAGGCGACTGTGCTTACTTGTGACAGACTAAAGGAAATTAACTTTAATAATTAATGACAAGTAAAATGGATAATTCAAGAATATTTAAAACCCCTTTTGCGAGTATATATCCGTTGTATATACAAAAAGCGGAGAAAAAGGGACGCACAAAAGCAGAACTAGATGTTATTATTTTCTGGCTTACAGGATATGACCAGCTAACAATGCAGCAGCAAATCGACAAGAAAAGCGATTTTCAAACTTTTTTTGCCCAAGCACCACGCATTAATCCAAATGTTTCAATGATTACAGGCGTTATTTGTGGTTATCGTGTGGAGGAAATTGAGGACGAACTTATGCAAAAGATTCGTTACTTAGACAAGTTGGTAGATGAATTGGCAAAAGGAAAGGCAATAGAGAAGATCTTAAGGAAGTAAGAGGTATTAAAATAGATAACAGAAAAAGGAATGAGTAAAGTCTAACCTACAGACAAAGAATTGGTAACTCTACACATTGAGAAACTACCTAAAGATATTCAATCGTCAGCTGAATATTTACGACAACTCATTTTATCTGTAAACAAAGAAATTGTAGAACAAATGAAAAAGAACTCACCAACTTTGAATTATTAAACAGGCTCTAAAGGCTGTTCCAAGAATTATTGGTTTTTACATATCTTGATATAACAATTACTTTATGATTGCTTTAAAGAAAATGATTTTAACCCTTAAATGATTTAAGAAATATAAGTAGTAGTTTGTAATCGTGTCGTTAAGGAACGAAAAGTTAACGATTGTTGTTAATCCTTATTAATTAAACATTCCCATTGTTTTTTTGTTAGATGTATTATTAAAAAACTACGAAACCGAATTATGATTATTGAATGTATATTACTAATGAACTATTTTTCGATTGGATATAACATGAACATGTCTAAAGGGAAAAATTAAGCATAAAAGCATATGAATTTTAATTGGTTACTCGAATACAATCCTATATTACTTGCATTAGGAGCAACTTTATTCACTTGGCTAGTCACAGCCTTGGGGTCATCGATGGTTTTCTTCTTTAAATCGATTAATAAAAAAATACTCAATTCAATGCTGGGTTTTGCTGCAGGAGTTATGATCGCAGCCAGTTTCTGGTCGCTGCTAAAACCAGCCATTGAAATGGCTGAAGAAAGCGGTTCAATTCCATGGGTACCCGCATTGGTTGGCTTTTTAACCGGTGGTGCATTTTTATTATTGATAGACAAGATTCTTCCCCATTTGCATATGGGATTGGCTGTTGATAAAGCTGAGGGTATAAAAACCCAATGGCAAAGAAGTGTTTTATTGGTTCTTGCCATAACGCTTCACAATATCCCTGAAGGATTGGCAGTAGGTGTTGCATTTGGTGCTTTGGCCAACAATCCGGATACAGGTATGCTTGCAGGTGCTGTTGCCCTCGCAATTGGGATCGGGATACAGAATTTTCCTGAAGGAGCAGCTGTCTCAATCCCACTTAGAAGAGAAGGATTCTCGAGGTTAAAAGCTTTTAACTATGGACAATTATCGGGTATTGTTGAACCTATTGCTGGTGTCTTAGGTGCGTATCTGGTTTTAACGGTAACGCCACTATTACCTTATGCCCTATCGTTTGCTGCTGGGGCAATGATTTTTGTGGTAGTGGAAGAGTTAATTCCTGAGTCACAAACAGGAAATGAAACTGACTTATCGACCATTGGAGCTATGTTAGGTTTTGCAACTATGATGCTACTTGATGTTGCATTAGGATAACTTTATAAACCGAAAACATAAAAGCACAACACGAAATGCAGAAAAGTATCATTGGAATTTTTGAGGTTATTCAAACTTTCTTTTACACATTAATTTTACGAAGCAGGTTAGTAAAATAGCTCGCAATCCCAAACGATTTCATACTTCCACTCTTTAATATTTATTATGTACACAATTCAACGAACATACGTAAAACATGAAATGAAGATGGCTGGGCTGATATTTGAAAACCCAACCCTACTTCTGATGATGGAGCATTTTGATTTGGGAATCTCGTCCATTCAAGATAAATCTATTCAGCAGATTTGCACCGATAATGGTATTAGTCTTCAGGTTTATATCTCTTTCGCCAACCTTTACAATGGCTTTATCCCAACAGGCGATGAGTTCAAATCAAAGGATGAGTTATTAAGCATAATAAAATTCCTAAGTAGAAGTCATCAGTATTACAAAAATGAGAAGTATCCCGAGATACGTGGCTATATAAGTCAACTCTATGCAAACAACGAGGCTGAGATAATCAAGCTAATCGAGAAATTTTTTGATGAATATTTTTCAGAGGTACTGGAGCACCTTGGTTATGAGGATTCTATTGCATTCCCATATTTCAATGCTATAATTGAAAGCAGTATTAGGGTAAGTACAGCCGATAATCCTTTTTCAGCCAACGATTATAGGGAGCATCACACCGATATTGAATCGAAACTATTTGAGTTGAAGAACTTATTTATTAAGCATTTATCGCTGAAAGGCGATCGTTCAATTCATCGCAAGCTGCTTTATAGCCTATTTGAGCTTGAGCACGATTTGAATATTCATTCGTTGATTGAGGATACAATCCTTGTGCCTTTGGTTCGTGAAATTGAAAGGAGTCGAGGCATTGTCTAGGAGCAGTTCAAATATCGCCATTGTTGAGTCATCCCAAATTGTTTACGAGGGGTTGGTTAATATTCTCATTAAATCGCATCAGCACTACCAGCTATATCGGTTCGATAGTATAGAGGAGATAAGCGCAACACGTATCAATTGTAAGATAGATGTTATTATTGTTAACCCATCGCTTATTCAATTTAACTCAAAGGATTGTAATACTTTAAAACGTATAAACAGTTCTGTTCATTGGGTTGCTTTGGTTTATTCCTTCTATGGAAAAGATATTCTATCACAGTTTGATGAAATTATTCAAATCTCTGATACTTCAGAGTCTATCAATCAAAACTTATCAAAGTTAATCAATTCAACACCGGTTGAAATAGAGTCTAGTCAGAAGGAACAGCTAAGCGAAAGGGAGACCGATGTACTTGTTCAGCTCGTCCATGGGTTGTCGAACAAGGAGATTGCCGATAAACTGAACATCAGTATTCATACCGTAATGAGCCATCGTAAAAATATCTCTCAGAAAACAGGTATTAAAAGCCAATCGGGGCTGACTATCTATGCCATTTCAAACAAGATAATATCGTTGGATAGCCTTGCTTTGTAAGTTCTTGCATTCTTTCATCATTCCAAAAACTCCACCATTCCATTCTCATTTTCTCCCATTCTCCCATTCTCTTTCTATCCCCATAACCAGTGATAGCATATTCAAAATTTCACTCTTTTTAGTGATTGTTGTTCTTTTTAATCTCGCGCACCTTTGTATTATTAAAACAATAGATTACTGATATGAAAAAAATAGTTCTACTCAACCTTTTTATTGCAATTTTTGCTTTGGTTAATGCGCAGGATACAATTGATAACCCTTTAAGAGACTCTTCCAAATCAATCACTTTTGAAGCATCCTATTTGGGCGATTTGTGTAGTAACGTTAAAGGTGGCATAAAAAGGGGAGTAGGTTACTTGGGAATGGCGAATCTAAAATTTGGTTTCAACACCGAATCGGCAAATCTTTGGAAAGGTGGTAATTTCTTCATCAATGGGGCAGCAACCCATGGTGACACTCCATCGTCAAAGTATATTGGCGATTTTCAGGTGGCATCGAATATCGAAGCGGGAAATCATATTTACCTTCATGAGTTTTGGTATAAACAAGCTTTTTCGAAGTTTGAGTTTACGGTTGGGTTGCAGGATCTAAACGTTGATTATATAGCAAGCGAGAATGGTGGACTGTTTCTCAACAGCTCATTTGGAATACCTGCTCTTATTTCGAGTAACATTCCTGTCCCCATTTTTCCTTTAACAAACTTAGGAATATCAACTAAAGTGAATATTAATAATGCCTTTGCACTTCAAGCAGCTCTTTTCGATGGTTGTCCAACCGATTTCACTAAAAATACCTATAACACAAATTGGGATTTGAATAGCAAGGATGGTGCTTTTGTTATAACAGAATTACAATTCACAACTAGTTTAAAGAAGCTTGTCGGTAATTATAAAGCAGGTTATTATTATCATACCGGTCATGTTCAACTGGATGAAAATGGTGTAGAAGATGAGGTTTTCAAGCAGAACTATGGGCTTTATGCAATAGCCGACCAGCAGATTTGGCAAAGAAGTAGCTCAAGTAAATCGATGAGCATTTTTGGACAGTTTGCTCTAAGTCCAAAGCATATTAACAATTTGCACTACTATTTTGGTGGTGGGCTAATTTTCACAGGACTAATCAATAGAATTGATAATACGCTTGGATTAGCCGTTGCACATTCAAGGTTTCATACTCCTACTGTACTTAATGAAACAGCAATTGAACTCTTTTACAAAATGCAAATAACCCAAAACATCTCCATACAGCCCGATTTTCAATACATCATCAATCCAATGGGGCTTGAACAGAAGTTAGATAATGCGTTGGTTGCAATAATGAGAGTGGGTTTAAACTTCTAAAATAATTATAATGCAATTAGTCGATATACAAACAAAAAAGCTTTCGGAGTTAACCAACGGCACTTCAGCAATAATTACGAAAGTAAAAGGGCATGGTGCGTTCAGAAAGCGCATCACCGAAATGGGCTTTGTTTCGGGTACTAAGGTAACTGTGATTAAAAAGGCTCCATTACAAGATCCTGTTGAGTACGAGCTGATGGGTTACCGCGTATCGCTCCGTTTGAGCGAAGCTCATATGATTGAAACAATTGATGAGTCGGACGCCATGGAATTTACCGATAAACCATTTAATGGGACTTTGGAGTTCGACTCAATTGCTAAAACGGTAAAGGAGAAGAGCAAAACAATCAATATTGCGCTGGTTGGCAATCCCAATAGCGGAAAAACAACGCTGTTTAACTATGCAACCGGAAAGCATGAGCGGGTTGGGAACTATGGCGGTGTAACGGTTGAGCTGAATACTGCGCATCTGTCGAAAAATGGTTATTCATTCAATGTAACCGATTTGCCCGGAACTTACTCAATTTCGGAATACTCACCTGAGGAGCTATTTGTTCGAAAACATCTGGTTAACGATATGCCCGATGTGGTTGTTAATGTTGTGGATGCTTCAAATATTGAGCGAAACCTTTATCTTACAACGCAGCTCATCGATATGAATATCAAGGTGGTAATTGCTTTGAATATGTTCGATGAGCTCGAAAAATCAGGCGATGAGTTTGATTATATCATGCTTGGAAAGATGATTGGAATTCCAATTATTCCTACCATTGCATCAAAAGGTAAAGGAATTGATAAATTGCTCGAAAAGATAATTGAGGTTTATGAGGAGAAAGAGCAAACCCTAAGGCATATCCATGTCAGCTATGGCGAAACAATAAATAGTTCACTTGAGCGCATAAAAGTTGAGGTTAAAAAGAACCCAATCCTAACCGATAAATACCACTCGCAGTACGCAGCAATAAAATTACTCGAAAAGGATAAGGCCTTTATCGACGAGGTTATGCAGATGCCAAAAAGAGTTGCAATTCTAGAACTTGCCCATAAAGAAAGAGTCAGTTTGGAGAGTGAATTTAACGAAAAAACTGAAACTATAATTGCAGATGCAAAGTATGGTTTTATTAAAGGTGCATTAAAGGAAACCTATAAAATTTCGGACAATAGTAAAAAGGCTGCAAAACTTGATACCGATTATTTTTTAACCCATAAATGGCTTGGTTTCCCAATCTTTTTCTTGATGATGTGGGCTACTTTTCAGCTAACATTTTCGTTGGGTAGCTATCCAATGGATTGGATTGATGCAGGAGTTGGGTATTTAAGCGATTTTATTAAAACAGGCTTACCCGTTGGTGCTTTAAACGATTTGTTAGTCGATGGCATAATTGGCGGAGTTGGCGGTGTAATTGTATTTCTTCCAAACATTATTATCCTCTTCTTTTGCATTTCGTTGATGGAAGATACAGGTTACATGGCACGCGCAGCGTTTATCATGGATAAGCTGATGCATAAAATTGGATTGCACGGAAAATCGTTTATCCCACTGTTAATGGGTTTTGGGTGTAATGTTCCAGCTATCATGGCAACCCGAACGCTCGAAAATCGAAAAGATCGAATACTTACAATGCTCATAATTCCGTTCATGAGCTGTAGCGCTCGCTTACCCGTTTATGTTCTACTTATTTCAGCATTCTTCCCTGCAAAGCAAGGGCTAGTACTGCTATTGATATACATTGCGGGAATAGTTTTATCGATTTTAATGGCGTTGGTATTCAAAAGGATATTTTTTAAGAAAAAGGATATTCCTTTCGTGATGGAGCTCCCACCATATCGCATTCCTACAATTAGAAGTACATCGAACCATATGTGGAATAAGAGCGTTCAATATATCACAAAGATGGGAACCATTATCCTTGGCGCATCAATATTGATATGGGCTTTAGGATATTTTCCAAGAGAGGTTAACTACTCGGTAAACTACAATAAAACAATTGAAACTATAACCAGCAACTCTTCGCTTACCGAAGAGGCAAAGCAGGAGCAGGTTAACTTTTTATTGATTGAGAAGGAATCGGAACGCTTGGAGAACTCTTACATTGGGCGACTTGGTCATTTCGTTGAGCCGATAATTTCACCATTAGGTTTCGATTGGAAAATTGGAGTGAGCATTATAACCGGTTTAGCTGCAAAAGAGATAGTAATTGGCTCAATGGGCGTATTATACCAATCGGATTTAGAGGCCAATGAAACATCGGTTGGGCTTCAAACCAAATTGCAGCAGCAAGAGTTTAAAAGTGGCCCAAAGAAAGGGGAGAAGGTTTTCACACCATTAGTTGCCCTAACCCTGATGCTATTTGTACTTATCTATTTTCCTTGCGTTGCGGTAATTGCTGCAATTAAACGAGAATCAAATGCTAAGTGGGCTGTATTTACAATGGTTTACACCACTGCTCTTGCCTGGTTGGTTGCATTTGGGGTTTATCAGATAGGAAGTTTAATTATTTGAAGACTTTAGCTCTGGGAGGTAAGTCTTCGTGTTTTCTTGGCGACTTAGTGGCTAAAAAATAATTGCCACCAAGGCGCAAAGGCACTAAGAGTCACAAAAATGGATTGTTTAGTTAATTGATATTTCAGTATTTTAAAATGATAAAGTTATGATTCAGAATATTATAGTAGTACTTATAGTTGCTTTAACGCTGTTTTATGTGGGTTATTCTGTGTTCAAATCGTTAAAGCCACAAAAGAGTAAGCATGGATGTGGAGGTTGCTCGGGTTGTGGGGTTTCGAAATAGGTTTATAGCGTTTTCATTAGTGAGGATAGTAGTTTTTACTATTATACCTATTTTGTTTCACGTAAAGCTCGCTAAGACAAAACGCAAAGCATGAAGACATTGATTAATCTTTGTGTACTTTGCGAAAACCTTTGCGACCTTTGCGAGAACTCTTCAATACTCAACGAAGTAAAATCTTTTTAAGGCATCATTCTTTGAGCATAACGTCTTTTTACTACCTTCGAGACTTTAAAATGACTAAGTTTTTTTTAAAGAAATTGTAGTTAATGCTAGGTTTTTATCTCGTTTTACCCTTTCTGCTCTTTGCGCTGTACCGATTATTCGTGGTACTCTATAATTACTTTACAAGACCTTTTTTGCCATCAGGAATACCTGCTGACAATCCTTTGGCATCGATAATAGTTTATGTGCAGAACTCAGATAAAAGTATAGGAAAACTAATACAAGGGATTAAGGAGCAAACCCATCAAAATTTTGAAGTATTAATTTATAACGACCAATCGAACGATAAAACAGTAGAAGTTATTACTGAAATATCTGCAGGCGATAAGCGCTTCCGACTTTTCAATGGAGGCGAGCTCAATACTGGGTGGCAGAATAAGAATTATGCCTACGATAAATTAGTGCAAATAGCTAAAGGTCAATATTATATATTTGTTGATTCTGACAACTTTATTGATAGTCAATTTGTTGCGAATGCTATATCGCACATGCAACGGAAAAGCCTTTCGCTATTGATGCTTTACCCAAAACTATATTCACATAGATTTTGGACGAGAATGCAAATTTCAGCAACTCAATGGGTGTTTTTAACCTTGGTGTACGCTAAATCATTTCTAATAAAAAGGGCAGGAGAGAATTCGATTTTTGCAAATCCACTTTTAATTGCTGAGGCAACAAGCTACCAATCGAACAGATTGCACGAGAAATTTAAGGATGTTCCAAACCCTGAAATCAAAATTGCTGATGCTGCAAGAAGTTTAAATCTAAAATGCGATTCTCTTTTAGGAGACAATAGTTTAACCCAAAAAATATTGAATTTCAATAACGAATTAGCAGATTTTTCTTCCGATTTAATTAAAAGCAGAAATGGACTAATCGCTTATACTATCGCCACTACTTTAGGTTTGTTTTTAGCCATATCCCTTTTGCCATTCCCATTGGTTTTCCTATACCTATTGGCATTGATTTATTCACAAATGCTGATTGCAATGATAAATCAGCAGTCGATAATTCTAAGCCTTTTAATTATGCCTATTCAGTATTTTGTTTTGGTTAAAAGCTTGATTATAGCAATAAAAAAAAGTGATAAGTAATAATCTCACCACTCCTTTTTAAAGTCAAAAATTCAAGGAAAAAGTCAGAAGTCAGAAGTCGGAAGTCAGAACTCACAACCCATCTCTGGATGCTGAGCCTGTCGAAGCATCATCTCTCTACTTACTCTCTTTCTTTTTCTCCTCAGTTTTTAGGATTTTCACCTCATAGCCTAGTTTCTTAATAGCATCCGCTAACTTCTCATCGGTGTTTTTCGATGCATCATACTTAATGGTAACGGTTTTCTCCTCAAGGTTAGTTGTAACCGATTTAACACCTTTTTCGAATGCAATCTCACGTTCAACTTTCTTTTGACACGATTTACAGTGCAGCGTAGCAGAAATCGTTACTTCTTTTACTTCGTCCTTTTTCTGAGCCTGAATGGCTTTAGGCATTCCAACTATTAATGAACATGCAATAAAGCCTGCTAACAAATATCCAAATACTTTCATATTGTAGTTTTTTAGTTTTTACTATTAAGAATCTGTTTTAATTTTCAAAAAAATAATGGTTACAAATTGCCGTTGGCTTTAGCCAACGGGATTATTTCAATTATTAAAGTTGGCTTTAGCCACATTTTTGAATGTTTATGGGGCTAAAGCCCATCAAAGGTTATACTTTATAACCGTTGGCTAAAGTCAACGGCAACTTTTATTTTTGACCCAAATGATATTTTCAATAAATTTAGTCAGTTTCTAAGCCTTAACTGGATAACCAATATTTCCTAACTTCCTAGCTATATCAGTGTATGATAATTTGTCAGATAGATAGTTAATGGTTACCTCCGATTTCATTTGGTCAATATACACCTCCGAAATGCCATCAGTTTGGCTTAGCTCATTTTTTATGATGTTTACACATCCCATACATTTCATGTTCTCAACAATAAATCGATCTGTTTTCATAGTTTTAACTATTTTTTAAAATTAAGTTATTTACCTCGGAGACACTGACCTGCCTGCCGCCTGCCTGCCGGTAGGCAGGGTAGGCAGGGATTACAGAGTTTTTCTCAGTGTAGAATTAACATCAATAATTATCTAATAATTTGCCTTTATCTCTGATTAAGGTTTCTTGCTAATATCTTTTGTCTTTGATCTTATATTCTCTCTGTGGTCTTCGTGTTCCCCGCCTGCCTGAGCTCGGCGGGCAGGTCTGTGGTTTGTTTTTTCTTCCCCATTAACTATTTCGAAATGGCCATTCTAAACCCAAAATAGATTTTTCTTCCTGTTATTGGGCCCCAAACCATCGAGGCATCAAAGAATGAGCCGTAAGGAGTCTCAGGCGAAATAATTGGATTCTTCTGCATAAAACCTGTTAGGTTTTCGCCTCCAATATAAACCTCAAATTTACGGAAATACTTAGTGATTTGAGCATTCATTATAGCATACGAAGGAAATGTTGATTCGCGTTGTAAGGCAATTGGATAACCGCCCATATCAGGTAATTGCCCTCCTCCATTAAGCTGAATTGAGTAGTCGAATTGCCACTTTTTTAATGGAGTTTTATAACCAAGGGTTAGTAAGCCTTTATACTTGCTTATCATGGGTTTTTGTTCGAGTTTTCCGTTAATAGTCGTATTTACATCGTTTAAACGCCATGCTGCCGTAACATCAAACCTATCGAATGGTTGATAGCTAATTTCAACCTGAACGCTATTTGAATAGGATTTGCCTTTCAGATTATAGAAGTATATCGAATTAACATCCTGATTCATATCAACCACCACCTGATTATCAAATTCGGTTCGATAGTAATCGGTACTAATGGTTAACTCCTTATCAAATAACTTATAGCGTTGAGTAATATTTAGCCCGTAGTTTGTAGCCTCTTCCATTTTTAGATTTTCAGAAAAAATGAAGTTACGCGAACTGGCAAGTAGATAGCTATTCTCGCTTAAAACATTAGGAGACCTAAAGCCTTTTCCAATACTTCCTCTCAGAGTTAACTGTTCAACAGGTTGATACCTTAAATGCGCACGAGGAGTAATAAAACCTTTGAATTGGTTATGATAATCGTATCGCACTCCACTCATAAACGTTAGCTTTTCGAGCCATTTATAGGCATACTCAAAGTAAGCCCCTGGTACATTCTCATTTCTATCGAGGTTTATGGCATTAAGCCTCTCTTTGTATTTATCGTAGTTAAAGCTTAGCCCAGTTTTAATATTGTGATTATTATTACCGATATAGGTAACAAAAATTAAATTCGAAAATAGACTTTGTTGGTCGGCATCATAATTCTTTAGTCCAAAAATGGAGGTCTGATAATGGTTTGATGCTGAAAGGATAAGACCAAGACTAGTCTGTTGTCGGTCAAAAATATAGCCAACCTTACCGAATGCTTCGATTCTGGATATATCAATGTCGATTCCATAGGGACTACCTATGGCATTTATATCTCCGATTCTGAATTTAGAATCCCCTGCAATGCGCCGCTCTGTAAGATATTTAACACCGAACTGAGATTCAACATGCTCCCCTTGATAGTGCCAACGATTAAATATATTATACTGCCTAACCAACGGATGGTCAAGGAACGAATCCATATTATGGTCTACCCTTGTTTGGGAGTATTCAGCATGTGCAAGTATCATTGTTGATAGAGTTTTTGATACATCAAAGCTATAATTGGCATTAACCTCCGACATTCCCTCACTGTTGGAGTAAATATTGGTAAAGAATTTTTCTTCGCCCTGAGGTTTTTTATGCTCAATGTTGATTTGACCCGTAATGCTTTCGTAACCATTCGCAACGGAGGCTGTACCCTTTGATATTTGGATTGATTCCATCCACGCTCCTGGTACAAAGTTCAATCCAAATGTTGAACCTAGACCTCTTAGGATAGGAATATTCTCTGCTTGAAGCTGAGTATAAGTTCCTGCCAATCCAAGTAGTTGAATCTGCTTTGCGCCAGTAACAGCATCACTATATGATACATCAACTGAGGCATTGGTAACAAAACTTTCAGATAGATTGCAGCATGCTGCCTTTTGGAGTTCACTTTTTGTTACAATCTGAGCAGAAAGTGGGCTTAGTCGGTCAAAGTGGGCACCCTTGGAGTAGCCTTGTATTGTAACATTTTCGAGATAAACCTCTTGGCTTAAAGTATGGGTAATTTCTGTTTGTTCTTGAGATATATCTAGCGTATCGGTTCTATATCCAACAAAGCTGATTATCAGTTTTAGGTTAGGTTGATTGGGCTTCGCAAGTTTAAATTCACCCTGCGAGTTGGTGTTTGTTCCTTGATTCGCTCCAACCCAATATACATTGGCTCCAGTAAGGGGAGTAACTTCGTTTTTGTCGTTCTTCTCTATAATTCTACCTTTCAAATCCTGAGCATTTAGTGAGATAGAGGTTAGAACGATTGTCAATATAAATAGACTATTTAGTGTTTTCACAGCAATATAATTAATGAAAAATAAAAGAGAGTTTGAGGACTTAAGTATATTATTGTATCAACAATAATATATTATCCCTCTAGAGATTGCTATGAAAGGAGTGCAGGGGTTTTGCTCTGATGCAGAAGATAAACTAGGATTCGTCCGACAGGTTTTATAGGCGGAGAATCATCGGGGATATAAAGATTGGTATTTGCACCAAAAATTTGACTGTTATTTGAATTATTCTCTTGATAGATAAATAGATATGTTGCAACTATTTCTACCTTTTGATTAATTACAATTGGATTTGAAGCGTTGAATAACTCATTCACTTTAATAGTAATATGCTCCGACTTACAACCACAGCTAGTATCTGCATTAGAGCAGTATGCTGCTTTCTCTGTTTTTACGCTGCAGCATGATGAAACTTGCTCCTCGTGGCATTTGTGCTCCACAAAAAGGGTTGCAATGATACGCTGTTCACAAACACATTTGTGAATGTAAATACTAAGTCCTGTTGATGCTGCCAAAAATGGAATCAGCATGAACATTGCTATAATCTTATATGTGACCTTTTTTAGCATTTATATTAATATGCGGAATATCTGTTTGCAAAGCTATATTGTTCTACAGTGTGAAACAACGAAAAGGTGTTATAGTTTTGTTAAATAAATTTAGCTGAAATTATTTTGTAGAAAAAATATTATCAGTAACTTTGCAGTACAAAGAACTTTAATATTTAACAAAATGGACCAAAAGAACGAGCATTTACAAGACCTACAGGAAATAAGGTCAATCATGGAACGTTCATCGCGATTTATTTCGCTAAGCGGACTTTCGGGCATATTTGCTGGTTTTTGCGCTTTGCTTGGAGCCTTAGCGGTATTTGTATATCAGCAAGATTTCTTTTACGGTCGGTATTATAATCATGGTATTTTTTTAAAAGAGGATTTAATCAGTGGTGTGGAGTTTTCTAAGTTTATTACTTTTATATTTTTTGTTGGTTTTCTAACGCTTTTATTGGCTTTATTCTTCGGAGTATTTTTCACAACTCGTAATGCAAAAAAGAAAGGTTTGCCTTTCTGGGATAGTTTAGCCAAACGAATGATTATTAATCTATTTATACCACTAATAACTGGAGGATTATTCTGTTTGGTTTTACTCTACCACAGGCAGATATATTTAATTGCACCTGCTACCTTAATATTTTACGGATTAGCGCTTATCAATGCAAGTAAGTATACCATTGACGATATTCGTTATTTAGGGATTTCGGAGATTGTTTTAGGCTTAATCGCTTCCATTTTCGTTGGATACGGATTGCTTTTCTGGGCTTTCGGGTTCGGAATATTACATATTATTTACGGTTCAAAAATGTACTGGAAGTATGAAAGATTTGATAACAAATCTAAATAAGCATTTTGAGAACCGAATCCGCCTTGGCATCATGTCGATGCTGATGGTTAATGATTGGGTTGATTTTAATGCTTTAAAGGAGACTCTAAATATTACCGATGGTAATCTGGCTAGCCATATGAAAGCGCTTGAAGGTGAAGTCTATGTTGAGGTGAAAAAGCAATTCCTAAATAAGAAGTCAAATACTAGCTATAGAGCTACAATCGGCGGTAGGAAGGCTTTCAACGAGCATCTATCAGCTCTAGAAAAACTTATAAAATCAGGTCGTTAATTTTTTTTATAAATATACTTTGAAATACAAAGCACTTTTAAATATTAAATTTAAATTATAAATTATGACACAAGAAAATCTATCATTCATTGAAAGAAATGCGGTTCTAATAAAGGTAACAGCCATTTCTTTTTTATCTCTTTTGCTTCTAATTCCTATGGCAATGATTATGTCGCTTGTTTCGGAGCGACAGTCAAGGCAAACGGAGGCAACAACAGAGATTAGCTCAAAGTGGGGCTTTCAGCAGCGGTTAACAGGCCCAATCCTTACCGTTCCTTATGAAACATACGATTTGGACAAGGATAATAAACGGGTAAATATAGATAGGCATATGGCCTATTTCTTGCCCGAGAATCTTAATGTAACAGGCGAAATGAATCCCGAAATTAGAAAACGGGGAATTTTTGAAGTGGCAGTCTATAGTTCTAGTTTAAAGGTTGATGGGGTTTTTAAAGCGCCTCAGCTTGATATTAGCGATAGGCACTATGAGGTAAAATGGGCTGATGCCTTTATTACCATTGGGATATCCGATTTGCGTGGTATAAAGGAGGATATCAAATTCAAATGGAACGATGCTGAGATGGTTTGTGAACCTGGAGTAAAGATTGTAAGAAAAACTCAATCTAGAGTTAACGAAATGTATTATGATTCAGGGGAAAGAAAGGAGATAATGATAGAATCGGGCGTTACCATTAATAAGCCCTTGAAGGAGGAGTCATTGGCTAAGGAGTATCGTTTCTCATTCGGCCTATCGCTTAATGGTT
Organism: Bacteroidales bacterium; assembly: GCA_003818205.1. Taxonomy (GTDB): domain Bacteria; phylum Bacteroidota; class Bacteroidia; order Bacteroidales; family Tenuifilaceae; genus UBA8529. The sequence goes on from RPRQ01000019.1 coordinate 21,580, forward strand.
CTAAAAGCATCAGCTTTGTACCAATTGGGAAGGAAACTATTGTCAAACTTACCTCCGCATGGCCAAACCCTAGCTTCGATGGCTCTTTTCTTCCTGAAAATAGAAATGTTTCTTCGAGAGGATTTACTGCCGATTGGAAAGTGTTGGAGCTGAATAGGAACTTCCCGCAGAAATGGAATGATACTGAGATTGAATTTCAATCATCGGCTTTTGGGGTTAGCTTGCTCTTGCCCATAGAAACCTATCAAATTACCGAACGCTCGATGAAGTATGCCATTTTATTCATTGTTCTCACTTTTACGGTTTTCTTCTTTGTTGAGATAATGAGAAAGTTAAAGGTACACCCAATTCAGTATGTGCTAGTCGGATTCAGCTTATGCTTATTCTATTTATTGCTGCTATCGTTGTCGGAGCAGATTGGTTTTGGGATTGCTTACCTAGTTGCAAGTGCAGGAATAGTTATCATGATAGCGAGCTATTCCAAAAGCATTTTCCATAATAATCGGCTAACGCTAATATTATCTTCGATACTCGTTCTGCTCTATGGATTTCTGTACATTTTAATTCAGATGCAGGATTTTGCCCTATTAATGGGCAGTGTAGGTCTATTTATAATACTAGCCTCGGTTATGTACCTATCAAGAAAAATCGATTGGTACTCAATAGGAGGAAAGACTAAGGATGGAGTTGAGTAGTACCTCAGGTTAATTCAAATTAATGTTTCAGAACTCTCTTAAAGTTTAGACTTTAAGAGAGTTTTTGTTTGTTGACTATAATTAAGAATGCTTATTCAAAACATATTGATTTTGGATTCAAATCCAAAAAATACATATTGAATTTGGATTGAATTTGAAAAAGAACCATGGATTTGATTACTTAGTGTCTGTCTACAATGTGACATTATTTTGATTTAAGAACAAGGAACATCGATTTATGATTTCTGATGTTTATATAATCACTTTGTTTTCATGAATCTTCTAAAATCTAAAATCGTTAACCGAGCTTGCGAGTTCAGCGAAGTTAATCCTTGTTCATTATTCAATTTGAATTAGATTTTTTGACTTTATGGACAGACTCTACTTTGGCGCAATACTGCACCCTCCCGAAGAGCATCCTGCACAGGAATGCCCTTTTGCTTTTCCATTTTTGGGTACAAAGGTCCGATACATTGAATATGCGAAATATCCAAATGCTCCGGAAACAATAGTTATTGTTAATATTTCCTGTATCATGATTTGAAAATCAATCTAATTCAAATGGTATTATTTTACTTGGAATGATGGAATGATGGAATATTGGAAAGGAACTTACAAACCGATGGTAGTAAGTTCAGTGGAGTTAATTTGCTTAAGGCTATAATGAAGTTGCTTCCAATATTTTCTTCCATCATTCCATTCTTCCATTCTTCCATCATTCCATTTATACTTAAATGATTAACACTTAATTCACTTCTATATCTTTTGTTGACATTATTAAAACATACTTCCAACTTGATAAACAATAAAGGCCACAAGCCACGCTAAAGATGTTGTTGAAACAATTGTGAATGCTGCCCATTTCCAACTTCCCGATTCCTTTTTAATGGCCGCAATTACTGCCACACATGGAAAATAGATAAGAATAAATAGTAAGAATGAGAATGCCGTTAAAGGTGTAAAAACCTTTTCGCCAACTTTTGGGCCTGATTTGTAGGATTCCTTTTGGAGTTTACCAATTAATGTAGATGAGTGCTCATCGGCATCTTTCTCAGCTTGGTATAGAACTCCTAGAGTGCTTACAACAATCTCCTTTGCCGTAACTCCAGCTAAAAGGCTAACGCCCATTTTCCAATCGAAACCTAAAGGAGCAATGGCAGGTTCAATAAATTTACCAACTCGACCTAAGTATGATTGTTCCTGTCTTTCCGATTCTTTCTCAGTTTCAAGGATTTTTATCTGCTCATGTAATTTGACGGATGTAATAGAATCTGTACTACTGATTGTCAATCTTGAAGTTGAAGTTGCAATTAAACCATTGTAATCCTTTGAAAATTTAGTGTCTCGCGGATAATATCCCAACGCCCAAACAAAAATAACGGCAATAAGAATTACACCTCCCATTTTACGAAGATACTGTGAACCTTTATACCACATATGCTTCAAAGTAGAACGTACAGTGGGGATTCTATAGGGTGGAAGTTCCATTACAAAAGGAACATCATTAGATTTAAAGAAGGTACGCTTAAAGATTAATGCGGTTCCTATGGCCATAAGAATCCCAAGCATGTAAATTGTAAATAGCATTGAACTTGCATGGGTGGGGAAGAAAGCCCCAATTATAAGAATGTAAATGGGTAATCGTGCGCTACAGCTCATGAATGGTGTGATGAGCATAGTGAGCAACCTATTGTTCCGATTCTCTATGGTGCGTGTAGCCATTATGGCAGGTACATTGCAGCCAAATCCCATAACCAACGGAATGAACGATTTGCCATGTAAACCAATTTTGTGCATCAGCTTATCCATAATAAACGCTGCACGAGCCATATATCCTGTATCCTCAAGAACTGATATAAAGAAAAACAGAATTAGAATATTTGGAAGAAATACAATAACGCTTCCGACACCATTAACAATTCCATTGATTAAAAGGTCTTTGAATGGACCATCAACCATTAAATTGCTAAGCAGATTGCTTATTTGGTGAACTCCGCTATCAATCCAGTGCATTGGGTATGAACCCAACGTAAAGGTTGTGTAGAATGTGAGCCACATGAAAAAAATAAAGATTGGGAACCCAAAAAGCTGATGAGTCATCAGCGTATCCACAATCTCGGTTGTCTTATGCTTGCTATGGTCTCCCTCATGAAGGGTTTCCTTTAATGCACCTGCAATAAAGCCATATTTAGCATCGGTGATAAGGGTTTCGGAATCTTCCTTAAATATCAGCTCAAGCTTCTTTATCTCCTGCTCGGTAATTTTCTTAATTTCATCGTAATTATCCGATTTTGACAGCAGCTTATGAACCAATCTATCTTTTTCAAGGAGTTTTATTGAGAGGTATCGGCTCGAATAATCGATGGTGATGTTGCAGTTCAGCTTAACTTTTTGTTGAATCTCCCAAATCGATTGTTCTATATACTCACCATAGTTTATGTGTATATGCCTGATTGTTTTATCCTTATCGGCATAAACATTTATAACTGTATCAAAAATGCTCGTAATCCCTTTCCCTTTGGAACTGACAGTGGGTACAAATGGAATACCGATCATCTTTCCCAACGATTTAAAATCGAATTTATCCCCTTTGTGTAGCAGCTCATCGTACATGTTCAGCGCAACTACCACCTTGATATCCATATCGATAAGCTGCGTGGTTAGGTATAAATTGCGCTCGAGGTTCGATGCATCTACAACGTTTACAACGACATCAGGGGTGTTTTCGTGGATATATCTTCTGACGTAAATCTCTTCGGGTGAGTAGGCTGTTAGCGAGTAGGTACCTGGTAAATCGGTAATATTAAAGGTGTAACCCTTGTATTTGAATTTTGCATTTTTCGAATCGACAGTCACTCCACCATAATTTCCAACATGCTCGTGCGAACCCGATGCGTAGTTAAAAAGGGTTGTCTTTCCTGCATTTGGATTACCAACCAAAGCAATATTAATTACCTTGCTTTGCTCCTTAGCGCTAGTTTCGAGAATAATCGATTCGGGCTCAGATGAATGAACACCGCTATAGTTTTCTTTTATCAGCTCTTTCGCTTCGTTGGGTGTAACTACATCAACCAGAGCGGCCTCGCTTCTTCGAAGTGAAACCTCGTAACCCATTATGGTATATTCGATTGGGTCGTTTAATGGTGCATTCTTTATTACCGTTACTTTCTTCCCTTTAACAAATCCCATTTCGGTGATTCGCTTCCGAAAAGCTCCGCGTCCCTTAACCTTTGATATTATTCCAAATTCTCCGTTCTGTAGCTCCGATAACCTCATCTTATTTTAACTTGACTTACTTTATTAACCCTTACGGTTGGTAATTGTTTTAAAGGGAACAAAAATAATGTTATTAAGATTAATTAAACAGTAACTACTAATAATTTAATTTTACAAAAAGCCACAAATTCACAGATTGAATTAAAAACGGAAACTATTCTAAAAAAGATTATTAGTAACCGACAAAAATATGCTAGTAAATGTTGAGAATTGCTAAAACAACCATCCTCAAGAACCTGAATTTGTTGGGCTAAAGCCCAAAAGCGAATCTTTATAACTAACCCCAGACTTACCGCGTGTCGCCTTAGCTTTAGCGGTGGCACAAGCCTGGGGTTAGTCAATCCGCACTTGTACTGGGCTTTAGCCCTTTACTTTCTGCTTTTCTCGATTAGTAGTGAAAAAATATTTTTCAAATCCAACTTGGCAATTGATAAATACTATCCATAAAACTTGTGAATCTGTAGCAATTTCTAGTTTATCAACCACTGATTTGATACAATAAATGCAATTGAATTACATTTATTCACATCGCATCTATCTGATATACCGATTATCATGTTAAAATACTATGGTTCAGTTAATATCCTTTAATTTGAGGTGTTAACCATTTGTTTTATATTTGTTTGGTTAATTGTGGCAAAAAAGGAAGTTTGGAAAATCAGGATAGCATATTCGAAAAGATTCAGGAGATTCTTGGGAATTTCAGCGGAAACTTCAGTATCCTTGAGCATCAGGTGGATGTTAGGGTGCAAATGGATTATTTCGATTTTTCGCGGAATCTTAAACGAGACTTTGATCCTGAACTAATTTTAAAGCAAGAAGATAACCTCTATAACCCTGAAATTACTGTTGAATCGAAAAAAGAGTTGCTAGTATCACTTGCATCGATTGATAAACCTGAGGCGTATAGGATTATTGAACGTTATGTTCAAAAAGCTCCTGATGAGCTTAAGGATTGGGCAATACTTTCGTTACAAGAGAGCCGGTTGTTCTTAGAAAGTAAACTATTGGATGAGAATCAGGTTTATATCTCTACGGGTTTAGGTGGATTACGTGGAAAGTTAAGATATTTTATAGCTTTATTCCCTGAGACGAGGAGTGAGTTTTCCGAAATTCAACGAAACCTAATCAAAAGCGAATTCAGTTTTATTTTCCCCAAGTACGATGCCGAGATTGAAGCGGTTGAGTTCTTTACGAACTACGCAACGATTGTTGCTTTAATACCGTTAAGCATTCCAGTACTGGATCCTATCAAGAGCGTTATTGGTGAATGTAACGATCTTGGACATTTTATTAAAAAAGGTTTCCTGATTACCAATGTTAAAATTCTTTCTGCTATTGAAATTGAGAATCTTTTAAATAATGTGCCACCTGAGGATTTGTTTTTAAAGGAATAAAAAAACCGGTCTAAAACCGGTTCTCTTATTGGATATAATGTCAGTCATCTATTTATCAAGGTCATCGAATTCAATGCTTGTGAATTCATTGCTTGTAACGCCAATCTCTTCGGCAACAAGTTCATGCTGTTCCTCTAGCTCAGGTTGGTTCGCTCTAATGTACTCAACAACATCATTTAAGCCTTCAGCAAATTTTTCAAAATCCTCCTTGTACAGGAATATCTTGTGCTTCTCGAAATAAAACTTACCATCGCGACCAATACGCTTTTTGCTTTCGGTAATGGTTAAATAGAAATCGTTCCGACGAGTAGCCTTTACATCAAAAAAGTAAGTTCTTTTACCTGCTCTTACCACTTTAGAGTAAATATCCTCTTTGTCAATTTTTTCAACATCTTCAATGCTATCGAATCCTTCTGTCATCATTTCTAAAGATTATAAGGTTAAAACATTGTACGCATCTCAAAAATAGAAAAATAATTTAAGAACCGCTGTCTTTTTTGAATAAATTCAAATACTAGGGAAAATCTATAAATTTTTATTTTATATCGATGTATCTGTAAGTATCATATATATAAATAATTACGAAATGAAGATAGAACATAAGCTGAAAACGATAAGTGAAAGGCGACAAGCGGCAAGTGAATACCTATAATCAACAGTTTTACTGCCATACAGCAATACTACATCACTGCGACACACTTTTAGTGTTTTTTAATTTTTCTATTCTAAAAATGCCTTGTATCTTTGCAACCTCTGATAAACCATTTAATTGTTCGAATCCGTTCTTAAACACGATGATAAGCAGACGATTACTCCGAGTTAAGATTTTACAAATCCTTTTTGCTTACTATAAAAGCGAAAACGAATCGCTCAGCAATGTTGAAAATGAATTGCTGCGAAGTATTAGAAAAGCCTACGAGCTATACCATTATCTTCTGCTTCTACCCATCGAACTTGTCGATTTTGCTGAAGGCAAGGTTCAGCTAGCCAAGCAAAAGCTCGTTCCTACCCACGAGGATTTGAATCCGAATACAAAATTTATCGATAATGCCTTCGTTAAGCTTATTCGTGATAATGAAGCTTTAATCGAATACGTTGAGAAGCAGAAGATCGGGTGGGGGCAATACCCTGAAATTATAAGGAATCTTTATCAGAAAATTTCTATATCCGATTACTTTCAGGCTTATATGGATTCCGATAGTTCTTCAATCAATGATGATAAACAGCTGATTATCAATATTATCTCAAAAGAATTGGAGGATTTTGATGAACTCTATCAATTCCTCGAGGAGCAGAGCATCTACTGGAACGATGATTTAGAGTTTATGCTGAGCATGGTGGTTAAAACCCTTAAGAAATTCTGCGAAGGTCAGCCTACAGGTACACCCTTGTTTCCTATGTACCGAAGCGATGATGATGAAGACTATATAAAGCGTTTGCTACGTAAAGTAATTCAGTATCACGAGGAGAATGTTAAGCTGATTGAGGAGTACACCAAGAATTGGGAGGTTGATCGAATTGCCAGTATGGATATACTTATCATGGAGCTTGCGCTAACCGAGATTAAAGAATTTCCATCGATACCCATTAAGGTAAGTTTTAACGAGTATATCGAGATAGCGAAATACTATAGCACCGATCAGAGTAGTACGTTCATCAACGGCGTACTCGATAAGATTATCCAAACACTTCGTAAGAAGAACCTTGTAGCCAAGCAGGGACGGGGTTTGATAGGCGAGGAGGATGATCGTTTGGTGATTTCGGATGACGAAATAGAATAAATATTTATTTTTGTCATCAAATTCGAGTGGTATGTATAGATTTTCTTTAGCAATATCAACGCTTGTTCTTTTCATTCTTTTTTCATGTAGTAGCCAACCGAAGGTTGAACCAGGTGTTAACGCTTCATCCGAGGATAGTGGGGTTAAAAAATATCCTGACCTAAAGCTTGTTGAAGATTTTTATGATTTTGGCACTATCATTCAGGGCGAGGTGGTATCGCATACATTCCATTTCCGTAATGCAGGGAATGATGTTCTGATTGTTAAGGATTTGATACCCGACTGCGGATGCACAAAGCCAAAAATCGATAAAAGAACATTAAACCCAGGCGAGGAGAGTACCGTTGAGGTTATATTTGATAGCAGGGGTTGGTATGGTTCTCAATATAAATCAGTAGCTTTGCGAACGAATTCGCCCATTCGCGATAAATCGGTTACCATAAAGGCGAATGTTATTGAGCCGAAGGAATAATGAATTAAGAAGTTAGAGACGTTCACGATGTTAAATAATATACGATTATTGAATTCTTTTAACCGTTAACAATTAACTGAATAATAATAAACCATAAAAACAATTTAAGATGAAAAGTTTGATTATTTTACAAGCAGCAACTCCTAATGCTAATGCAGGTTATATGCAGATTTTTATGTTAGTTGCTATCGTTTTTGTTTTTTACTTTTTCATGATTCGACCACAGATGAAGCGTCAGAAAGAGCTTCGTAAGTTTCATGAATCACTCCAAAAGGGCGATAAAGTGATTATTGCGGGTGGTGTTTACGGAAAACTATTAGAGGTTAAGGATGAGTACGTTGTGGTTGAAATCGACGAAAATGTTAAGGTGAAAGTGGTTAAGAGTACTATTATCCGTGACTCGTCCGATATACAGCCTCAGAAGTAGTAGAAAATTTATATCTTTACAGGGTTTAGGGCGATAGAACAAATTGCTTTAGGCTCTGTTTTCTTTTAACCTAATTCATAAACGTTGGATTCATCGTTAATACGACAGTTCGGACAAATTTTTAACAAAGGCAGGGCAAAATTCAATCAACGCCTTGTGATCTTTCTTTTCTTCTTAATTGTATCAACAATAATTTGGTATTTAAGTAAGCTGAGCCATGAGTATTCAACCACTATGGCTTACCCCATCCGTTACGAGAACTTACCAAAAGGAAAGGTTCTTGTTGGCGAACCACCCCGCAGGATACAGCTAAGGGTTAAGGCGTTTGGATATACTCTTCTCAAGGAGAAGATGAGCGCAGCTCTTTCTCCTATCGAGTTGGATTTAGGTAAGCATTTGAGTCAATCATTCGAAGGCTCTAAGGTAAAGCAATTCATTTTAACCTATCGACTTCGAAACAGCATCGTTAAGCAGTTTGGAAGCGAGATTCTGCTTGAGGGTATTGAGCCCGATACGCTTTACGTTGAATTGTCCGACATGGTTAATAAGATGGTTCGAATTCACCCACAGGTTGAGGTTGACTATGAACAGCAGTACATGGCGAGCGGAGATTTAACGCTAGAACCCGATAGTATTGCCATTAGCGGTCCAAAATCAGTAATTGACACCATTAAACTTGTTAATACAAAGCAGGTTAAGTTTAAAAATCTTAACCAGAGGGTTTTAGAAAGAATTCAGATAATCCCTATAAATCAGGTAACCTTTTCAACTCGCAGCGTAACGCTTTCAATTCCTGTTGAAAAATATACAGAGATTACTATAAAAGTACCCGTGGACATAGAAAATCAGCCCGATAGCGTTAAGCTAATGTTTATCCCAAAGACTATCGATGTAAAATGTAACGTGGTTTTAAGCAAATATTTTATATTAAAACCTATTATGTTTAGAGCGGTTGTTAACTATAACCTAATCAGCAATTCACTGACAAAGAAAATGAAAGTTAGGATAGTTGCTGTCCCTGATTTTGTCAATTTAGTAGATTTTAGCCCTAAATACGTTGAGTATATTATTGAGAAGCGCAAATGATAAACCTTGGAGTAACCGGAGGGATTGGTAGCGGCAAATCAATGGTTTGTTCTATTATCTCGGCAATGGGCTATCCTGTTTACAATGCCGACCTTGAAGCTCGCCAATTGGTTGATTCCGATCCGGATTTGATTTTGTCAATAAAAGAGCTATTTGGTGAGGATATTTATACCAAAAACCAGCTCGATCGGAAAAGGGTTGCCGAAGTTGTTTTTTCAAATCAAAACATGCTTGAGGGGTTAAATGCCATCGTTCACCCCGCCGTGACTAAGCATTATAAAACTTGGGTTGATAGCCATAAAACAAGGGGGTTGATTGTAAAGGAGGCCGCAATTCTATTCGAAAGCGGAGCGAATATTGGGCTTGAAAAAATAGTTGTTGTAACAGCACCGCTCGAGGTAAGGATTCAACGGGTTGTGAAACGTGATGGATTAAGCGAAGAATCAGCTATGAAAAGGATGAATAATCAGCTTCCACAGGATGAACTAGTCAAAAGAGGCGATTACATTATAGAAAACGATGGGGTTAAGCTAATTCTTCCCCAAGTGGTCAGAGTGATAAACAATTTAGTTAAAGATTTTTAGAGCAATGGGAAAATATGGAAAGTGGATTACCGGAGGTTTAGGTTGGGCTATATTTGGTCCAATTGGGGGTATCCTTGGATTTGCAATAGGTTCAATTTTTGATAGCGCCGAAATACAAACAAAGGTATATACCGGCGAATCGAGCCGAAATGGCTTTATTGTTAGCCTTTTAGTCCTTGTTTCAGCAGTAATGAAAGCCGATGGCAAGGTATTAAAATCGGAGTTAGATTTTGTAAAAAAGTATTTCTTTGACAACTTTGGAGCGGATGCTTCGAGAGAGGCAATGATTCTTCTTCGGGATATTCTCAAGCAGCAAGTTCCGCTGAGGGATGTTTGCACCCAGATTCGCGATAATGTTGATTACCCTTCACGGCTACAGCTGATTCACCTGCTTTTCGGGGTAGCATACGCCGATGGCGTTGTTAGCAGCGAGGAGCAACGTGTTATCAATGATATTGCTAGTTTTCTCGGAATCTCATCGCAGGATTATGAGTCCATTAAAGCAATGTTTGTTGTTAATATCAATAGCTACTATACTATTCTTGAGGTTGAACCCACAGCTAGCAACGATGAGATAAAGAAGGCTTATCGCAGCCTTGCTGTAAAGCATCACCCCGATAAGGTTGGGTATTTAGGCGATGATGTTAGGCGTAACGCTGAGCAGAAATTCCAAAAAATTACTGAGGCGTACGATAAGATAAAGAAGGAGAGAGGGTTTAATTAAAAAAATGTAAGAGATAGTTGTCTTGCTGTATTGCAGTGATGCTGTTTGAAGATAGGTGCACAACAAAAACAGCAACATTGATAAACAGCAGAACAGCAACACAACAATCAGACATTTGATACTTAGTATTTGTATTTTATTAACTTTGCAATCATAATTGAAGAAAAAAAAGTATGGAATTAAAAGACATAATGGCAATTTCGGGGCATTCAGGCCTTTTTAAATTTATCTCACAGGGTCGTCATGGGATTATTGTTGAATCGTTAACCGATGGTAAGCGAGCTAACATATCAGCATCATCGAAGGTAAGCTCCTTAACGGATATCGCTATTTTTACAAACGATGGCGAGATTGCATTTAAGGATGTTCTTAAAAAGATTAAAGAGGCTGAGAGCGGTGGTCTAGCAATTAACCAAAAATCGGATGATAAGGAGCTTAAGAAATATTTCGAGAAGATTTTACCCGATTACGACCGCGAAAGGGTTTACACAAGCCATATTCAAAAAGTTATTGCGTGGTACAATCAGCTTCAGGCGTTGAACTTGCTTGATATTATTGATAAAGAGGAGGCTCCTGCCGCAGAAGCAGAACCTGTAAAGGAGGAGGAACCGAAGTAATTCGTATTCTATATCTGTAAAGTCGAACCCTATGGTTCGGCTTTTTTTTTAGCTTGCAGCATCAATAAAGTGATTATGGATTTGAAAAACTATAGTACAACCATTAGTAAACTGTGGACAGGTCGAATTGATGATCCCGATGATATTGATTCATTCAGGATGCATCAAATAGTTCGATTAATTGACTTAACAAGGCTTTCATCGATTGTGATTGAACCTTCAAAATTAAATATATGCTTCATTGGATTTAATTGCGATGAGGGTGTAGCTAGAAATTTGGGTCGTAAAGGAGCAAGGGATGGAGCTGAATACATAAGGCGTGAGCTAGCCAATTTGCCCGTAACCTTTGGGAACGATGTTATAATATTCGATGCTGGTGATATAAGTTGTGTCGATGGCAATATGGAGGAGGCTCAGGTTCATCTTAAAATAGCCGTTAAGGTAATATTGGATAAAAACCTTTTCCCAATTGTTTTAGGTGGTGGACATGAGCTAGCATTCGGCCATTATAATGGAATAATCGATCACCTTGCTATAAAGGCAAAAGATGCATTATCGCTAGGGATTATTAATTTCGATGCTCATTTCGATCTCCGCCCCTATAAGAATGGTGGCTCGTCGGGGACAATGTTTGCTCAAATAGCCGATAGCTGCGTTGAGCAATTGCGCCCATTTTCATACATGTGCTTAGGGATTCAGGCAAGTAGTAACACCATCAGCCTATTCAAAAAAGCCGATGCGCTTGGGGTTAGGTATATCCTTGGGAAAGATTTTGTTGAGCCCAATTTTGAAAGTATTAGCAAATCCATTGATGACTTTATTTATAGGCATGATCACATCTATTTTACGCTATGCAGCGATGTTATTAACGCATCGTTTGCCCCGGGGGTATCGGCAATTCAACCCTTTGGGATGAATGCCGAGGTGGTGTTAGCTTTTATCAAGCAGATATTTAAGTCAAAAAGGGTGGTCAGCTTTGATGTAGCTGAGGTTTCACCCCGATTCGATCAGGATAACCGAACGGCTAAGCTGATTGCAATTATTATTTTTGCAATAATCAATACCTTGAATGAGAATAAACGAGCGAAATAGAACGTAATCATCATGAACAATAATTCTTTCTTACCATCAGATTTTTTTATAATCGATTGGAACTCCATTGAACCCTACTTTATTCAGCTCGATGCTATGCCGTTGAGCTCGGAGGATGAGCTGAATCGATTCCTTCAATGCAAGACAGAGCTCGAAATGACCATTGATGAGGATCAGGCATGGCGATACATCCGCTTTAATATCGATACCCGAAATGAGGCGGCGAAAAAGGCTTTCGAGTACTTTATCGATGAGGTTGAACCCAAGGTGGAGAGCTGGTTCAATAGAATTGATAGAAAATTGGCTGATTCAGAATCATTCAGAATGTTTGAGCAACTGCATGTTATTCCTGCACGATTGCTTAAAAAGAATATCGAAATATTTAGAGAAGAAAATCTTCAAATCTTTGCTGAACTTCAGAAGGAGGAGCAGGAGTATGGTGCGATAATGTCCGAGATTGCGATTGAGATTAACGATAATAGATATACGCTTCAGCAGGCAGCAGAGCTGCTTCAGGAGAACGATAGGTCGTTTCGTGAGTTGGTTTATTGGCAGATATTCGAGAAAAGGGTTGAGAAGTCAGAGGTTCTAAACGAACTCCTTTCGAAATTGCTTCGAAAGCGATATAAAATTGCAATCAATGCAGGGTATAAGAACTTTAGGGACTACCAGCATTTCAACCTTGGCCGATTCGATTACACCGTTGAGGATATTCAATCGTTTCACAACGTCATTGCCAGTGAGGTAAATCCAATTGTGGAAGATATTATGCAGGCTCGAAAGGATGCCTTAGGAGTTGAGAGGCTAAAACCTTGGGACTTACAGGTTGACATTGAAGGAAAAAAACCGTTAAGGCCTTTTTCCTCTAACGAAATATTAACCCAAAAAGCTATTGAATGCTTTACGGCGGTTAACCCCGATTTTGCTAATATATTTACTCAATTAGATGCAGAAAAACTCCTTGACCTTGATTCAAGGTTTGGTAAGGCCCCAGGTGGCTTTAACTATCCGCTACATAAGAGTAATCGTTCATTCATTTTTATGAACGCAACGGGTAGCATGAACGATTTTGAAACCTTGATGCACGAGGGTGGCCATGCATTTCATGCATACTACTATAATCATTGGCCGTTAATCGATTATATGAATACTCCTTCGGAGATAGCGGAGCTTGCCTCCATGTCGATGGAGCTGATTTCGATGGAGCATTGGGGTATGGTATTGACAGATACCTCAGAGTTGAAAAGGGCCAAGCGAAAACAATTGGAGGGTTCGATAATTATATTGGCATGGATTGCTGCTGTTGATAAGTTCCAACATTGGCTATATATGAACCCTGAGCATTCACATCACGAACGTGATTTGGCTTGGACCAATATTTATAGGGAGTTTTCGAGTCATACAATAGATTGGGAGGGTGCTGAATCGGCATTCGTTTTTGCTTGGCAGCGCCAGCTGCATATCTTCGAGATGCCCTTCTACTACATCGAGTACGCCTTTGCTCAGCTCGGGGCAATAGCCATTTGGAAGAATTACCGTCAGAATCCAAAGGAAACCCTCGATAAACACATCAAGATGATGAAACTTGGCTACTCAAGGCCATTGCCAGAGCTATACAAAGAGGCTGGCATTGAGTTTTCCTTTACCAAAGAGTACTTAAGTGAGCTAATGTTCTTTGCTAAGAATGAGCTTAGTAAGTTGTACTGATGAGCGTAATGCGCAGGCTTTACCTGCAAGAACAAATCGATATAGGTACACTTTGTTAACCTATACCGAACCAGGTGATTGCTACTATTTGATTGTAACCTTGGCTAACGGGAAGTTCATTCAATTAAAATTTGGCCGAGCCTAATAGAATATAAGGACTTAGGCACAGCTTAAGTCCAACGGAGTCATAGTTTTTTATCGTGGACCTAAAAATTTGTCACCATTGAAATGTATCATATGGTCAGGAACTTCCATTAACCATACTTCTGTTTCCCATGCAATATTTGTTGAATGTTTCTTGAATTCAGCCATATCTGGAAATGCTGAAACATATATCTTACCTAATTTACAATCCTTTAAAAACTTTTCAAGTTCAACTATTCTTTTCGGTGAAACAGGACCATGAGAAGTAACGGCTTCAATCAAAAATAACCAATTTCGTTTTTGGTCATAAATTACAACATCAGGTAATTTACTGTGTTGATTAATAGGAATTCCTAATTCTTTCAGTTTCTCTTCGTCAAAGTGTAGTATTTTATTTGCAGTATCTCCCAAGTAAAGTAATAATCCATCTTTAGCAAATCTCGGTGCAAATTGTTCAACTATTGCCGCTTGAACTTCATTATGTTTACCTGCTGAAAGCTTTAAAACTTTTCCTGAAGAGAGTGTAACCGGAATTTGATTTAACTCTCTTTCTTTTAGATATATTTCAGACAATTTACCAACAGATGAAACAAACTGTTTAACTGAATCTTTCCATTTTTTGGTTTTATATGTTTTTACCAATTCAAGAACATCAGTAGTAATTGCATAATGTGCATTTGGACTATTGACAGGTAGGCTTGGGTTGTCAGGGTTATAATCTACTATTCGAGCTTGAATAAACTGATGTAAAACATGTCTTCTAAAAGTTTCTCTTGAATTAGGTGCATAATCTTTTTCATAGTTATCGTTTACAAACGACATTACACCTTTTGTAAGTCCCAAACTTTGTCTCGTAGCTTTGCTCCATTTATCAGTCTCTTTGATATTACACAAGGCTAAAAAAGTAAGTGCTGCTAATTCATTATATTGGGCAGTAGGAAGACCTAATGCTTTTAATATTTCTTTTGCTTCATCTGTTTTGCTCATGATTATCTAAAGATTTCTTTAAGTTCAAAATATTCGTTCACTATTAGATTTACATTTTCCATTGAGTAGTCGTTTGAAAGTATGATTTTGTTTCCCATTTCATTAATATCATACAATGAAGGAAATTTCATCTCTCTTAATTCTGTTGCACTAACATTTACATTTCCATTGAAAATCTGGAAATATGTATCAAACAACTCACTATTCAATAAAGCGCAAAGCCCTGCAACTTCACTCCTTTCTAAATGACCATCTTTTCTGTAGAGGTAATTAACTTTATTTTCTACCCCTATGTAATTTGATTTTGTATCATTGCAAAAGTAGGGTGCTGCTATTAATCTGCTTTTATCGTCTTTAGTGCTGAAACGTCTTAAAAATATATAGTTTTTATTTGGTAAGAGTAGTGACTTAGAACTCAGTTCGACTCTAATAAATTGACCTTTGTTTTTTAAATAAATAGGCCACTCTAAGTACATTTTATTAACGTTGTGTAACCAAAATAGAGGTGCTAACAAAACTGTTCCGTTTTCATAAATTTCTTTAATGAACCTCAAGGAGCGAAATGCTACTACAGGACCTGTCGAAATCTGAATATTATAGTTTTTTAATTTATTCTCCCAAGTTGAGATTAAGTTTAAAATTGTTTCTTCCTTATCGTTTGTTGGTAGATGTAGTATCTTTTCTTTAGATTTTAAATCAATTAGTTCAGACGAACGGAAAAACTTTATAGATGGTTCATAAATATCCTTAATTCCAATGCTTGAAGAAACAGTAACCGTTTTATTAACGTCTATTTTTTCTTTAATTGCTTTTATAATTACAGTTTCTTGTAAAACATTATCTCTATTGAAGGTGTCTTTGCGAGAATTAAATAAATGAATTCTATCGATTTGGACAGTGTTAAAAAAGAATTCACGAAATGCTTTGAAATAATTACCTGATGCAAAACTTCTTGGCGTAATAAATACAAGTTCTCCATTTTCATTTAATAGTTTAGAGGCAATACCCATAAATATAGAATAAATATTAGGTTGCCCACTTATAAGTTCTTTTGCTGCAATGGTCTTTTCGTCGGTTTTGGAAAGTTTGAAATATGGAGGATTAGAAATTATAATATCATAATTATCACCTTTTTTATTGTAATGTCTAAGAACTCTTGCATTATCTAATATAAAATCATGAACATGTAAAATATATTGAAAATCTATCCCTTTTTTGGTTAACCATGTTCTCAAATATTCAAATGTCTTTTTAGCATACGAGATTAAATCAGGGTCTGTTTCATATGCTACTAAATCAATAAACTCAATATGTTCATTTTTACTTGTTATATGCTCTATTAAAGCACAAGTTAAAACAGCTGTTCCGCAACCTGGGTCTAATATCTTTAAACGATTACCTGTAGTGTTAATAAGGGAAGCCATTAATTTGGCAATGGGAATAGGTGTAAAATACTGTCCACTGTCTTTTTTGTGCTTTAAAGACACTTGTTTAGAGTAAAAAACACCTAACCTGTCAGCGTAATCACTGGGTAGGTCACTTATGATAGGTTCTATGTTTATTATTTCTGTCATTGGTTACAAAGTTAACAAAAAACAGTTCTATGTATAGAGTCGTTTTGGATTAAAGAGGTTATTGGCAAAAGAGGTAATTGCTTTCGGATAAAAGAATTGCCTTAGTCAAGACCGCTCATTTTCGTGTTTTCAGAGGCGGTTTGGTGAGAGAGCGGGGGAAAGGAAAACGGATTTTCTCATATTGTTTATTACGTAGGCAAAGCCTGCGAAAATAAACCAACGTAGGTGGTAGGCTCGCTAACCTATGCCAAACATAGTGATTGTTAATACTGGATTATAACCTAGGGCTAACGGGTAGTCTTTAAGCAGTTTACCTATAGCATAGTAACCTTTGTTAGGAGTTTCTTATAGAACATGGGTTGTCTCCGACAAGATAGCTTAAGCTTTGTATCGTCTTTTAATGTAATCGTTTTTTCTTTTAGCCTATTCAATTCCTTCACGTAGTCAAGGTTAATCAGGTAGGATTTATGGATTCGGTAAAAGATATCTAAAGGCAAAACTAGCTCTATGTCTTTTAATAATTTAGAAACAACAATGTGTTTGTTGTTATTTAAATAGATAAAAGTGTACCTGCCTTCGCCCTTACAATATATAATAGTGTTTATATTTAGTACGTTTATTCCTGTTTGTGTGCGAACGGCTATGCGTTGGTTGTTAGTGTTTGTTTCCACTCTATAAATATTACAGTAAAATTACATTTATTATAAAATATAAATCTCGGAAATAAATTTATTCATTTAGGGAATGGATCAGGTAAACTTATCAACAGGACATTGTTGATAAGTTGTTAATAACTTTGCTTTGCGAACGCTTACTCCCTGCTATTCAGGTATGATAGGGGAGTGCTAGAAAGGAAGAGCATTAGCTGAAAGAATGAATTATTTGAGTAAAAAAAAGAGGGTGCTGGGTCAAATCGGTTGACAACCCTGTCAGAGTCTGAAACCCTGACAGGGTTTTATTCTGATCATCAGCTATTTCGACCCATGACCAAAAAGTGGATGGTTATTTAAAAGTAGGGAAACTTAAATTCACTAGCAGGGATATAGTTTAAGCCCTTGACGTTCTCTTTCTCAAATGCCGATTTTAGCGTTTCATCAATAAGAATATCTGTTATCAGCTCATAAAATCTACAAATTCTTCTACCTTCAAGTTTTGATGAGTCAACAACCATTTTATTGATTTGACCAATATAACGTTCTTTCTCCATACCTTCATAATCTGAATTCTTATAATCGAAAAATGAAACTACCTCAGGAATAAATAAAAAATAGTCATTGTAATTTCTTGTTTTTGAAGTATTAGATAATTTGATAGGATATGCGTGATAATTTGAGACTGATAATGAGTTTAGCACATTAAGAAATTTGTTGGAGACTACTATTATTTTAGCTGAACCCATAAAATCTTTCAAATCTTTTCCTTTGATGAAAAGTTCAATATCTTTTTGTTGGATTTCACTTAATGGTTTGCCTGCAGATATTTTGTTTAGTAAATCTTTTTTAAAATTAGGCAGTAGAAGATATGCCTTTTCTTTTTTGAATGTTTCCTCTAGAATATAGTACTGGTTCATATTATTATTCTTTTAAGGTAAATCTATAGTTCCATTTTTTAAACTATCCGTAAGGTTATCAATATACTTTTTAAAGTCTGCCTCAATTAATGCTTTTAATTGTGGAGAAGCAGTTTTGTACTGCGTTGCAAAACCTGTTATCATTTTCTCAACTTTTGTTGAATATGCTGTATGATAACCTGCATGAACAGAACTGCTTTCAAAAGTTTTCAACTCTTTCAATATTTTATCCAACTCATCAATATTTAAGTTGAGACCATGTTTTTCTTTAATGAATGCCAACGCTTCCTGAACCTTGCTTTCCTTAGCAGCTTTAAGAGCTTCATCGGCTGAGGATAAACTCTTAAGTTTTTTCAGTTCTTCGAGTTTTTCGATAGATTGACGCAGACTTTTAACATCAACTGTAGGTAATCCTATTGCATTTTGGAGCTCATCAATATTGTATTTCATGTCTTTAAGAAAACCTTTGGCTTCTTTGGATCCTTTTAAGAAATTTGGAATTTTATGGTGAACATTTATTAATTGTTTTGCCTCTTCGGATAGCTTAATGCCTTGTTTTTCTAAGAATTCAAAATAGTTACTTCGGAACTTTGGATTGCGGGGAACGCCGTAATTATCAGTGATATGTTTATAACGTTTTTTCTTACTCCTTAATTTTTTTAGCTCACCATAAAGCTTTCGATCTGTCTTTTTTAACTTCTTTAAGTCTTTAACAACTGTACTAGTGCTTCCTTTTGTTGTTTTTTCGCCAATTACAAAAGCTTTTTGCCCTTTATATAAAACCTCATCACCAAGCCTTCCCGCTTTTTTACCTCCAAGGTCTTTTTGTTTCACTTTCTTTATTGTACCATCAGCTAGAAGTATGTATGGATTAATCAACCCGAATAGCCTAAATCTTAGTCCTTTAATTTGCAGCTTAAATTTCTTAAATCTTAGCTTTTTACCCATGAATTTTGCCAGATCATCAAGCGATTTAGCACCTTTTGTAGCAACGGATTTAATTCCTTCTAGTACAAATTTTCCATTTTTTATTGTATTCTGAAAACCCTTTTTAGCAACCTTACCGAGCTGTTTAACCGCTTTAATATTTGCCTTTACCATCCCTTTGGCACTTGTTTTTACGGCTTTTGCTGTCGTTTTTGCAAGACCTTTTACACCACCTTTTGCAGCAGCCTTAACTCCAGCTTTAACCCCCTTAACAACGGCTTTTCCTCCAAACAGCAGTGCGAAAACAAGTTCAATGGCTCCAATGGCAATTGCTCTTGCAAAATTTTTAGCCCCAATAACAATTTCTCCGGGCCAAGCAGCGCCAAGGTATTTTCCAAAATAAGCACCCATTTTGACAATTGCTTCGGCTGCAAAATAGACGCTTACAAGCTGGAGCAGTAAAGGTAGGGCAGCCATAACGGCTCCTCCAGTTACTATATTCGCGAGAATTAGACCGAGAATTCCAGCAATTACTGCAATTAAGATTATTGGCCAGTTCTTTGCAAACCACTCTTTAACCGCTTTTCCCATCTGTTTTGCGGTGTACCAAGCCCTTTGCATGGGTGTAAATGGACCAACCAGACCATCGGGTCCTGGTTCATAAATATCAACAGGTTGAGAGATTGGTGTGGTAGATTCTTGAGCCTGAGATGTGCTATCAGAGGTTGTTGTGGTTTCTTCCTGATTTTCAGTAGGTGAACCGATGATTTCCGATTTTATTTTTTCTATTCCAGATGGATCCCCATACTCCTCACCAAATTCATACTCGCCATCCCCTTTTTCTGCAATTGACTCTTGCAGCTCATCGCTGAGCTCAGGGTTATTTGCAACAGGTACATCAAAATCGTTTTCGCTATACTCTGATTTATTTATTAAGGCTGATTCCGATTCATCTATAGCACCCTTCTGCTCCATATCTTCTGCAACCTGACTAATTACTGAAGCGCCTTCGCTGATTGCTGGAATAGCTGGCCTTTCATTCTGTAATGGTTTTGTTGCATCCTGACCCAGAAGCTCTTCGGATAGCTGCCCCATAAAATGATCACCCATATCGGTTGCCGCAGAAACCAGATTCGCTATTCCTTTCATTATCTTAATTATTCCAACCGTAATGAACTCTAATACATCTAGAATAGCATTAATAATCTTTTCGTAAACAGAAAGTACAAAATCGATTGCTTTTCCAATTGAGTCTAGGATGAAATCACAAACCTTTTTAAGACCTTCGGCGAGTTTATTTATTACATTAACTGTTTTCTCAACCGCCTTATCGATTGCTTTACAGATTTTCTCGGCCAATTTTGGGAATGCCGCTAGGGCAAGCTTTACAAATCCCTTTAGGACTTCGGCAAATGCTTTGATTAGCCCAACAACAAACTTTCTTGCTAGCTCAATAAGGCCTTTAACAAGCGTTTTAGCCGCTTCAATTATTACTTTAACGGCTTTGCGCAGAACATCGAATATGGCGGAAACGGCTTTTTTAAGGGCATTGAAGAAGTCAGATATTGCATCGGTAACTTTATCCCACCAGCTCTTTTCCTTCTCTTTCTCTTTTGCCTCTTTTTTCTTGTCTTCTACATCCTGCTTGGCTTTATCCTCTTCTTCAACAGATTTCTTTTCAGCGCTGGAATACTCTTGATCGACCTTTTGATCGGTTTCTTTTACTTTACTGTCAATATCCTTTTCAACTTTACTCTTTTCTACCTCTGATTTATCGGAAAATTCCTGTTTTATCTTTTTATTCTCCTCTTTCCAATTCTCCCTTTCATCATTAACTTGATCTTTACCCTTCTTCTGCTCTTCGAGTTGAGTTTCTCTCGTTTTCTTTGTTTCCTCATCTATTTTTTCTAATCCACTTTTTTTCTCATTTTCAACTTTAGAGCTGTAATCCGACTCTCCTGCCTTTTGTTTAATAACTTCTGCCTCTATTTCGCCTCCTTTGGCCTCTTTAATTTTTTGATCCAATGCTAATTTGGTATCGGCGCTAATCTGAGGTAAAGTTTCTTTCTCCGATTGCCATCCTTCGGTTTCACTGAATGTATATTGAGATTTAAGAGTTTCTTTTTTGATATTTGGGTACATATTGTTTTCGCCAAAATCCTGCAGGGTGGCTTTATCAGATTCTTCTTTCTGCTTCTCGACCTCAGAATCAGATTCCTTTAGATTGCTACTGTTTTGTTCAGGACTTGCCTCGCCCGAAAGGTCAACGGGAGGTTTCTCTCCAGGAGAGGTTTCAAGTGATTCGTCGGTTGTTGGGAACTGATTTATTCTAAACGCAAAATGCTCTGGGCTCCATGGTTCATTCAATGAAGCTGATTTTATTTTTTCTGAGGGTACGGGTGTTGACGGTAACGTTACTTTGGTATCGATAATATCCGGTTGCCCCGATTCTTTTATACCAATTTCAGGGCTTTTTCCTTCGGGAGGGATTGTTGCTTTTTCGGTTAGTTTATCGGTGTCATTTAGCCCTGTTGGTTGTTCTATAATAGGTAAACTCTCTTCGGCTTTTTTCTTCTCCGTTTGCTTTGCTTTTGAAACGGCAGAATCGGCTATTTGCATTCCCTGTGCAAAATTGGTAGGATTTGCTGATGCCAAAGAGGTAATTACTGAGCCAGAGCTACTGGAATCTATTGCAGGCGCTTCAACCTCAGCGGCTTCTTGCTTGGCACTTTTCGATTCGATTTCTTGCCCTTCTAATGGATTCTCTTTGGGAGCAGCCTTTTTATCTAACTCGGTTTTCTCTTTCTCAACGCCTTTAGTTTTCCCTTTATGTTCTTGAGGCTTATTCTTTATATCTTTTTCTTTCTTTCCCTTTTGATCCTTAGCTTCAGTTTCTTGCTTTTTTTCTTCCGATTTGCTTTTCTCTTTATCATCATCCTTAGGGGGAGTTGCGAAATCGGCTGTTTTTTCACCAACTACCTTTTCCTCAAGTTTATCCTCTTCTTTTTCCTTTTTATTCTCCTTCTCTGTTTTAGATGTATTCGTTTCCTTTGGTGTAGGACTCATTTTGGGTGTTACAACCTTTGGTTGTAGCTGAACATTAAAGCTATTTTGGGATGGTTTAACTTTAGAGTCGGGTTGTGATGGGGTTATCTTGGTAAAACTTAAATCCTGTGATTTGCCTTTTTGATTCAGGCTTTCTTTTTCATGATTCTCTTTTATTGGTTCTTCAACGGCAATATCGGGTTGACCCCAGTTGTTGGGGCTTGCGTTATCTTTTTGTTTTATTTCTTTAGTATTTTGGGGCATCTATTATAAATCATTTAATTTTACTCATACAGATAAGAAATAGCCTTTTAGCCTTTCATTTTTGACAATAAACAATTATTCAGCTATATATTGTCTGAGCCACGATGCTACTTCAGCTCTATTATTGAATTCATTATTTTTGATTAATTCACCAAGCACCCATCCTATAATACTAAGCCGTAAATCTTGTTCACTACAGCCCTGATAACCAGAGTTGATTCCAACTGAATCGACGAAATCTTCAATTAGCACAAAATCTTCTGGTGTAATATTTTTCTTTAGAATTATGGCTCGTAATGCTTTAAATCTCTCAACATCTTCATCGGTTGCTGAATTAAATTGTTTTTTGAAGTTTTCTAGCATGATCCATGGTGCTTGTCCCATACAACTCATTCCGGGCACTTCATCATAGTATGCGCTTTGACTACTTTCTAATATACATTCTCCAACTGCACCAAAGAAGCTAGGATCTGGCGATTTTTCGTGCCCAATCATTAGGCGGATTGCAACATCTTCATCGCTCATGGTTGATGGTGCATCGAGCCAGTCTCTAAGCGGAGATCCCATAAAACTTCGATTTACAACAGCGGGGTCAAAAGCAAAACCTACGGCAGTTAAAAAATGCCCAACCTGATTTCTGCTTGATTCCCAGGGGTCTTTATACTCCTGCTTAAACCCTACGTCAGATGTATCAAAAGGGCCACCGGTTTGAAGCCCTGGAATAACATTATGCTCTGTTATTTCAAGTATTGTTGCCAATCTCCCACTCACTGTGTTATCATCATCGATCTCGTTGTTTTCAAATAATTGAGCAAGTGCCTCTATATTGTTACCCCCATTTTGGTCTTTAATTTCTTCTGCAATATCTTCATTTGATTTACCAAAAATAGATTCTAAAAAAGAGAGCTGTATCCCTTGACTCTGTTGTAAAGTATGTGTTAACTCATGAGCCAATAAATGTTTTCCCGAAGAACTTTCGGGGTTGTATTTACCGCTATTAAAGTATATATCATTACCATGCGTAAACGCTTTTGCACCTAACTCTTTACTCATTTGGATTGCATTGGAATCGGTATGCACCCGTACGTTATTGAAATCGCTACCAATATTTTTCCCCATCTCTTTGCTTACACCATCAGACAATGGATTACCTTTTCCCTTTGTTGAATTAAGCCGTGAAGTTAATCCTGACGATACTTGAGGCACGTTTTGACCCTCTGAGCTGGATGGGCTCATCTGTATTTTATCCTCTTCATCTTCGGGTTTCATGCTTATCGTCTCCTCCTCTTCGGTTGGCTGCATCTGGATTTTATTCTCCTCATCCTCTTTGGATGACATTTGAAGATTCTCAGAAGCATTACTGGGCATGCGGGAAATTCTATCGGCTACATTGTCAGCTTCCTTTTCGTATTTATCATTAGGAGGATTTACCTCCAACTTGGGTTGAATCTTCTTGCTGGGAAGATTCATTGACATTATAGTTTTTTTGCGAAATAATTTTGTAACCATTTACAATACAAATAAATAATAATGATACTAGAGAAGTTTTTCACTTGAAAATATGAAAGTTTTACATTTTTAAGCATGTCTGTTTAACTCACTTTACTACTCGTTCAAAACAAGTTTTATTCAAAACTTTCTTTCAATTTCATTCCTTTTGATATTCTATGAATTGTTTATTGCTAGATTAATCTTAGTCCATTACAGTATGCTTCAATTATTTTTTCATATTTCGGAGATTCTGATAAAAAACTTGATTCATATATAGTTATCCAATCTTTACAGTAAAATTCCTGATCATATTTATTATTTTTATTGGATATTGGGAGAAAATTAGACCAATTTAAAAAAGTGCCAGTAAATGGATATCCTTTCTTGAATAAACCATAGCTAATTAACTTGCCCTTACTATTATACCATTCACAGTGGCCATGTAGGACTCCATCTTCTATTCCTATAAGCCCTACGGTTTCATTTCTTTTATTCCTTACGATAATATTCTTTCTTTCCATAATTATATCAATTTTACTTAGCATAAATTTATAAAATCAGAGTATAACTTGATTCCAAAATCTGAAACTCTATTTTCTCGAAATGAAAAAAACTATCGGTGTAAATACAATCAAAATCAATAAGTTAATTATGGTAGAGTAGCGTTACTGTAGCACTGTTCATCTACATTTGTAATATTCCAAGTATAGCCAGGCATTGGATTTCCATTTTGATCAATTGTTGTACCGGTAACTGGCATCCAATCGACAGCAGGTTTTGGACCTTCAAGGGGTCTTTCCCCATTTTTTGACATAACTTCAGCTGGATCTTCTCCGTTTCGTCCTGTTCGACCACCAACAATGTGAAAATCTCTACTCGTACCTGTGGTTCGACCAGTAGGTGTAGTCATGCTGACATCCAACTCCCAAAACCAGAATTTGTAATCGCGCGGATTACACTGGGTGGATCTGTCGGCAAGGTGTGTCATAGTTGCTAGAATTACCTTAGTAGGATCCAGATCATGCCAGGTAAAAGTTTTAAATGCAAAACCAGCACAATTATAGCCTCTTCGAGGAGCAGTAGGACCTAAACCCTGAACAGCAAATAAAAGATGCGCAGCATCGGTGAGAGGGCCCCACTTACCATCTATATCACCAGTATATAAACCATTATTTTTTAATTCTTGTTGATATACCTTTACGGCTTCTCGAGTATTGGGACCGTATATTCCATCGGTAGTTGTAGCAACAATCCCTTGGATTTCAACAATTGACCGTGTAACAGTAGCGGGTGGTGTATAGCGCCAACCAGTATCTGGTATCCAAGCACGTTGTATGTTCGCATTAACCTTTCCCTGCTGAATTGTATGCGTTAACTCGTGTGCCAGTAAATGTTTTCCCGAAGAGTTTTCTGGGCTATATTGACCATTGTTAAAATAAATATCGTTCCCGTGTGTAAATGCTTTCGCCCCCAATTCCTTGCTCATTTGGATTGCGTTAGAGTCGGTATGCACCCGTACGTTACTGAAATCGCCACCAATATTTTGCCCCATCTCTTTGCTTACATCGTCAGACAATGGATTACCTTGACCTTTTGTTGAGTTAAGCTGTGAGGTTAATTCTGATGAAACCTGAGGTACATTTTGACCCTCTGATGGGCTCATCTGTATTTTATCCTCTTCATCTTCGGGTTTCATGCTTATTGACTCATCCTCATCGGCAGGTTTCATCTGAATTTTATTCTCCTCATCCTCTTTGGGTGACATCTGAAGATTCTCAGAAGCATTACTGGGCATGCGTGATACCTTATCGGCTACATTGTCCGCTTCCTTTTCGTATATATCATTAGGAGGATTTACCTCCAGTTTAGGTTGAATCTTCTTTTCGGGAACAATTGCCGGATTAACAGTTTTCGGATTAAAGTATTTTGTTTCCATTTTTTACTCTAATTAAATGTTAGATCGTCATCCCTTTTTTAGTGAATTCACGTTTTATCCCTTCAATGATATCCTTACGTAAAATGATATTTGAATCTCGGCTAAGGGCCATTAATGAGCAGAAATGGATAACATTGATAATGGAGCCACCTGCAAGCTCGTAATCGGAGGCAATTTTGTTTAGCTCTACCTTTTCCTCCAAAAGACATCTTTCAGAAAATCCTTTTTTCCATAATTGCATTCTCTCCTCTGGTTTAGGGATTGGGAAATGGATCATCGATTGAAATCGTCGCATAAATGCATCATCGAGATTGCTCTTATAATTCGATGCCAGAATTACCAAACCATCATAATCTTCGATACGCTGTAGTAAGTAGGATACCTCCTGATTGGCATACCTGTCGTGGGCATCATTTATATTGGTTCGTTTTCCGAATAGGGCATCGGCTTCGTCAAAGAAGAGTATCCAGTTTTTACTTTCGGCCCTATCGAATATTTTAGCCAAATTTTTTTCCGTTTCGCCGATGTATTTCGATACCACTTTTGAAAGGTCGATCCTGAAAACATCAGTTCCAGTTTTCTGCCCAAGTAAGGATGCTGTCAGCGTTTTTCCAGTGCCAGGAGGGCCGTGAAAAAGCGTTTTATATCCGGGTTTTAGTTTTTTTTCCATACCCCATTCATTCATTAATGTTGCATGGTACTTAAGCCAGGTTTCAATTTCAAAGAGCTGTAGCTTGGTGTAGGCGGGGAGAACTAAGTCGTTCCAGCTCATCTTTGTGACAAGTAGTTTTGCCGGAAATTCGGTGCTGAACCTCGGTTTACGAATTTCGCCGAAAGATATCAAGTCCAATACATCCTGCGATACCGTTAAGGCGCCGTTGAGCTTAGGTTCTCCATTTTCAACCTCTTCAAGGCTCAAAATATTTTCTTTATAGAAAATATGGTCATTATCGAAGAACCGTTGGAGATAAAACCGTTGCTCAAGGCTATTGCCCGCAAGGATAAACATTACTGTTTCACCTGTTGGTAAAAAACCATTGTGCCCTTTACCTTTTCTACCTCCGAATTCAGTATATATTTGCTGCGTGTTACTATTAATGCTAATGAATACATCCAATAATTCGGGCTTAATATAAGGTGTAAGGGCAAGAATAAGTATAAACCTCTCTTCAAAACCAAGATTGTGCTTTTTTATGAACTCAGCATAGGACGATAAACTTCCATTAAGCTGCGGTTCTTTAATTTCGAATACGTCTTCGCAATCGCAGGGTTTATTGCAATTAAGCAACGATCGAGTTTTAAGAATTTCCTTGAACCATTCAAGTTCTTTCTTAATATCATCCGCATTATTTTTGATTGTCTCTTTTACCATTCTACATAAATCATTTCGTTGCTCCACGGGAGGGCTATCATGGAGATACTCCAGGGAAGCCTATCGAGTAGTACGTCAATGGTTGTTCTTTCAATAGCTAATTTCCATCCGTTGGGCTGTTTACTTAATATCCCTTCTTTTTGTAGGAAAGTAATCCTTAGGGCATGTATTGAGGTGTTTTTCAGTACAGTCCAATTATCGATTACAGATTGTAATAGTGCATTACATTCTTCCTTCTCATTCTCGGTTATTTTAAACCCTAATGGTATGGGCTCGTATATGTCAATACCGCAGAGGAGCTTGTTGAATAGCAGCTCATGCTCAGGTGTTTCTTCTTTCTCTGTTACTAAATATTGTATCAGATGCACAGCCTTTTGAGCCGCTTCATTGCTTACGAATTTCTTGTCCTTAACAATATTTAGTCTCACGAAAAAGATATTTAAGAAAGGCCATAGCAGGGCTAGCCCTGCATTAATTATATGTTTCGATTCAATTTCGGGTTGAGGATGATAGGTTTTGTCATATGCATAATCCTTTTCATCAGATTCCGTTGTTTTACTGCTTTGTAGTAGATTGTTCTCTATAACAACGTCCATTTTTTCGATGGAATTTGCCGTATTGCAGTTGGTGTTATTCTGAAAATTAATTTCATCGATATCATCTAATTTTTCATTCTTTTTAAGAAATTCGATCTTATCCTGAAATTCATTAAAGCTGATATTCCCATTACTAATTTTAACGAAATGATTGATTATGGTTTGACGGATTATATTATTGTTATAAATAGATTGTTGATTATTAATAATTTGAGTCAGGATTAAATTCCAAATATCCTCTCTGAATTTAGCTCTTGGAATGTTATTATAGGGATGAGATAATTGAATTTTATTAATGGTTTTGATTAGTTCGACTGTTGCGCTTGCTGCAGAAGGTATTAGAGTTTCTAATGTTTTAAAAATAAATTCATCCGAGAATTGATGAATAAAACGTTTTCGGACAGCTATATCGGTGAGCTGGTTTAAAAGTAGAATTCTTATATTTTCAGGGGAGTTCTCCAATAATTCTTCGGCTATTAGTTGAATAGTTGAATCGGAATATTTACCATCATTAAATGGTATTTTACCTGTTTGAAGAAAATATGTGAATAGTTCAATTTGAGCCTTATCGGATTTGGAATGGGTTACCGAATTTGCCATTAAATCCGCAGAAATTTCAGCTTCTCTTAACTTATTAAGTAGAGTCTTAATATTTGAGTCGAACTTTGCAAGACTTTGAATCTGTTGTTTTGATAAAGTAATACTATCGGATATTTTAGAAAGAAAATTGAATAAATCTTTTGGGTTTACACTTTCATTACTTGTTTGAGTAATGAGTTTTGAAAAAATCTGATTTATTAATTCAATCTCATTCAGCTGATTTGTATTTAAAAAAGCGTGATTTTCAGTTGTATATGTTAAAATCGAATTCCAAATCTCTTCCTTGAATGTGTTTTGCGATAGATTTATGAATGGATGAATGGCCTGAACTGCGGTAAACTTTTCGATAAGGTCTAATAAAAATGGAGTTGCATTGGGTGTTAAAACAAATAATGATTTATTAATGGTCTTTTCGGTAAACTGATAGACAAAGCGTTTTCTGATGGATTGATTTTTAAGTAGTTTTAGTAATAATATTTTTACCCTATCAGGTGATTTTTCCAATAATTCTTCGGCTATTGCATGAATATTTCTGCTGCTCCACCAGGGTAGGGTGCCAGTTCGCAAAAAATTATTCAAAATCTCCAGGCTGTTTTCTACATCCGTTTTAATACGTACAGTTTTTTTACTTTCCTTATGAAAATCAAAACCATTAGGGTCTGTAGAAATATTTTCGAGTTCTAGCTCTCTATTATGTAATTTCTCAATTAATAATTCCTCCAAGTTTTTTGCAAATCTTTGCGGAAGATCATTGTAAAGACTATCAATGCTAATTCCACCAACATCTACTTCGAGTTTATCAATAATAATAATTTCACCGTTACGGGTAAATCGATCGGCAATTCTTTCGATAACAGGGATAATTTTATTTCTGTACGCTTTGCTAAAAGCATCTTGTATTAGATGGGCATCTTTTTTGGAGCTAAGCTTAACCTCTAATACCTGTTTATTGATGATATGTTTTTGGTCAATCACCTAAAATATTTTACTTTGTTTTTATGTCTGAAATTAGCCTTTTAAGCACCTTATATTCACTCTTTACAATATCAATCTCACTTTTCATCTTTTTATATGCAATAGCTCTTTCATCGTTTTCGGAGCCTGATTCAGACAGCCAATCGAGATAATCTTTGGTAATTTTCATTTCATTGCCATAGGAATACTTTTCAAAAATCTTTCTTTCAATCTCATCATTTATCATAGATACTGCTATTTCGCATTGCATCTTGGTTTTAAGCAGTTTTTTTTCAACAAGTTCATTTATAGTATATCTTTTGATCTCATTCCCATCGATGTACTCAAAAGGTTCATTAATCTTAATAATCCCCTCTTTTACCTGTTCCGAGATTGATTTATCAACTATTTCGTTTCCTTTAATCTTTTGGTTCGGTGATAGCTTAATAATTCCTTCATCAACCTGTTCTTTTAATGATTTTGTAACAATCTTATCTTTATCAACTTTTTGGCTGGGTTGTAGTATAAGTAGATTCTCTGCTACTAGTTCAGAAACTGATTTATCAATAATTTGGTTCTTTTCAACTTTCTGGTGTTTCTCAAGTTTAACCTTGCCTTTTTTAACAAGATCGGATAGGCTAATCCCAACTATTTCCCCTTTCTTATTAATATCGAAGTATTCTGGTGGTAATTCATCAGTTCTGCCGATTTCCATCTTTTTGGGATCGAACTTGTAGTAAACTTCCTTGCCATTCAGATTTTGAGCTACTGGGGCAGGGTTAATATGAACTACCTTTTTTGTTTTTTTATCTCGTACGATATACATGGTTTTACGCTTTAATATTTAATACAAAATAGAACGGCCATATTTTGGGGTCTGGTTTCTGTTCCATAACGAGGTGTACCTGCTCCTGAATCAACGGGGTCACCAAGATTACTATAGCTTGCAAGAATATTTGCGCTAGAAGGCTGAATAGCTGCAACCCCTCGTTCATTACTACCCCAAAATCCCCAAGCACCAGAAGCGGTTAACTCCGCACCATTGGTAACGGCATATCTTGAGCTATTTAAATGGAAACTATAATGATAATGTCCAGCATCGGTATGATTATGCCCCATATCATTATGAGTGTGACTTGGATCAGAATGCTTATGCCTTTGGAATTGATCATCCTGTTTTGTTTTTATACCTAAGTTACGCCGCGATTCCCAACCACGTATAAACTGGCTCCTTAAATCGGGTACATTAAATGTTTCTTGGCCATTACCCTCTCCATAGATAGTATCAACCCTTTTAAATAGCCTTTCATATCGTTTCCTATCATATGTACTCCCATCACAAATAAGCCAACCATTCTGAATAAACCAATCTTGAATTTCAACTATTGCACCTGCTTCAATTAGCTTATCACTTATAGATTTAGCGTCTTTAATTGAAAGCCCTTTTTTAATTATAACGGGGGTGGAGTCCACAAATGCTTTTGCATCTTCCTCTTTAATGTCTAATAATGAGACTAGCATTTTTACTACCCTTAACTCATTTTTATTTGCAGATACTAGCATAACATCATTCGGGTTGCTCAAAGTTGGATCGAAAGCGAATGACATAATAGAGCCAGCCATTACATTATTGAAGAACTCAATATATGGTTTATCTCTCTCAATTGAATTTAATAAATGTACAGTACCTTTTACGGGTTCATCGTTTAGGTTTAAAAGTAAATAGCTAAAGCTTAACGAATTACTATTGGTGAATAATTTACTGGGGACAAAATTTATAATGGGTTTTGCTGAATCATATGATAATGAACCCATACCCTTGGGCAATGAAGAAACATTATAAATTTTCCAACCGTTAGGCATATCGATATAAATCTCGTTATTCTCCATGCTTTTTACCTGATAAACAATATCTGTTAGGGTTAATTCGCTTTTAACAACAAATACGCTAACCGTTGCTTCGGATAGTTCATTCCTTTTTTCGTCTATCAGCTGGTACTTAAAGCTATCTTTTCCCGCTCTTTTTGATATATATTTTATTACATCTTTTACAATCTCGATTTTCCCATCAAGCGGTGTTGTATGAGTAGAAAGTTTTAATTTAGTAGTATCGTATAGTATATCATTACTAAGGACATCAATTAAAAGCTCCTCGTGCTGAGTGACAATTTCGATATCATCATTAGCCTGAATATGCGGTGTATATTTATTATGAATTAGAACTTTTACATTTGCGCTTGATAGGGTCTCTGCATGATAATCTTCTGCATTAAAATATATTTTTGTCTTTTTTGCAGCTTTAGGCTGTTCTTTTTCAACTTCTTTTACAGATCTTCTATCTAATGAGTAAGTAAAAGTGTCTAAGCCAATAAAATCATCGTCTCGTTTGTATATGATGATCTTTTTTTGCTGATCACACTTTACCAATGGACTTTTTGACGATAAAACTAAATCTTTACCCGAAAGGATATAATCGTTGTTTAACACCTCAATTTCAACAGGAAGATTGGTTTCGCATAAAACTCCATCGGGCAGCGCTAAATAGGGTAGCTGGCTGTACTCAATCTCATCCTCAGCGCAAGGGATATCATTGCATTCGCAGCAGCACAAATAGGGGAGGGTAAAGTCGGCAAAAACCTTAAACTTCTTATCTGTTTCATCAAACTCGCTGACAAGGACTATTGTACCGTCATCTTTTGTTCCCCCCTCATGGTTCAAACCGGGATTGACCTTAAGGAAATTCGCAAATATTGATGGGTGGTTTTCTTTCAAATGTTTTTTTCTGTTTTCTAGCCGATTAAAAAGAAGGTATAGCTCTTTATAAACTCCAAAATCCAGAACTCTTTGAATGAACGATAGGCTTGTATTGATCTGAATTATACCTTTTTGAAAATCATCTTTTGAAATTACATTGATAAGTTCATGTATTAGCCTTCCTTGGTAATGAAGTATATTGATTTTATACTCTTGCAACAGCTCTAGCAATAGGCAGTAGCTTTTGAAGAAATCTTGAAAGATAAAATCATTAATCTTTTCAGGAAGATTCTTTATAGCATCATCAATAAGTTTTTGTGTATCATCAACATCGATTGAAGTGAATTTTAATGGTAAAGAATAGCTCCAAATCGTTTTAATATCATAGCTAAGCTTTTGAAAAACATCCAAATAAGCAAGTCGAGCATTGAAGTATAAAACGTCCAAATCGCACCATAAGCAAGGATCTAGTATTAATTCATCCGCAGAGGGGTTGAGCTGTAGCGTTACTATTTTAAACGAGAGATTATAATCCTTTTTTTGTTTTTCTAAAGTATTTTTTACGAACTCAACCTCTTTTCCTAGCAATCCTTCAGTTCGGAGAAAAGAGTATTTATCGATATCATACTTTAAAGCATTTCTGACTTCCAGAGGATAAGGGCTTTTTAGATGATGGTATGACAAAATATAATCGGATAGCTTTCTTTTTTCAATATCGAAGTTCCAAAAGTCAATTAAAGGAATATCCTTATTATCTGGATAGTAATAGAATGGGATTGATCGTTCGCTAAGCTTTGATAGCTTTTCGTGGCTTGGAATTATATATAAATCCTTAATTTTAGTATCAGTCTTTGAAATGTATTCAAGGTTAAAGCTAATGATCATTGACACCATGCGCTGGTGTAGCGATCGGGTTTTTAGTGTAAGATATTTTTGAATGGAGTATGCTGGTGAATGTATAAACCTGTTTCGATAAGGCGTTGAATCGATATTATAGTCCTTATCGGGAATGGCAAGACCTAGCATTAAATGCAATGGAAACCTTTCCATATCGACTAAGCATTCGTTGCACAGCTCAAAGGCGGTGTTCTTGAACTCGTCGTATGCAAGGGTTAAGTCCTTAATAAAGTCGTGAAAGTATTGTATGCCATCTAAATCTCCGTCTAAATAGGTTTCCCATTCAAGTATTTTTTTATCAATTATTTTTCCTGCTCCGAAGTAATCCTTTTCATATAAATCTTTTAGAACAGGGTTATAAGTTTTGTAGGTCAGCTTAATTGCGTCAAATAAATCTTTCTTAACTTCATCAATAGAATCATTATACTTCTTAAGTAGAAGTTTTTTATCCATTGCAGCAGCCTCATCGTATTTTATGTTAACCCTAGGAATGGTAATAACTGGAAGTTCGAATTTATCAGGAAAGGTAGGGTCGTAGCTATCAATATAAAGCTTTTGTAAGACTTTATCCATGTCCTTAATGCTGATCAATAGCTTTCGAACTGTAAAGATTCTTGTTTGACCTATTTCATCGCAGCTTTTAGCCAGGCATGTTTTCAGATCCTGATCGAATATTTCGAGAAAAAGAAGAACGACTTTATCGCTTAGAAATTTCTCGGATAGCTTAAATTCATTAGCCGGATCGGTTGTTGTTGATAATAGCTCAAACAATTCCACATCCAGAGTGTGGTTCTTATCCGTAATGTCTTCGAATGGCGGATAGCTTATTTTAGACTTTGTATAATCATAACTTCTATACCATCTGGTTGAGCAATCACCTAGTTCTAACAAGAAACCGTCGGATGTTATGCCAACCCCTTTAGTTATGGTCAACGCATTTTCGGTAGTATCATATTTGATATGAAACCCGCATATATTTCCTATTCCGATAAGCTGAGCCCTGGTTAGCCGATTCTGCTGATCGAGGTATTTTACTAGGTTGTTTAACTGGTCACTGGTTAAAACCTGGTTGTTTTCAAAAACTGGATAGCTATCTAAGATGTTCATTGTTTTAAGGTTTAAGCGTTACCAATCATAGTATTGTTAAGTATAATTGTATTCTGCAGAGTATCATGTTCTTCCTCATCGTAAAGTGTTCCGACAGGATAGACATTTCTTAGCTGGTACAATGTTTCTATCAGCTCTTTAAGCGCATCGCTGATTGCCATCTCATTAGCAACCTTTCTAGAGTTTTCAATTATCCAACGTTTATATTTTTCCTCCAGAATTTGCATATGATGGTTATTCACCCAGCATATTCTAAGGAAGATATGAGCCGGAGTTTCCATGCGGAGCGTTTTCTCAAATAGTTTTCTAAAGTCGTTGTTACTGAATCGTTCAGGCCAGTATGGAAGCACAACAGAGGCAATGCATGAATATGGGTCTTTCATCTGATTTGAACAATCATTATCAAGGATTACGGGCATAAGTGCATCGCTAACGAGAACAATCTTGTTAAGCTCCGATTTAACCACAAAGTAGAACCCATCATTAATACTGTTGGACGACCCTTTTATTTCAACCTTTCCCGATACTTTTGGATAGTAACCATCCTTCCTGGTAGCTAGGGTTAAGGTTCCTTCTTTATTAATACTTTCGATTTGAATTTTTACTTGATAGGATAAAGCTCCATCTATATCCTTATCGCTGATCTCCGTGAAAGATTTATCGGATAGCTTAAACTCTGATTTATTCTCCGATTTATGGTATTTTGCTGATTCAATGCTTATCGATAAGTTATTCTGCTCGGTCTTAAACCTGTAACCTGCTATGATATTCGCTTTGCTTCTAGCTTTGAATTCAGTGGTATGATCATCTTCAACAAAGATTTTACCTGATAATGATTTGGCTTCAACCACAGGCGTTTCAATACTAAAAAATAAATCACCAAAGTTCTTTATATCAACCTGTATTGTTCTATGCTTTGGCCTGAGCAAGGGATGTTCAATTACATGAAAACCTTCCCTGTTGATAAATTTGCTCTTTATAAATTTTATTGTATTTTCTCTAGTTTCTTCGTTATCCCATCCCACAATTGTGAATGAAAGATTCGATTCGGAGAATGATTTTATGCTATCAATATTGACTAATAGGCCAAGTATTTTCTGCTGTACATCCACTTTCTCGGTATCCAAGTCGGATGCTTTAACAGCAACCTTTCCGCTAATGATTAAATTTTCAGTAGTGAAATTGAATGGTTTGGAGTACAATGAAAATGTATAAACCTGATACCCATCGTTTACTACACCTATTTTTTCAAAAGTTAGATAGTTTTCGAATGGGCAGGTTATGTTATTTCGATTCGATTCTTGATTATTATTAAATTCATTCTCAAGGATTATTATTAATTCTTCGATATCATCTATTGCATCCTCCTTTGAAGTATAATAATCAATCTCACTTGTACCAATTATTCTGCTTTCGTTTTCTTTATTCAGGCAATCGATGTAGAAATAGTAATTAGAGCCATTTATTGAAACATAGTAGTTCTCTTTAATGAGCCCTTTAACTATTGCAATCTCAATATCTTTCTTTAAATCATCAATCGAATTATATTCAGAATAGCTTTTAAGCAGTACTTTGTTTCCTTTAACTATTTTAAATGAATACAGCCCATCATTCTCGGTTATAACAAAATCATCACTATAGGTTAGTAATTCAGCACTTTTTGGGGGTATTCCCATTAGCAAGGAGGTTCTTTTTTCTAACCCCGATACATTATCGACATGCCATACAATATCGGGATGTTTATAGTTAAAGGCTTTCCCTCGATTTGAGCTGATTTCGGGGTAAGAGTTGATGAAGATCAGCTTATCATCTATTAGATCGGTTGATTTATTTTTATCGGAATGCCAATACCTCGATAATGCATAGTCCGAGAATTGTTCTGAAAAGCGGGCTAAGAGGTGATCGAGGAATTTGTTTCTTCTGTTCGAAAAGATTAACTCATCCTCTGTAATGGCATAAAGCTTTTCGGGATGGTTATTTTTATCCAGATATAATGCATCGGCATCCGGAACTATCTCAAATAGTGGTTGAGTGTAGTAGGTTCTGCCAATTTTATATCTACCATTCTCATCTTTCTCGGCATTCATTGAGAAGAGATTTTTGACATGGGCCAGTTGGGATAAATAGTTAGCAAGGAGTTGATCGAAAAACATAAGGTAACCCTTAAGCTGTTTCGCTTGTGCTTCTCTTTTATTTTTCGATGAGGTGGATACTCTTGATTGATTGGGTATTCCTTCGCTTCCAATTCCATATATTAAAGGGAAATCTTCCTGAATACTTGTATAATCCTCAATATTTCTGACCTCTCCACGAGGAATATTGATGTCAAGCTTCGGGGAGATAAGCTTATTGTCCCTTTCGTTCGACTCTAGTTCGTTGAGCAAATCTTCAACCTCTTCAGCGTTTGCCTTAAATGGTATATTATCCTTATAGAACCTGAATTTACAAAGATCAACGCTTAGCCTTGGAACATAGTTCTGCTTCATGGCTAGTTTTAGGCACCATTTTACATTTTTTGATAAAATTTTATTATCCTCATTATCCTGTGGAACATTAGCGATTTGAATATCTTTAACTGCTATCACCCCAGGAATATCCATAATAATTTGTATCAAGTCGGATACATTGATTACTTCTTTTCGGTTAGCATTTTCGAGCTCAATATCGTAGATAAAACCATGCTCTAGGCGAGGTCCCTCAAAAATTGTGTCAATGGTTAAACAATCACCAACATTTTTATGGGTTACAGATACAATACCACCATCAACAAGTATTTCGGATGGAATATCTTCATTTACAGTGATGTCGGTATAGCTTGAGTTATAAGAATTAATCGAAACCGAAGCAACCGTGTAATCTCCATCGTTGCTAACAGAATTCTTTACTGTTACCGTAGCGCTCTTCGGTAATATCTCGGTTATATCCTTATAAACTGTAAAGATTCTCGATGCCTTATCAATACTTTTAATGTAATACCCATCAGTAGTTTTACACTTATCAAGCATTTCCTGAATAGTGTAGAATTTAACCGATGGAGATATGAATTTATCGATGCTATGGTATATTTGCGCCTGAACCTTTTCAATATTTGCATTATTATCAAGTTCAATATCAGCACACACAGCAATTTCCTCAACCTTTAATGCTCTGATTTTAAAGAAGTCCTCACAAAGATTACGGTTATCGTAAAGCTTAGATTTTATTTTTTTTAGTATTTGCTGTATTATCCTAACCTTTTCCTGATACCTTCTGATTGGACCAGCTTCGGAATCAAAAATAAACTCATTGATTTTGCTATCGATAAACCCTAATCCATCAACCTCATTATCATCCGATTCATCTTTTATCACAATATGTAGGGCTTTATCACCAACTATTGTAAAGGCTTCATAGTAGTAATTATCGGGTAGGTTATTTATTTGAAAGTTGATCTTACGCTTATTTATAGCGCTCGTAATGCTTTCAAGTTTGTCCCAATCAATATTCTCATCCCATCTTGGGCACTCAACTTTAACATCAATTACTAAACCATTTAACTCTTCGTTATCGGGATTATCTGCTACTGAAAGCTCTCCTTTTATTGTATTCTCATTCAAATCGCCGTAGCTCTCGCTTCGATCAAATTCAAGTAGAATATCGTAGAGTATCCCAACTCTAATTACCTCCTGATCCGATTCATCTACAGGTTTTGTATAGCTTAGCTTGCTATTTTTAACATCGGCATAGAAAAAGGTTTCGGCTTCATTCGATCTGTCAATCCACGCATTTTTAACACCTAGTAATTCTTTATCACTATTTACATAAATGGCTGTATCAATTAGCAGCTTTCGATAGTCTTTCTTGGTTAAAGGGGCATTGTGGAGTATTTGCCGAGCGGTATAAAAATTCTTAATGTCTTCAGTATTGGAACCATTCTGTTTAACCGCAATAATATCGTTAATGGGGTATGATGCTCTATAACCCAAGTCGGTGATTGCAAAGCATAATGCTTCGAGGATTGTAATGCCAGGATCGTGAAGGTTATAATCACTCCATATTTTCCCAGCCATCTCCTGAATATATTTTATCCCTTCCTCACGAAGGAATTGATAATCCTGACTCTTCTGTTCTGGTGCCTCTTTCGATATTTTTATATTGTCCGCCATACTGTGTATGGAATAAGATTAAGTTTTTTGTAAATTCGTTTTATTTACCGCAAGAGCAATCGTCCCTTGAGGGTATTGTAATGTCATGCTGCTCGTTATCGGAGCACTTACATGGTTTAGGATCATTAGGATCATCAGATTCAATAACCTCTATTTTATGTGCTTTTGCTGAGGTTAGGATAGATGCTGATGTTGTTGTTTCAGCATATTCAATGTCCATTGATTCAACCCCATCATTAGCTATTAAACTCATTTTGAAACAGGTAACATAATCAACATAGTCACGTTCTTCGATAAAGTTGAGAATTCTTGATTTGTGGATTTTGCCACCAAAAACTACATCCGATTCTGCATCGAATGCCCAAGGGGCAAGGAACGAAACGATATCGGAGTTTAGCTGATTATGATAGAAACCAGCATCTTTAAATTTTTGAAATTTCACCTTGAAATCAACCTTAATTTCTTCGAAAATGGGATTCATCACGAACAGGTTTACATTCTCAGAGCATAGGCTTTGAGAATATTCGTCCCCTTTGATAAATTTTATAATCTCGTTTAAGGTGTTTAAGCTTGTTTTAGGCTTCAGTAGATCAACAGCATTTGTATTTCGAACGTTTGAGATAACGATAAGGGTAACATTCCCTGGTGCCATTTCAACAAACGATCCGTTGCTATACTTTGTATGATTCAGGCATTTAACCTTATAGATTGATGAGAACGCTCCTAGAACAAGCCTTTCATAATCCCAAATTGTTATTGCCCTTGATTTATGCCTTAATCTTTCGCTTACACGTGTATAAAAATCGCTATACTGCTCTTTGATCTCCCCTCCAAAAGAAGAGTATGGTTGTGCAATTTTACTAATTGATGCTTTACTATCCTTGAATTTCTTAATGGTTCCCTCTGCAAGCGGTTTCTTTAGATAGTTTGGATCGTTACCATTATCAACAAAACTAGCGGTTACAGCTTGTGTATTTAAACCTATTAGATCCGCTATTGCTTTGGAGTATTGGTTTACCGATGCTTTTATCCAGAATAAATCTGGCGTTAATACTGTATTATCAGAATTAATTGCTTTAGGTAGGTTTAAGCATACAATCCCTGAGGTTATTAGCCCATTCGTTGTATCGAAAAGTATATCATTTTTATCAATTGGCTTCCATTCATTCTTTTCAAGGTATGACCAATTAACGGTTTGGGTTGTTAAGTCAGGATCAGGGCTTCCCTCAGAAACCTTGAATAGAATCGATACGCTTTGCGGTGGTACTAAGTCGCTTAATCCGATATACAAGGAACCTTCGTCATCATAATGTGGAAGTAGATAGTTCTTGGATTTTGTAGTCAAAATCTCTTCCGCACCAAAAGGATGAATATGGAAGAATTGTTCTACTCTATCCTCAAAGTCATTATCCGTTAAATCAACTAAAGAAATATTCTCAATCGAGGTATAGTTGAGGGAAAGCTCTTTTAAGGTGGGCGTATAGGGTTCCTTTGGAAGAGTGGGGGTATAATCTTTTTCTCCAGAATTAATACCTAAAAGAATAGCGCTTGTAAAGCTGGTTTGATAGCCCGAATGCCCAAAATCAGCGTTATTAAGTTCCAAATTTAAAAAACCACGCTGTGTTGTTTCGTCGTAAACCTTGCTTTCTAATAGTTTTTCATCTCTAGCTATGCCTAGATTTGAATCCTTTGTTATTGCATTAATCTTAACCTGTTTATCGGCTGGAAGTGCTTGATTATCTTGTATGCCAACTCCACTTTCATCAGTAAGTAAGGCGGTTTGTTTGTTAACCGTTATCCACTCCTTACTATCTAAATATGAGATTTTTATCTTAAACTTTGAATTTGTCCTTTTTTCTCCATTGGGTAAATCGGTGTATTTACTATAATGATCGTCAAAAGTATTTGGTAGCTTGTGCCACAAAATATTAAGGTCGAGGGTTTCGGCTTTCTTTTGGAATACTTCCCAGCTGCCTATATAGAAGCTAGAGCAAATAGCTGGTTTATTGGTGAATGGGAGGAATGGTTTTGATGGTTTTAGCTCAGAGAAATCGTTCTGAATAGCTAAATTTTTGACGCCAGTAACCTCTACCCTAATTTCTGCTTTTACAATCTCAATATCTTTTAAATCCTTATATATGTATGTGTTTTTAACCCCTTCGGTGTTAATAATAATTTTCTCTACTGGCCAATTGGTACTAATTGTATCGAGCAGAACCTCTTTATTGTACTTTACAACGGCTTTTTTATCCTTGAATAGGGTTCTCTTGATTATCAGTTGCTTTTTCTCTACATCGATCGTTGTGCTATGGTAATCCTTACGAAAGGTGTACTTTATATCGTTCAGCTTGTCAATGCCAAACCCATAAATCTTCAGCAGTTCCGATGTACTCGTAAATT
This sequence comes from Bacteroidales bacterium, assembly GCA_003818205.1. Classification (GTDB taxonomy): domain Bacteria; phylum Bacteroidota; class Bacteroidia; order Bacteroidales; family Tenuifilaceae; genus UBA8529. The sequence goes on from RPRQ01000019.1 coordinate 62,201, forward strand.
TTTTACCGGGCAGTTTCTCTCTCTCTACAATGATTCTCCTGGCAACCTTTAGTCCAATATCATAGTCGTTAAACTGATCTCCATAACCAGTATTAGGATCTTCAATAATTGGTCCCACCTGAGGTTCAATCCCAGCAATATCTTTAGGTTCTTTGGCATTATTAAGAAACTCTAATGCTCTTTCCTCGGAGTACTTGCTGTCATTGTCAAGAGATTCAATCCATTCCTTCTCGCCGCTGAAAAAGGCTTGAATGGAGCTGTCTATATTATAATCTCTGCATGTAAGTATTCTTTTGAGCGGTTCGGCATCGCTAAAGGTTAGAGTAAGAATAACAGTCCTATCGCCCTCTGCTAAGAAAAGGATTGGCGATGCAAAAGCAAAACCGATATTTGCTAGCTGCCTATTGGCGGAATACTCCTTATTATCTTTCGAGTAGGATAAAGAGGGTAAGCCAAAGGTCTTCCAGCTTAAATCCTCGGTTTCAATTTCACTACCCTGACCATCGGATGAATCTGCTTTAGGAGAAGCGTATAGAGAATGGTTATTATTTGGATTAGGTTTTAGCTTGCTAAAAATATCGTATTTATTATAGAAGAGAGCCTTTAGCTCCTGAATCTTTGTTTTATTAACAACAATCTCTTTATCAGTTTTATATAATACTTCAACACCAGTAGAATCCTTTCCGGCCTTCAGCTTAGTTCCTTTATCAATTTTGAATGAAGTAGTTATATGCTTTGCAAGTTCAAATATTAAGAATACCTGATCGGCTACGGCTGGTTTCTCCGATAGCTGTAAGACATCTTTATAGTAATAGTCGATATGTTTCTTGGTTAGCTGGTTTAGATCATCCTGCGCATATTTAAAAAGTTTCAGAAAGGCTATAAATAATGCATAATGCGGTTCCGTAACTTGATTTTTTGAATCTATAGTTTTATTGAAAAACTTTTCCCAGCTACCAGTAATGTCATTATCAATATTGAAGAAGTTTATCTCTTTAGCGAATTGCTTTACAAACTCAATTAAATCGCCCATACTTCGCTCATCAACAGCGATATATCCTGGCAACAATGCTTTTAGCAAGCGTTGCTGTTGACTTGTGCCATCTCTTCTTAAAGGGTTCTTATCGCAACAATTCTTATTCATAGTTTAAATGTCGGTTCCTTCGTTTATATAATATGGATAAACTAAGTTCGTTCTTGTATTCGTAGCGGAAACTGTATAGTTAACAGTAACCTGAATAATCCCATTTTCGATGTCGGGGGTAAGATTTATTTCATCAATTCTTACTCTTGACTCATGGTATAAAAAAGCTCGTTTTAACCGGTTGGTTATCATGGTTAAAGTGGTAATATCAATTTTTTCAAAAAGCAGATCCTCTAGGTTTGCCCCAAAATCAGGGTGCATTACCCTTTCACCCAATGTTGTATTTAGTATTATCTGAATGCTTTCGGCAATATCCAGCTCATCCTCAACCAGCTCCACTGTAAAGCTGTTATCAACAAAGGTTACAGGGAATTTCCACCCCCGCCCTAAGAAACTTTTACCTACACTGATGTTACTGTCAATATTGTCCATAAGTATTCTAAATTTTCACCCTATCGTTACAGTTGGTTCACCCACCGCAGCGGATGCTCCACAAATACATGTATCGCCAACCCTTATCGCTGGTTTGCCTCCAATCAGCACCGTTGTGCTACCCATTGGAAATGGGCTTGCTGTTGGTTGATGCGCATTTGGAGGTAATGAACATACATGATTGTCGCCAGCGACTGAAGCTGGCATGCTTCCAATTAATACGGTTGCTTCTCCAGGACCTACAATAGTTCCTCCATGATTAGTGACATCTCCAACTCTTGCTGCTGCCGGCATAAATCTTATATTTAGTTAATCGCTACAACAGATCCTTTTAAAACGGCTTGACCACTTGTTGAAACCTCTGCTCCACTACTTCCTTCTGCTTTAAACTGGGCACTCGCTTTACTTGATATGTTTGTTCCCTCTATCGTAATGTCTCCACTCGCTTTTAGAATTAAATCCTTAGCGCTTTCAATGGTAATCCCATCGGCATTCATTTGAATCTTATTGCCATTCTCATCCTCTAGCTTAATTCCTTTCTCATCATCGCTCACTAAAAGGATATTGCTATTCGGCGTTTCGATGGTCAAGCTCTTCTTCTCATCGTTAAACATTAGCTTCACTTTCTCCTTTGTAACAAAGCCTTTTTCGTAGTTATCCTCAGTGGGTTCTACGGGCGATGGCAAAGCGGTACTATGCAACATGCCTAATATTACAGGGTCTCTGGGATCATCGTTGATAAATCCTACAATAACCTCATCATCAACATAGGGTCTGAAGAATGAACCACGGCTATCTCCAGCGTCGAGAGTGGCTACCCTTGCCCAAACGCCATCATCCTCGGTGCTTATGACAGGGATTTTTACTCTAACCCTGAATTCTCCATCTGGATCTTCATGAATATTAGTAACCAGCGCGTAGTGCAATCCGTGGATTGCAGGAAGTATTGCCGAGGCTGGTCGTTCAATAATATTGTCGTATTTGTGGGCATACCACTCCTCCGATAACCCGAACTGAATGTTTGTTTTCCATTTGGTGGTTGAACTTATTGTATGGGTTATTGCGGAAACAAATGCTTTACCATTAAATCGGTCACCAAATCCTCCCAGCTCAATAATATCCCCTGGTTTGATGTCGCTAAAGCCAACAATTTGAACATGCCCCTGAATTTTAGCAAGCCGACTTCTTAGCAACTTAGTGTTCGCCCATGATTGTAATTCCTCGGTAATAATTTGACCAGGATGCTGCATTTCAAAATTCTCCAGCCCAATAATACCCGCTAAATCAGAGCCTGTAATATTTCCCTGTTCTGTTATTCCGGGATCTTCACCATCGGATTCAATTACCTCCTGATTGGTGTAATCCCATGATTTACTCTTGGTTGCAGAGTACTGGTTGCGGGCATCCATTTCGGCCTCAAACTCAAAAACATTGTCGCCATGAAATAGTTTTACTAGGGGCTCTGCTGATAAATCGGGTGCTTTAATGGTAATTGTGCCATCATCAACAAGTACAAGCTGCCCATTAACATCGGCCCTTGAAAGAATGAAATCCCAGTCGGTACAGTAATACTGAACCATCTCCTTATGCTGAAGGTCGGTTGCTTCAACATCCACCTGAAGGTCGGAATAGTCCGAAAGTATCTCTTCAATGATATCGCTATCTGTGGCGTCTATGAAATACTTGTTTTTTCGGCCAACTGTCATTTTAACGCTCACATCTTTCATCTCGAGTATGAGCTCGGAGTTTTGTTCGCTTCTAAATTTTATTCCATGTTTAATGACAATTCCTTTGAATATAGGATCTTCAATGCTATGGTAACCAGCATGAATCTCGATTTCAGTTCCAGGAACAAAATCTTCGCCGGCACTAAGCTCAAAATCCTCTTTTGCCATATTACCATCGCTCAGCACCAATCTGGCTGTTGGAATTTTATTTACGGCTTTGCTGACGGCTATGGACACAATGGCAATATTAGTCCCTAATTCAGTTCCATTCGTGAAAATCCTGAATGTTGCTAAATCAGTACTTGCCTGGGTCGGTATGGTTCTACTTTCGTCCGTCATGCCGATTTACTGCTTTTATCGATGGGCGGGAGGATAATTCGTTGTCCCACCTTCAAATTTCTAAAATTGGTTAGCCGATTGATTTTTGCTAGTTCTAGATAGAATGAACAATCTCCGTATATCCTTTGCGATATGAGTGGTAACGTGTCTCCCTCTTTCACTATCCTATAATGTGTTAGGTCAGGAGATTCTGTTTTTTGCTTTAAAGCTTCCTCTTCCTTCGAAATGCTTTCAACAAAATTTGCAGTAAGCGTTGCCCTAATGGGCAAACCGCTAGAGTTAAATAGTTTATAGTTAACGGTAGAGCTATCGAGTACCCCTCTGAATTCAAATGCACCCCAGTTAATTTGTAAGTAATGGGGTTGATGGGTTTCTCCTTTAACGGTACCTGTAATCCTAAAGAATTCGGAAATTGCTGTATTTACATGTCTTAGCCCAGAATCGGTAGGACTTGTTGCAATGATTAGATCGGTTGCGTCAGAAACTGCGGCACTCTCAGCAAGCGTTTTATTTTCGCTGGTAAAAGTGCCTGGTTTGTTTTTGCTTGAGGGTGAAGCTCCAGTGGCATCGAACATAAATTCGAAAGTAACCTTGGAGGAAACAACTGCCCGAAAGGATTTTTCTTTGCTATTTGAATTAACATTTTTCTCTTCCAACCATTTCGAATTCCGTGATTCTGAAAATGATGTAGGATTATATAGCACCAAGAAGCATTCCGTGGCAGTTTTGTAATCCCCTTTCTCAAATGCTGTTATTCGCAACTTCTCTAATCCACCCTGAACCGTTAACAAATCGCTAAGTCCCATCAACGTTCGTTTTTATTGTTTATAGTTTCAAGCAATTGAACTATCTCATCAGATGAAGGGTAATCCTCATCACCGCTAGAAGAGTTCTTCATAGCGTTTATCTCCTTCTGGTTTTCAGACTCAACGTAAGCCCTAATTATCAACTCTCTAATTTCAACAGGCATATTTTATAGCTTATAATTATTTCCATTCACCCGTCAATTCGATCAAACAAACGCAGAGATTAAATCTGTTACATCAAGCCGTTTGTAGTACTGGTATGAAAGTTCTACCGTTTCAACAACAATTTTATTTTCGGTGGCATTCAAGTCGGAGATTGTCCATTTTAATGGAATGGCGTTAACAAAATTCCATGCTTGAATGGGGATATGAAGGCTATTCAGTAGGATTACAGTTACATCACTGGGTTCAAACTTAAAGCCTTCAACCGAATCTTTATACCATTGCATCAGCTGTGAACCAATTAGCATTCCACGCTCTAAAACGAGAGTAGGGTAGGTAGGAGGGTTGGGTAGCCTGTGCTTGAACCTATTTTCGCCTCCTTCCTGATATTCTTCGGTGTTAATGGTTACATTTATTCCTGAGACTTTCTGAAAACCAATATCAGGAATACCAATGGGATACTTCAACAGTAAACCTTCAAAACGGACAACGAAATGAAATCCAACCGGTGGATAGATTAATGCCATAATTGTTGTATCTATTGATTATTTCACCGAGTCGTAAAAATACTTGGCAATAGAAGAAATCCAGCAGTATATATCTTTTGAAAATCAGCTAAAATGCTAGCCCATAGGGTTCGCATTTAGGCGAATTCAATGGAAAGCCCTTCATGGCAGAGTTCAATACTTTCTACTGCAACTTCATTCCCTGTTGATTTTAATGCTGGTCCATCAACTTTGCAAGGCCATGCATCTTTTACCTTCCATGATGCAACGGGTGCATGATCCTCGTTTAGTAAGCTAATGGTCAAATTTCTTCGGGTTATACTATTCAGCTTCACAGTGTTGAGCCACTGAAAGAACTCATTGTCGCCTTTAAATATTCCCCTTTTTAAAGTAATATTTGAGTACTTTGGTATCCCGGGCATTTTTGTAACCTGATATTCGGGTGAACTACCCTCACGGTAATCAATACTTTGAAGTTCAACGTTTAACCCTGATACTTCAGTAAATCCTATTCTTGTTCCCTCCCATTCAACTTGGAAGTGAAAGGCCGATACTGGATAATTTGTTGCCATGATTATAATTTTTATAGTTAATAATTTTAATTCTAGTTAGAACAACTGTTATGATTCCTGTAATTTATGAGAGAATTTAAGAATGATGAATTCTGCGGGTCTTACAGCAGCCATACCAATTTCAACATTCATTCTACCTTCAAGAATATCCAATGCTGTCATGGTTTGCCCGAGACCAACTTTTACAAAGAATGCATCATCGGGTTTTGCTCCTGCAAGGGCACCGTCGCGCCAAAGGAGGGTTAAGAAGTTTTCGATCATCGTTTTTACTCTTAACCAAGTATTGGGATCGTTGGGTTCAAAAACAACGAATTCAGTAGCCTTTTTAACCGATTCCTCGATGTATATGTATAATCTTCGAACGGGTATATACCTCCATTCGTTATCGTTTCCGGCAAAGGTCCGAGCACCCCAAATTAATGTTCCTTTTCCAACGAAGGTTCTAATGGCATTGACCGATTTTCCTGATGTTGCATCAACATTCAGATCGTCCTGTTCTTTGTTGGTTATTTTTACAGTTGGGCCAATTACTGATCTTAACCCCTCATTTGCTGGGGCTTTCCAAACACCTCGATCCTTGTCAACCCTTGCGTAAACACCTGCTATTGCTCCAGAAGGAGGGGTTGTTACATAGAGTTTCTTAATTTTAGCCTCAACAGCTCTGTAAATGCTTGGATTACTTGTCTTTAATACTGCATAGGTGTCAGTTATTGGGTTAACCGAAGCAGCAACGCCATTCTCTTTGTGGGTGATGGTAACTTTACTATCGGCATAACCACAATTCATTGTTGTTTTAACAAAGGGAAAATAGCAAGCACCATATTTCAAGTACTCAAGGCCTAATTCTCCTCTGAAATTATCAATCTCTGCTTTATCATACTTGTTGATATCAGCAACTTTAACATCGGCAATCGTGAAACGATCCTGTAGCTTATTGCACAACGCTAAAGCGCTTTTAACTACATTTCCATATAGGGTTTGATCCGACAACGAAACGGCATCGGGGAAAACCAACAGGGTAGGCTCATCAACTTTTTCCAGTACTGCAATACCTCCTTTTAAACCAGTACTGCTATCGCCATCGCTAATAGCGGTATTATAATCCCCAACAGAAACGATATAGCAAGGACCTCCGCCATTATCGAAAAATATTTTAAGGCTGTAGTAAAGAAAATATGTTACCGCTGATGATATGCTTGCATTGATATCCCTGCTGAATATTTTATTGTCGCTATCCAATTGATCGTCAATAGTAACGCTAATACTTTCCTGCTTTGGCCCTCCGAATTTTTCTTCGAATTCCAGCATTGAGGTTATTCTTGTTGGTTTATAAAGTAAAGCGTCGGTAACCTTATTCTCTTCTGCCTTTTCGGAATACCCAATAAATGCGGGGATTGCCGTTTCAACCGCAGCTATCGAAGGTGGGATGGTGGATATCTCTTCGATATATACCCCGGGGGTTAATGGATTTGTCATAACTTAAGTTTTTATGTTTAAATTTTCATTTCTATCTACGATTATGATACTTGTAGCTTATGAGAGAACTTAAGAATAATAAATTCAGCAGGTCTTACCGCTGCCAAACCTATTTCGATATTCATTCGTCCTTCCAGTATATCAAGAGAAGTCATGGTTTGACCCAATCCAATTTTTACATAAAAAGCGTTTTCAGGTTTTGCACCTACTAATGCTCCTTGTTTCCAGAGTGTTATTAGAAAATTTTCGATCATTGCTTTGGTCTTCAACCAGGTTTTAGCATCGTTTGGTTCAAAAACAACTCGTTCTGTCGCTTTTTTAACCGATTCCTCAATGAGGATAAATAACCGTCGTACGGGTATATAACGCCATTCATTGTCGTTTCCGGCAAGCGTTCTGGCACCCCAGACAATAATGCCCTTTCCAGCAAATTTTCGAATGGCATTAATTGATTTTCCTGATGTAGAATCGACATTTAGGTTTTCCTGTTCTTCCTTGGTAATCGCAATGGAAGCATCTTTTACCATATTAACGCTTACATTGGCAGGTGCTTTCCATACCCCTCTGTCCCTATCGACTCTAGCATAAATACCAGCAATAGTAGCACTTGGGTATAGCTCAACGTAGTTTTTCTTAATCTCCTTTGTAATCAGGTTGAATAGGGTTTTATCCGCTTTATCCGTTAATGTTAAAGTTGGGCTCGATACGCCGCTACCACCCTCGTTATAAGAGAGAGTTATCAGATTACCCGCAATACCCGCAGTATTAGCAGTAATTTTAATAACATTACTTGTTCTGGAAGCGGAATATTCTGGATGGGTTAAACCATTTATTGCAGCGAGCATATTAGTAGCTGCTTGAACTTTAGTGTTTCCTACCAAAAAGTCAGTTCCTGCTATTAATGTTTGACCATTAATGATGAACGATGCACCTTCTATACTATTTTGGTCATTTATGGTAATTGTTCCCTCTGCTGCAATTGGTACAACAGCATCAATACCTCCTATTAATGTTGGGCCTGATACGGTTGCAGCAGTTCCACTTCCACTATCAGTATACGAAAGGACAATTGAATTACCAGCAGTTCCTGGGGTTGATGCAGTAATTGTAATAATAGCACCTGATATGGACGCCGAATAGCTAAGATTACCAGCTGCATTTATAGCGTTTAGAAGAGCCGCAGCTGTTGTATCATTATCCACATCATTTATAAATAAACCTATACCCTCGGTGAAAGTATCCCCATTTATCTGAAATGAATCACCAGTAATTAAAGTATGGTCAGCTATGGTAATTGTACCTGTTGCAGCAACAGCTAATACTTCATCAATTCCTCCAGTTAATGTGGTTCCTGATATTGTGGCTCCGCTTGTACATGCTATATTTATTAATGTTCCAGCATAGCCCCTTGAGGTTGCAGTAATTGTTATTACATTATCCTTTAGGGTAGCCTGGTATGCTGAATCGTTTAAGTCTTTTATTTCATTAAACAGGATCAGAGCGGTAGCGTCATTATCAGCGCCTTTAGTAAAGTCAGGGCCTTCAATTAAAGTTTTACCATTTATAATAAATGTATCTCCGCTAATCTTATCATTATCGGTAATGGTAATGGTGCCCGAAGCGTATCCATCATTTGAAATATCGAAAAGCGTTGCACCTTCTGGGTAGATAGCCCCCGTTCTATTATCTTCAATAACTACCTCTTCATCTTTATAGTAAAAATTGATAGTTGTTTTAAGCGATGGGTAGTAAGCAGCACCATACTTTAGATAGTCGGTCCCGATATTGTTATCGCGAAAATGATCGCCATCCTCTTTTACCGAATTGGATGAATCGGTCAGTACATCGAAAATGCTAAAGCGATCTTGCAAAAGGTTACACTGGGTCAGCATAGCATCATACAGATCTTTCCGATCAGCCTCTTCGAGTTCGATTGCCTCGGGTATAACCAAAAGTGTTACTTCATCCTCCTTGCTAACCTCATCGAGGCCACTTCTAAGCAATGCCTTATCAATAGATGCATCATCCGCCTTGGCAGCGTATTTACTTACTGATACGATGTAGCAGGGACCACCACCATTCTCAAAATACATCCGTACATGGTAGTACAAAGAGTAGGGTACTAAAGTTTTGGAGACATTGATTGCTGTTTCATCAATACTTGTACCCAATCCTTCTAAGGTAACCGAGAACTCCTCTTTAAAAGGGCCACCAAATATTTCGGTAAATTCCAGTAAAGAGGTAATCCTTACCGGTTTATTCTTTACAGACTCCCTATTCTTGGTATAGTCTTCTGTATAGCCGATAAATGCTGGAATGGCTGTGGCCACAGGGGCTATTGAAGCCGGAAGGGTCGATATTTCTTCAATATAGACACCTGGTGTTTTGTAATTTGCCATTTTTCAATGTTTTAATTATTTATAAGAAAACATATATTTCTGATTCACTATTTTTATTGATAATTCCATTTTGTTTAGGGTTAGGTAAATGCTTAATCAATGATATTCCCTCTGCTGCTGGATCTCCAGTTTTATCCTTCTTCAATAATTCAATGCTCAGTAGCGGTTCTTCGTAAAAAGGAATTTTATTTTCTGAGGTGAATACTACCGTTTCGTAACCATTAACCTGAATGTCTGGGTCCGGTTCTTGACCTTTTAAGAATTCATACTTATTTTCATACGGAGCTGGGTTTTCATCAATTGTATTCTCGATGTTTAAGCTAAAGGCATCCAGATCAATGCTCCCCGATTTATTAACGATAAAGTACTTCCAGAATGATTCTTGCCTTATCAGGTTTATATCGTATTCATCAAGGGCATTTGTATCGTATGTTATTTCTAGTAACCCGAAAATCGATTGGTTTGATAGTTCGTTATCGATGTAAATTAGCTCATCCCTTTGGGCATTGTTTGAATCGCTAACCCTGAAAATGTATTTCCCGTTTGGATAATTCGAAAGATCTATCTTTCTGTAATAGTAGCTATCATTATCGGGTGGGATAGATGAAAAGGGACCCAAAATGGTACCTCCTTCCATATCTAGCACTTCAAGATTGGCAACATCTGTGGAAGGGTTATTCGCTTTAAAAGGAAATTTGTAGCTGAATATGTGAGGCTTTAGGTAATCAATAAATTTATGTGTTATAGTTTTAGTATCCGCTGGATCATTTGTGAAATAGATGATTTTTTTGGACGTGAAAACATCCATATCAACATCTAAATTGGTTATATTTAATAGTTCATTGGGGTTTTTAAGGGTAATAATAAACGTAAATAAAAGGCCAGATGGATCAATGAGAGGAGTTCCTGAATCGTCAATGGCTTTGTAGGCTATTTTAAAGCCTGTAACGTTTTGCTTAAATATCAATTTATAGTTTTTAATCCTTTTAAGGCAATCGGAGGTGGGTATAATGGTTAGATTATTACAAAACCCATTTTTGTAATAATCGTGAAGAGCGTTTATGTTGAATAGTTTGTAGTACATTAATTTATGGCTGAATTATTTAAATCAACTCCTGCTACACCCGGTAATTCGGCATCGACCGAGCCACCTTGGAATCTTAGCATTCGAACTTTGTATAGAACCGATGGCAAGTATTTTGTGCCAACAACACTCCAGAAGTTGTATAGCTGCTCGAAGGAGTAGGAGTATAGCTCAACAATTATTCTTTGAATATTTGGATCGATACTCGCCAACAATGGTGAATTATCGTTAGTAAACACATTTTTCGATTGGAAGAATAGGATTACGTACGATAGCTGTTTTAACCCTTCCTTATAATCATCGGAGGGATCTTCAATTAGCTTATCCTGAAAATTTGAGGTGATTAGAATGTAAAGATTCAATCGTAGCTCTGGGTTGTAGCTCTGTGTCTTACCATTCTCATTTAAAAATGCGGCTCTTTGTTCCTTGAAGACTCTTTCTTCTTCAATATTTATGAGCGATAACCCTAACGATTTATTAGGTATTACTAGACCGCTATCAGTAGCAATACTTGATAGTACAATTTTATTCTCATTCGGCGTATTGTTCTTAATTTTCAGATAAGTATTTATTTCCTGTGTCAGAAAATTAAGTGCGGTGTCAATCATTCCTTAACCTATTAGTAAATACGATGATAGCTTTACTTATAATTTTTATCCTAGCATATCAAATTTACGGTTAAGTAGAAATATGTCATCAAAAGGGAATGATTACGTTGTGTAGTGATGTATAAAAATGAATAAGCGTAGCTTTTTTTTGAATAAGAGTAGTTGGACTTGTTGTTGGAGGTGGATCGAATATGCTATTTCAATATGACCCAATAGCATAATTAATTGGTGCCTGTTTACTGACTACATGGGAGTAAACGAGATATTCAAGTTCATAAGTTTGTTTTGAAAAACTCAATGAGCTCGATTTGTATAAGTAGTGTCTGTCTTTAAAGTGACATTATTTAGATTTAAGATCAAGGAACAACGATTTATGATTTCTGATGTTTGCGTAATCCGTTTGTTTTCAGGAATCTTCAAAAATCTAAAATCGTTAATCCTTGTTCATTATTCGATTTGATTTAGAATTTCTGACTTTATAGACAGACTCTAAGTAGATTGGTAACTATTCAGCAGCAATAAAAACTCTCACGCAAAGTCGCAAAGCCGCCAAGACACAAAAGTATTCTATGAACACAAAGAAAAATACAATAAAAAAATATAGCCGAATGTTCATTATACATTATATAGATTAAGCAGTTTTGTGCTTCGTTAAAATCTCATAATATGATAGTTACGGTATTTTTTAAACCAAAAATCAATAACTCC
>RPRQ01000020.1 GCA_003818205.1 Bacteroidales bacterium
AGAAGATGTTTTGGAAATGAGAACTGTTTGATAGCCTTCCTGATCGGTTATTTGACCAAAAACAACATATTTCTCATTGGCTTGATCCCCTATATCCAGGGAATAGGGTTCTATACAGGATGAAAATGCTGATATCAGAATGCTAAAAAAGAGGAAGTATCTAATCAGATGCATAATTACCAAGTTTAAAAAGCCATGTAACAGTAAATAATGGAACTCCAATAACGGAATACTTATAACATTTCAATAATCCCTTATCTGACTTAAAATATATTGAGTATGGGTTTTTTCGTCCGGTTAGGTTGTAAACACCAATCATAAAAGAACTGTGGATTAGTTTGTTTTTTTTGAGATTGCCTTCAATTGTAAATGAAATATCCAACCTGAAATAGTCAGGGATGTTATATCTATTCCGTTCAGAATAATCTACATATTGCACCCCATTTACATAGTACAACGCTTGAGGGTAAGTAATAGGTCTTCCCGATTGATAGGTTGTAACCGTTGATAATGTATAACGACGATTGAAATGGTAATTAATTAAAGCATTCAAAGCATGTGGAATATCATAGTTAGAAGGATAAGCATTCCCATCATTTATTTGATTCCAAGAATTAGCTCCATTTACTTGGACAATCGATCGAGAATATGTATAGGATAACCAACCATCAAGTTTTCGCATACTTCTTTTAATGAAAAATTCTATCCCATAAGCTTTTTGATCTCCTTGCAGTATAGTTGTTTCAACGGCTTTGCTGCCAAGAAAATTAGCCCCATCTTTAAACTCAGGATATTTTTTTGTTTTTTTAAGATAGACTTCAACAGAGGTTTCTAATCCTGCTTTTTTGAAGTTCCGAAAAACTCCGAATGAAACTTGTGTGCTTTTTGATGGTTTGAGATGGTAGTCTGCTAATTTCCATTGGGTATTTGGAGCCAACGCAATAGTATTGCTTAGCATAAATAGATTCTGTTGCATTTGATTAAATGCTAACTTAATAGAACCATTCTTATCTGTTTGGAAGTTTATTGTTGCTCTTATTTCAGGTGAGAAAAACCATTTTATAGGATTGTTAGATCTAAAGTATATTGTATCTTTTATGTACTTTTCTTCTCTTGGTAGTCCAGTGTTATAGTTGTAAACAGCATTAGGACCAATGGGAGTAAATATTGATTGTCTTATACCTGCAGACAAAGTTAGCCTAGGAAAAATATTGTATTTATCAGTAAAATATATTGCGCTCTCTATGCCTTGCTCTTTCCCAAGAGTTATAGGTATTCTTAGAGACGATTTTCCGTAGGGAAGAACTGAGCCCCTATCAAGTTTATAAAGAATAATACTCGAGCCGTATTCAAATGTTGTTTTGTCATTAATTACATGGGTAAAATCGCTTAGTATTTCATAGTGTCCAATCTTGTAGTTATGCTTGTAGGCTGTTGATACTTCTTGGTTATCGTATGTGTTAAAAGTATATTCCGAGCATACAACAGAAAAATCACTCCTTATGGACGTGTTATAAACATATTGAAGATTTACAGATCCTCCTAAGTTTGAGTATTGGTACTGATTAATATCTGAAAGGCGAAATTTGTCATTGCTATTGTAAATAAATAGAGATAGTTGAGACTTTTTAAGCGTATAGCTAATTGATCCTGAGAAATCATTAAATGCAGCACTGCTATTTCTTATTGTAGGATCCTTGATTCTCGATAATATCCAGTCGGAATAAGAAGAACGAGCACTAAAAAGAAATGTTAATGAATCTTTTATTATAGGTCCCTCAATTGTTATATAAGCTGTTATAGGGTTGATGCCTCCATGAGCTGTAATTCTTTTGTGGTTTGCTTGACGAGTAACTATATTGAAAATTGATGATAACCTTCCTCCGTATTTTGCAGGAATATGTCCTTTGTAAATCGAGAAATCCTTGATAATATCAGAATTAAAAGCTGGAAAAAACCCGAAAAGATGGGCCGTGTTGTAGATAGGCACTTTATCAATGTAAAATGCATTCTGATCAGAACTTCCACCCCTTACATTCAATCCTGCAGAACCTTCTCCTACACTTACAATCCCTGGTAGCAAACTGGATACTTTTAGAATGTCTCGTTCTCCTATCATCATTGGAACTGAATTAACTGTTTTTGATGATATCCTTTCAAGACCAGGATCTTTTGATTTGATATTTGTTTGTCTATCTCCTCGTACAACAACCTCTTCAATTAAAATATCCTCTTTTTTTAGTTCAATTTTGCATTCTCCTTCTGAAAGTACTTCCAGAAATATTTTTTTCTTTTCATGACCAAGACTTTCAATTTTTGCATTATACTTACCAGGGTTAATGACTAGAATAAAATAGCCATCCTTATCTGATATTGCTCCTTTCCCAGTTTCTTCAATAAAAACTGTAGCATCTATAATAGGAATCCCTGTTTCTTGCTCGAATATTCTCCCTAATATTTTAGTGCTTGAATTCGGGTTGTTTAAACCATTTGTACCAACCCTAACGGTTTGGTTTGCATTCCCTTTTCTTCCAGTAATATATTTAGTCTCGGTTTTAGTAATACTTTTTGTTGAAGTAATTGTTGTGTCCTCTTTCTCAATATATTTTTTAAAATCTGGCAAATCTGTAATAAGCTTTTCGCCAGAAAGTAAAATGAAGTTATTATGCCAAGAAGAAACTTCAATCCCTGATCCTTTTAAAACTACTTTTAAAGCAGATTCAACGCTAATGCTATCGTTATCTAGTGTAACTTTTATGTTCTTAACTAATGCATCATCATAGAAAACAATGATACCTGTTTGGCGGTATATTTCATTTGAAAACTCAGAAAATGGGATTTCAAATACATGACAAGATAAGTATGGTATTATATCATCCTTGATTGGTTTCCCCAGAAGAAAGAGAAATAGAAAAATACTTGTTTTCACATTACAGATAATTTACTACAATAATTAATAAGATCTTCCATTATTTGAGATGAAGCATTATTTACTTTTATTTTATTTCTTCTTAAATATTTCTTGATTATTATTTGCTTCTCCTTCTTAAATATGCGTATGAAACTTTTGTTCCTATAGTATTTGTTAAGAGACTGGTTTATTAATACGTATTGCTCTTTTCTGGGTATAAATACATAATTTTTACTCCCACTTACACTTTCGAGTTTCAAATCCTTTTTATAATAATAAAGCAAACGGAGTGAATCTTTTCCCAGAACTTGATAGATACGTTTAGATTCTTCTGGTGTACTAAAAAGAATAAATTGATTATCGCCAATAGTGAAATTTTCAAGCCATGTTTTTGAAAGCATTATGATATTATATACATTATTTGAATTTAAATATTTAAGCAAAACCTCTTGTTTGTAAACGTCGAAATTAAGTTCAAGATTTTTATAATTGACCCCTCTAATGGTTGCGTCACCTTGTTTGTAATTCTTGCTAGATAAATATTGATCCCCTAATACATTCGATGGATAAAATGATTTATATATGATTCCATTATATAGAAATGGGTCTAATCCATGAACCTTATCAAGACTATCTAAATTTAATATCTCATCATTTTGCTGACAAAATAAGCCATTGGTTATTATAATGTTAAATAATAGAAATAGGATAAATCTTTTAGAAATGAAAATATACCGATAGTATAACATTTTAAATAATTTTTGAATAGAAAATATTAATTTTAGTAAAGGCATGAAGATATATAATATATTCGAAACTGTGTATATTTTTTAAAAAGATTTATTTGGCAATATGTAATTCAAGACTGGTTAAATCATAACTTTGTGTGTAAAATGGGTTCGCTTTATGTATTGATTAGTAATTTATCATATATTTTTAACAACTTGATTATTATGCCAAGATTCCTTACTAAAGCCATTGTATTACTGTCGTTTGTAAGTCTATTTACCGACATCGCAAGCGAGATGCTTTACCCCATTATGCCCATTTTTTTGAAATCGATAGGTTTTTCTGTAGTTCTTATAGGTATTCTTGAAGGTTTGGCTGAGGCTACAGCGGGTATTAGCAAGGGTTACTTTGGGCATTTATCTGATAGGATAGGGAAGAGGGTTCCGTTTGTCCGTTGGGGTTATGCCATGAGCGCGCTTTCAAAGCCGATGATGGCTGCTTTTGTATATCCTATCTGGATTTTCTTCGCACGTACCCTCGACCGCCTAGGCAAGGGTGTTCGCAATAGTGCTAGAGATGCCCTACTTAGCGATGAATCGACCCCTGAGACAAAAGGAAAGGTATTTGGTTTTCATCGAGGAATGGATACTCTTGGCGCAGCAATAGGGCCATTCTTGGCACTTCTTTTTCTTTTCTTTTACCCCGGACAATACCGATGGCTATTCGTTTTAGCCGTAATACCTGGTTTAATTGCAATAAGTCTAACTTGGTTAATTAAAGAGAAGAAAAAGCCTGAAAGGCAAATAAGTAACAATAAAAAGGTTGGCTTTTTTTCGTTCATCAGCTACTGGAAAGTTTCCAATTCACAGTATAAATATCTTGTAATTGGGTTGCTTGTTTTTGCCCTTTTCAATAGCTCTGATGTATTTCTCCTTTTAATGGTTAAACACCAAGGATTTAGCGATATACAGATGATCGGTTTATACATATTCTATAACCTGCTCTACGCCTTGCTTTCCTACCCATCTGGTTGGTTGGCTGATAGGTTGGGTATGAAAAGGATAATGATTGCTGGGTTGCTTGTTTTTGCTTTAGTTTATACCCTATTCGGTTATGCCACTACTCTCATACATTTAATAATATTGTTTGGTTTGTACTCGTTCTACGCATCGGCTACTGAGGGTATTTCGAAAGCATGGATTAGCAACCTAGCCCAAAAGGAACATACGGCTACAGCAATTGGATTTTACAATAGTTTTCAGAGTATTGCTGCCCTTTTAGCTAGCAGCATTGCAGGATTAATTTGGTATGGATTCAATCCTACTGTTATGTTTATTATTGCCGGATTTGGAGCCATGTTGGTTGCGTTTTACTTGATGTTCTCAATGAAATACAGTTTAGATGTAAGTAGATAGTTTAGTTTGTTCTAGTATTATGGAAGGATTGTTGAAATATACCATCAACTGTTAACTGTCAACTAACAACTAATAATAACCGTACGATAGCGAACATCAGCTGTTCGAAAAAGTATTTTAAAAGGAGATATGTTTTTTAATTATATCTATGTAAATCAAATAGGTAGATAAGATGGCATTTTAGTTGATTGAGTGATTTTTGTTCTCTTGAAAATCATTTTTAAATTTGAATAAACGTAAACTAATATAGAAAATACTATGGATATAATTGATAACTATTTGAAAACTGGAATTAGAAACTTGTTGAAATACAAGTTTTATTCATTTATCAATATACTTGGACTAGCTATAGGAATAGCTGGTTCTTTACTTATTATTCTTTATGTTTCCAATGAGCTTAGCTATGATAAGTTTCATAAGAATTACGAAAGAATTTATAGAATTGGCGTAATAGGAAAACTTAGAGGTGAGCCTATAAATATGGCGGTATCGTGCGCACCTATGGCAAAAGCATTGCTGAGTGATTTTCCTGAGGTAGAGCAAACCACACGATTAACCAAAATGGGGGATTGGCTAATTGGCTCTGGTGATCGGAAATTCAATGAGGAGGATTTTCTATTCGCGGATTCGACCTTTTTTGATATTTTCAATTTCAACCTGATAAAAGGTGATCCCAAAAAAGTTCTTAATCGTCCACGGACAATGGTTATGACGCAAACTGCTGCTAAAAAGTATTTCGGAAATGATGATCCAATAGGCAAGAGCATTCGTGTTGAGAATGATTCAACATTTTTTGAAATTACTGGCATTATGGAGGATTTACCTGTTAATAGCCACTTTCACTTTCAACTACTAGGTTCAACTATTTCATATCCTAATCAGAGTAATAATCCGGCATGGGTGTCAAATAATTTCTACAACTATCTTAAGCTGAAAGAAGGTACCGATTCAAAAGAATTTGAAAGAAAATTAAGAATTCTTATTACGAAGTACATTGGTCCCCAAATAAAGCAATTTCTAAACATCTCAATTGAAGAATTTGAAAAGGGTGGTAACTCATATAACTTCTTTATTCAACCTTTAGCCGATATTCACTTGAAATCAAAGTTGCAATATGAACTTGAGCCCAATGGGAATATGCTCTATGTATATATTTTCTCGGTTGTTGCAATTCTAATTCTTCTTATAGCTTGCATTAATTTCATGAACCTCGCAACTGCTCGGTCTGCAACAAGAGCAAAGGAAGTGGGGTTAAGGAAGGTCGTTGGTTCCGACAAAGGCAAGTTGATTTCTCAATTCTTAACTGAATCAATACTTGTAAGTTTTATCGCATTAATACTATCACTTTTAATAGTTGAATTAACACTACCTTCTTTCAATAATCTTTTGGATATTAAACTTTCTATGGGTTATTTCTCAACTTGGTTTACTGTTCCTGCATTGATAGGGTTTGCTATATTTATAGGTTTAATATCTGGTAGTTATCCATCATTTTTCTTGGCATCATTTAATCCAATTTCAGTGCTTAAAGGAAAACTGAAAGCAGGTGCCAAGAGTAGCCTATTGCGAAGCACTCTTGTGATATCTCAATTTACAGTTAGCATTGTAATATTATTAGCAACCGCTGTTGTATTCCTTCAGCTTAGGTATATGCAGAATTACAATATGGGTTTTGTAAAAGAGAATAAGATTGTAATTAAACGCTCAGATGGTCTTAAAAAGAATATGGACACCTTTAAGCAAGAGGTGGCCAAAATCAATGGGATAAGAAGCATTGCAAACACAAATGCAATTCCTGGAAGAAATTATAGCTTAAATGCTTTTCTTCTGGAGGGTGATGCAAACACAGGAACAACCTACACATTACAACAAGGGTTTATTTCGCCAGGTTTTGAAAAAACTTTAGGTTTAGAGTTAGTAGAGGGTAGGTTTTTAGATGCAAATATTCCTACTGACTCGAATGCTGTTGTCATAAGTCAAGCAACTGTAAAAGCTTTGGAGCTTGATAAGCCTTTGCAGCATCGTTTAATGTCCCCTGGTCAACCTCCTCGATATTGGCAAATTGTAGGGGTAGTCAAGGATTTTCATATTGAATCTCTCCGTTCCAACTTGGCGCCTGTTGCTTTAACATTTATGCCAGGTAATTTTGAAGGGGTTGTTATTGCAAGTATTGAACCTGGGAGCGAACAGGATGTAATTAATGGAATGAAGGAGATTTGGTCGAGATTGTCGGAATTCCCATTTGAGTACTATTTCCTTGATGATAGCTTATTAAAGATGTACAAAAATGAGCAGAGAACAGGGGTAATTCTTATTTCATTCTCTATTTTAGCTATAATAATATCTTGCTTAGGTTTGTTAGGTATGGTTTCTTTTACTACATCGTTAAGAACTAAAGAGATTGCAATTCGAAAATCATTGGGTGCCGAGGATAAGAGTATCATTACTATTCTTTCTTCAGAGACAATTAAAATGATAATTATATCGACTGTAATTGCATGGCTTGTCTCATGGTACGCTTTGAATAAATGGCTCCAAAATTTTGCTTACCATACCAAGATTAACCCTTTGCTATTCTTTATTGTACCTATTATTATTACAGTAATCTCATTGATTACCATCAGCTTCGAGGTTTATAAAGCAACAAAGCGGAATCCTGCGGATGTGCTAAAGTACGAATAGATTCTTTGAAAATTTAAAATGAACACTCAGACGCAGGGATACAGAGTTTTTTTTCTTTGTATCTCTGTGTTCATTATTTTGCATAAGGTCTTGCTTTGAGATTAAACTGGTTGTGGTACTTAATTGATTGTAAATACCAACCCAGTTGTCCAAAGAAAACATAGATGAATGTTGACATGATTGGTTTTGATGCTTTTTCTAGTACCTCTTTAAGTATAGTATCTCCTTTAGAAAGACAGATTGCTGCTTCTTGAAACGATTCTGCAATATGTTTTACCATTTTCGATTTATGTAAATCCATGCTTCCAAATGCTCCTCCGCAACCTATAGTAAAACCCCCTGCCCAATAAAAATCGTTATGGATACTAAATAATCGTAGAACTTCAATTGCGGTATCATTCTGGAACGATTCGGGAAAGCCCGAGTTGACTATGCCAATGAGCTTCTTGTTAGTTTTTTGCTTGTCATTTTGGTAAAGTTCGAGGAAGCTGATCAGTGGAGCAGGAATTGAATCAACAAAAAGGGGCGTTGATATAATGGTAATGTCTGAATTATTAACCTTATGTATTACCTTATCAACAGCCCCTTCCCTTATGGCCATTCCAATATGTTCAATATCAGTAGCAAACCCCTCTTTTGCTAGGTAACCAAGTAAGAGTTTTCCAATATTTTCGGAGCTGCTTTTAAACGGTTTTGGGCTACCGATAAGTAGTATTGCAGTTTTATTCTGCATAGTTCAAATCCTCCATTCTGAGAATAATATCAATCATTGTATTTTTCACTGATGCTTCATCATCAGTATTCATAAATGTTTCAGCATGAAAGAATGGACTGTGTAGGTTCAACGAGTTACGATAAATAATTTGTTTAAAGGATTTAACTTCATCGCTACTAGCGTAGCTTTGAATGCCTAACCCTAGCAATGCAGGATACTTATTGTATCGAGGTTTATGATGAATTTCCCCTTTATATTTAACAAAAAAAGGAGAGATTAGCGGAATTATCCTATCTAGCATTATCTTTAAATAGCTCGAATAACCACCATAAACAATTGGGGTAAGGAATACAAGTAAGTTGCAGTTAATTATAAGATTGCAGATATGCTGCGAATCATCCTTAACAAAACACTCACCGGGAGTTCGAACCCAACAATCGAAGCAACCACGACATTTGTGAATCTTTTTGGTATGTAGGTCAACCATTTCGAAACCGGAGCTATTCAGACCAAATGAACTGTTAACTATATCTTTAAATCGGTTGCTTTCGGGTTGGTTTGGATTTAAGCCGTTTAGAACAAGAACCTTCATCTTGATTTTTTTAAACAAAAATCAGCAATGGGATACATTCTTACAATAAAAAATATATAAGCGAGGATAAATGAACGACGAATGGACAGTAATCGGGGGTAAATAGGTTTGAAATTTATCTTAACCTATCCATTGACCTTACCAGAGCCTCATCTTTAGCAATTCTTCGAATTGCAAGATATATAAATATTGCAGAAATTAAGGGAAAGATAAATATAACGCTAAAGGTTGAATGAGCACCAAGTTGATGCTTTGATACGCTAATATAATAGAACATTAACCCCTGTAGCCCTAATAATAAAATAATATTTGTAATGCTTAGCCTGATTTGAAGCATTCGGCGTTTAAAAAGGGCAATTGTAGCTATGCTTGTTAATATTACGATAGAAATAATGATTATTAGAGGTATTACACGGAATAATGGCTTAGCACCCAAGGTATCAGGGACTAACCCTTTGATCGAAAGATGATACATCGACATGTCGTGCTCTACAACGAATGATGCAAAAGGGAGGAAATAAAATACACTTATTAGTATTGCTGAGGCTAATAAGTAAACGGTTTGTATTCGTTGAATCATTATTTTTCTTTTTTGCAAAGATAGTCTATTTTGAAATATCCTTGAACACTTCATTCCTTCGGAATGGTTAATTGTTCCATTTTTTGTCTTAAATATGTTTACTGGTGGCTAAAATCAAACCATATCTATATTTTTTGTAATTTGGCACTCTATATCAAATATAGAATTATGCGAATAATTGAACCATCTGAGCTGATATTAAATTCCGATGGAAGCGTCTTTCATCTTCATCTTTTACCTGAGCAGATTTCCGATACAATAATGTTAGTTGGAGACCCCGGCAGGGTTGACACTGTTTCCGATTTTTTTAGCAGTAAGGAGTTTACTGTTTCAAATCGTGAGTTTAAGTCAACGACAGGAGCATTCAATGGTAAGCGAGTTACAGTACTATCAACAGGTATTGGTACCGATAATATCGATATAGTTATTAATGAACTGGATGCTTTAGCAAACATCGATTTAAAGACAAGAATAGTAAAAGATGCTCATCGCAAGCTCACTTTTGTTCGATTGGGCACATCGGGCTCTCTTCAACCTGATATTCCTTTGGCTAGCAATGTGCTAACCGAGATTAGCATCGGGTTCGATGGTTTGCTTAACTTCTATGCTAACCGTAATAAGGTCTCTGAGCTAGAAATGGAGCAAGCGTTCTTAAAGCACACGAATTGGAATGCTCAATGTGCAAAGCCTTATTTTACTTACTCTTCGGAACGCTTAGTTAAACTTTTTGAGAATTACACCATAAAAGGGGTTACCATCTCTGCTCCTGGTTTCTATGGGCCACAGGGTCGTGTTTTACGATTACCGCTTGCCGACCCTCATTTGAATGAGAAGATTGAATCATTTTCCTTTAATGGGAGAAGGATCACCAATTTTGAAATGGAGAGTTCTGCAATTAACGGGTTGTCGAGGTTAATGGGGCATGATTCGGTTACCATTTGTACAATTATTGCCAATAGGGTGTCGAAAGATGCCACCAAGGACTATCAACCTGCAATTAAGAATTTGATAGAGCAAACCCTTATGACGCTTACCGAATAACTTTATCCTTGAACTATGCCGAACAATGAGCTAAACGCACTAATCGCTCTTTTAGATGATCCCGATAAGGAGGTTTTTAATGCCGTATCGGATAGTATCATTAATCATGGTTTAGGTGTGGTGTCGATTCTTGAAAAAACCTGGGAACTCTCGAATAGTGAGCTTGCGCAGCGAAGAATTGAGACGATAATACATACCATTCAGCTGAACGGCACCATTGAAAACCTATCAAAGTGGTGTGGTGCAGGTGCAACCGATTTGCTCGAAGGGGCTTATTTTCTTTCTCTTTATCAGTACCCTGATACGCAATTTACAGCTATTGAAAAATCTATAGAGAAGATACGGAAAGATGTTTGGCTAGAATTGAACGAAAACCTCACAGCCCTTGAGAAAGTTAAAATATTAAACCATATCTTTTTCGATATTCATGGATTTACGAGTAATACAACAAACTTCTTTGCTCCTCAGAATAATTTTATTAACCTGGTAATTGAGACCAAAAAGGGTGGACCAATCGCTTTAGCCATTATTTACTCAACGGTAGCCCAACGGCTAGGTTTACCCATTTACTCGGTTAATCTACCCAAGAATTTTATTCTTGCATATAAGGATCGGTTTAAGACATCAACAACCGATAACCCAAAGGATAGTATTCTTTTTTACATTAACCCATTTAACAAGGGGGCAGTACTCGGACGAAGGGAGATTGAGCATTTTCTTAGCCAGCAGAGCATCGTGAGTAAAGATGATTTTTTCCTTCCATGCTCAAATAAAATCACCATTACTCAGCTTATTAAAAGCTTAATCTATTCGTACGAAAAGTTAGGGAACCCCGATAAAGTTCATGATTTAGAATATTTGTTAAAAGCTACTGCCCTAGTAGATAACAATTTATTCGAATAAAAACAGCTCAATTATTGCTTGTTAAAGTAATAATATATACTTTTGCCGCCTCATAATTTATAAACTAATCAATTTAATCTATGTTAAACCATTACGAAACCGTTTTCATTGCTACTCCCGTTTTGTCTGAGGCCCAGATGAAGGAAGCGGTTGCCAAATTCAAGAGTGTAATCACCGACAATGGAGGTGAGATTGTACACGAAGAGAACTGGGGTTTACGAAAATTGGCCTACCCCATACAAAAGAAAACCACTGGCTTTTACTACTTAATTGAGTTTAAAGCCGAAGGTGCATTGATTGATAAGCTGGAAGTTCAGTACCGCCGCGATGAGCGTATTATTCGTTTCTTGACCTTTAGAATGGATAAATATGCCTTTGAGTATGCTGAGAAGAAACGTAGCGCTAAACTTGAATCTAAAACTAAGGAGGTATAATCCATGGCTGTTAATCAAAATCAATCAGAAATCAGATACCTTACACCTCCAACCGTTGAGGTTAAGAAGAAAAAATACTGCCGTTTCAAGAAAAATAAGATTAAATACGTTGATTATAAAGACGGAGAATTTCTTAAAAAATTTCTCAACGAGCAGGGCAGAATTTTACCACGTCGTTTAACTGGTACTTCACTTAAATTCCAACGTAAGGTTGCTACTGCTGTTAAAAGAGCTCGTCATTTGGCTATATTGCCATTCGTAACCGATTTATTGAAATAATTTAAGGTAGAGGAGAACTTTTAGATGGAAATCATTCTTAAACAGGACATACAAAACCTAGGGAACAAGGACGAGATTGTTAAGGTTAAAAACGGATATGCTCGTAACTACTTAATTCCACAAGGAATTGCTATAACAGCTACAGAATCTGCTAAGAAGGTTCTTGCTGAGAATATTAAGCAACGTGCTCATAAAGAGGCAAAAATTAAAGCTGATGCTGAGGTTATTGCTAGTAAACTTGAAGGCGTTAAGCTTACAATTGGTGCAAAAACTAGCTCAACTGGTAAAATATTTGGTTCAGTTAATACCATTCAAATTGCCCAAGCCCTTTCAGAAAAAGGATTTGATATTGATCGTAGGATTATTATCATTCAGGATGATCAGGTGAAAGAGATTGGCAGCTACACTGCTGAGATTAAGCTGCATCGTGAGGTTAAAGTGAAAATTGACTTTGAGGTAATTGCGGAGTAATTTTAGCCATTGATAAGAAAAGCCATCAAGCAATTGCCTGATGGCTTTTTTATTTCAGTTTTCGGTTCTTGGCTATCGAACGGCTATGGTCTCAATTTCAATTAGCGCTCCAAGTGGAAGTTTAACAACTCCGTATGCTGCACGGGCGGGCATTTCAGTCGTGTAATAACGACCGTAAATCTCGTTCATGGTAGCAAAATTACCCATGTCGTTCAGTAGGCATGTCGATTTAACAACATTTGCATAGCTTAGTCCTGCTGCATCCAGTATAGCCCCAATGTTTTTCATAACCTGCTCGGTTTGTTCTTTGATACCCCCTTCAATCAGTTTACCAGTTGCAGGATCGATGGGGACTTGCCCCGAAATGAATAGAACACCATTCGCTTCTACAGCTTGGCTGTATGGCCCAATGGCTTTAGGCGCTTTATCGGTGCTAATTATCTTCTTCATGTTGATAAGTGTTTTAGTAATTGGTTACGAAATTAGTAAAAAAGCCATTCATTTGTATTTTTATTTCGGATTATGAACTTGATTGTTATTGATTGCTACGATTCCTTTACATATAACTTGGTGCACTACCTTGAGCAGATGTCAGGTAGCGTTACCTGCATCAGAAATGATAGGGTTGATGTTGATTTATTGTATAAGTTCGATGGCATTGTTCTCTCGCCAGGGCCCGGATTACCTGATGAGACCATGAATTTGTATAGTATAATTGAAAAATGGGGGAGTACCAAACCCATACTCGGTATTTGTTTAGGTCATCAGGCCATCGGATCTTATTATGGATTAGAGCTGATTAATATGCCGATGGTTCATCATGGCATCGATAGACCAACGTTAGTTATTAAAGATGACGAACCATTGTTCAAAGGATTGCCAACCGAGTTTTTAAGCGCTCGATACCATTCATGGGTTTTAGGAAAGCCTAAAGATAACTCGGAACTTGAAGTTACGGCAATTGATTCTGATGGTGGCGTTATGGGGGTAAGCCATCGTACGTATAATATTAAAGGGGTTCAGTTCCATCCTGAATCAGTTCTAACCGAACACGGCTTTCAGATTCTGAAAAATTGGGTGAGCTTAATATCGTGAGCCAGCATTATCGAGGTAGCTATCGTTTTTCTTCCATTTTAAATCCTGCAACATGCCCGACTTTACGTTAATTTGAAAGCTATAGCTCTTATAGGCTCCTAGCGGGATTATGGTCATGCGCATCTCCCAGCAATGCAAATCGCGGTAAATATTAAGCGAAGTGGTTGTCAACTTTCTGCTTTTAAAGTCGTAACCCGATTGGAAGCCAATCTTCCATTTGGGGGTAAGGCTAAAATCGCCGCTAAAGCCTAACGCTTGGGTTACCGTTTTTTGGGTATATGGTTTCGAGTAGTTGAAGTTATAGTTAACCCTTAGGTTCCATGGGATGTTAAAATCAACCTGTTGATTGTTGTAATTTGTTGTCATCGATTTCCCAAATTCAGGGTCGTTTGGATTTCCTCTGGGCTGAAGATCGTCCCCTAACGGTTTGTTGCTTGAGGAATTCTCTTTTTTTGAGCTATTCAGCGAGAAATCAAAACCGAGGGATGCACCTGTCAATCGGGCAAGTTTTTTGCTGCTATTATATTCGAACCTATCAATTCGCCCTGTTTTGGTGCTATTCAATGCGTAGGGGTCAAGAGAGCCCGAGAAGTTAATGCTAATCTTATCGAAAAGTCTTGTATTTCCCGAAAAAGATATTGTGCTAAGCTTCATCGAATCGGCAAGAAGGTTGTAGCTAGAGCTGAAACTTAAACTTTCGAGTATTTTTATTTTCTTGAAATTGTTCACGGTATCTTTGCTTGACCGTACTTTCATCTCAAGGTTGTTGCCTAAACCAAATGAGATTAAACCCTGCTCGCCAGCGCCAGGGCTACCATATACACCCCTCTCGAAAATGGAATACTTGGCTGTATGTCCTAGCGTATCAACCTGAATGGTTTTGTAAAAGCCATAGCGAGGATCGCTAAAATCAGGCCTGTAGCTCAATGCAATGGATGGTGTTATTACATGCCGAATGGCTTGTATCCCCTTATCCTTGCCAAAGTTGAACATCCCATATATTTTGGTGCTCATGGAAACACCTGTACTGTACTGCCATGCACGTCTGAAGCCGGGAATGGTATCCTCAATAACCATGGTATCGGCATCGCTCCAATATTTTCTTATGGTTTTAGAATACCAATACTCGCTATAGTTAACGCTAGGGCTTACCGTTACGAATTTAAGCAGGTTAAATGAGGTGGCTAAAGGAATCTCGTGCTTCATACCATTGCTCATCTTGTTGAAAACGCTCTTCTTGAAGAGATCCTTTTCGTGTACGGTTACCTTATTGTCGAGGCTTGTGCTAAGGCTGAACCCAATCTTTTCGTACCAAATGGGAGAACCTGTGTTCGATTCCCTTTTAAGAGGGTAAATTTTATCCATGGTAAATGATATCCTCGGAAAATTTAGGCTTACGAGCTTTGTTTGATTATTCTGCGAATGGGTTAACGATGAGTTCATTCTAAATGGAGTACCTACAAAATTTCGGGAATAGCTTATGCTTGAATTAATCGTATTGTTATGGAAATTATCAATGCTCTGAGCGTTGTAACGGTTATGGTTCGTTGAACCAAAGTTAACGCTTGCTGAGAACGTTGAGTTTGGGCTTGCCTTAGGATCTTGGGAGTGAGACCATTGTATATTGTAGGAGGTAATGGTATCCTCATCCGTCTTTATCTTGGAGTAGTCAATGTTGAAATTCCCCGAGAATTTATACCTCTTCTTATATGTCGATTGCGAGCGAAGTAACCATGATCCGAAGGAGTAAATATCTCCAGTCAGCTTCATGTCCATATTATCGTTTATGCCAAAGTAATAGCCACCACCCCTTAAATATACTCCTCTACGAACCTCTTCTCCGTATTCGGGCATAATTATACCATTCGCCCTGTTACGCGTATTCGGGAAAAAACCAAAAGGGATAAACAACGGGGTTGGTACATCCTCTAGAACTAAGTAGGCCGGGCCTGCAATGATCTTATCGTTGGGAATAACCTTTCCTTTTGTAATAGCAATATAGAAATGGGGATGTGGCTGATCGCATGATGTGAATTTTCCATGGGAAATATTGACCGATTTATCCTCCATCATCTTGGTTTCTTCGCTGTGCATGAACCCACCTTCCTGCTCGGATATAACCCCATTGATTTTTGCCTTTTTGGATTTGAAGTTGTAGTAAATATCATCCATGTTAAAGGTTTGGCTGCCCTCCTTGAATATAGGGCTACCAATAACCTTTCCGGTGCTATCGGGGATTCCTTTGGCAAAAACTATTTTATTGTCGGTGTCAAATTCTATGTACTGTGCTTTTAGCTCAATGTTCTGGTAGTTTACCGTTGCTTCGCCGTAAAGGAATACTTTTTTACCATCAAGCGAATAAACGGTTGAGTCCTTTGCGTTGCTAAAAATAGGGTCATCAATTGGTTTCTTTTTAGATTTTTTGGTAGAATCCTTAACGGGAATAGTATCTGCGTTGTGGTTTAAATGGTTATAAATAAAGTTATTGCTGGTATTTCTCGACGAAAAACCAAGAATGGGGTAAAAAAGAAATAAAAGTACAAATAGCCTGAAATGCAATTTTAGTCGTATTTTTGTAGTTATTCTATTCGAATTAGCGTTCAAAACTAGTTAAAAAAAGATAAAGGTAGTCAATGGATTTTGTTTTTAAATCAACATTTTTTCGAGCATCTGCCCTTATTGGTATAGCATTGCTTACCATTCTCCTCAATTATCGTGCCGTTGGGCAAGTTCAAGAACCTGGTGGAATACGTAAAATTGTTATAGATCCGGGTCATGGGGGGAGCGATCCGGGTACAGTTGGGAGTCGAACCTTCGAGAAGGATATTGCCCTTTCTATTTCACTTAAAGTGGGGAACCATATAAAGAATACTTTTAACGATGTTGATATAACCTTTACAAGACGCGAAGATAAATTTGTTGCCCTCGATGAGCGCACAAGAATTGCCAATGCTGTAAAAGCCGATCTATTCATATCAATACATTGCAATTCAATTCCAAGTAGAGGCCCTTATGGTACAGAAACCTATGTGCTCGGCTTACATAAATCGGAGGATAACCTTGACGTTGCTATGCGCGAAAACTCGGTTATTGCATATGAGGATGACTACTCATCGAAATACGAGGGGTATGATCCCAAGTCGTCTGAATCGTTCATCATCTTCTCCTTAATGCAGAATGCGCACTTAGATCAAAGCCTAAAGCTTGCAAATGCGGTTCAAACAGAATTCAAATCTCAGGCTAGGAGATTTGATAGGGGAGTTAAACAAGCTGGTTTTCTTGTACTTTGGAAAACCTCAATGCCCAGTATTTTAATTGAAGTTGGATTTTTAAGCAACCTAAAAGAAGAGGCTTTCCTTGCGACCAAGGAAGGACAGGAGCAAATCGCAATGGCCATTTTTAAAGCTTTTAGCGATTATAAAAAGGACATCGATAGCCGTAGCTCCATTGCCACAGTTCTTCATGATAATGATGCGAAAGACACTTTGATTCCTGAAAAGGGTATTAATAGCAACGAAATCGTAAAGCCTAACTATATATTTAAGGTGCAAATTAAATCCTCAAAAAAGAGGATTCCGGTTACACCAAAAAATTTTAAGAATTTGAACGGAATTGACGAGATTGCTGTCGAAGGAGCTTATAAATACGCGATTGGTACTTATAAAACCTATGAAGAGGTGGTTGAATTTTGTAAGCGTATAAAGAAGAAATACCCCGATGCTTTTATCATTGCCCTAAAGGGAAGTATGATTGTACCTATTGATTCAGCTTTAAAAGAATTATCTATATAAACAGTATATGAAGATTAGAATATCCCGTGAAGCGAAAATTGGTTTTTTTGCAACAGTATGTATAGCCGCTATGTTTTGGGGAATTAATTTCCTGAAAGGGAAGAATGTATTTAGCCCCAATCACATCTATTACGCAGTATTCGATCAGGTTGATGGCCTTGAGAATACTAACCCTGTATTAATCAATGGTTTTAAGGTTGGGCTGGTTAAGAGCATCAAATTTGAGGAAGGGAATACAGGTCGATTTTTGGTAACCCTTTTGGTTGGGAAGAAGTATCCTATTCCCGAAAATACAGTAGCTAAGATGATTAGCGCAGGATTATTAGGTGGAAAAGCCATTAAACTCGAAGTGGTAAAAGGGGATAAGTATATAAGCCCCGGTGATACCCTACCTGCACAGATTGAAACGGGGTTAATCGATCAGCTCGGCTATCAGATTGCGCCGATTAAACAGCGTGCGGAGGCCCTTATGAAGGAGATGGAGAACACCTTAAAGGTGATGTCCGAAGTTTTTAATGAGGGCAATCGGGCGCAGCTAAACCAAAGCTTTGTAAACCTTAATAAGGCTCTATACAGTATTAATCAAACTGCAGCTGAGCTTGATACCACACTAAGCCCCAACGGTACGCTTCGTAAAATTTTTGTTAATTTTGAGTCGATAAGCGCAAACATAAAGAACAATAACAAGGACATTACTAAGATAGTGAAGAATTTTTCCTCCATTAGCGATACAATTGCAAAGATTAAAATTGCATCAACTATGTTGCAGGTTGATTCCGCTATGCACCAATTTAATAGCGTGATGACTAAAATAAACTCAGGGAAGGGAACAATCGGTAGTCTTATTCATAATGATACCCTTTACCATAACCTCGATAACGCTTCAAGGAGTTTAGACCTATTGCTTAAAGATATTAAAGAAAACCCGAAGAGGTATATTAACTTCTCGTTGATTGATCTCAGTAGAACAAAATACGAAGAGGTAAAAAAGCCGAGATAGTTTAGCTTCTCACTCTATCTTAAGAAACTGTTTAAATTTCATTTGTTTTGTAATTGCATCTATCGTCGTTGACTACCTACCCGACTGGCAGGTGGGAAGTAAACGATGATATAAATAACTTAAAGCACAAATAGTTAACTATTTATTAATTGAAAGTTAATCGGTTTCTAAAAAAAATTACCATATATGAAAATTCTTTTTTAGGTATGCTATTTATTATTAATTAATTTCCTTAAATAGAGAAAAAACACAACGTGTTAACAGCCACAAAATTACATTATCAACACAATAAGTAATTGAATATCAATGCTGTAAAAATATTTTTTTTTTTTGATAAAATTATTGAGGTGATAGTTAATTCGTTAAACATAAAATCATTTTTTCAATAGAAAAAAGACTTTTTTTTTCATTTTTTTATTCACAATTTTGTTGAGGTCATAAAAAAAATAATTCAAACGCTATATTCCTACTAATAAAGATGGTTCGCGATTTTCAAGAAGTATGGCATGGTTGCCTTAGGATAATAAAAGATAACGTATCTCCCATAAGCTTCAAAACTTGGTTTGAACCTATCATTCCGGTTAAACTGGAGAAGAGTATTCTTACCATTCAAGTTCCAAGCCCATTCTTTTATGAGTATTTGGAGGAGCAGTACATTGATATACTGCGCAAAACGTTGCGTAAAGAGCTGGGTGCTGATGCTAAGCTTGAGTACAGCGTTGTGATGGAGAACAATAGCTTTGCGAATAGTAAACCCTACACCGTTAAATTTCCAACCCAAAATAAAACTGATCTTAAAAATAAGCCCGTTTCGATACCTGTTAATAACCAGGAGTATCAAATAAAGAATCCCTTTGTAATCCCTGGAATTAAGAAACTTTTCGTTGACCCGCAGCTTAACCCCGATAATACCTTTGCGAATTTCGTAGAAGGGGAGTGTAATCGGCTAGCCCGTTCAGCAGGACTAGCTGTTGCTCATGCTCCCGGTAAAACAGCATTTAACCCCTTATTGCTATACGGAAATTCTGGGTTAGGGAAAACTCACTTGGCGCAAGCCATTGGTATTGAGGCTAAGCAAAAATTCCCTGATAAAACGGTCCTATACGTTAACGCAGCTAAATTCCAAACTCAATTCGTAGAAGCGATAAGGAATAATAATAAGAATGATTTTCTTCATTTTTATCAGATGATTGATATTCTTATTATTGATGATGTTCAGGAATTTGCGGGTAAGGAGAAGACGCAGGATACATTCTTTCATATATTCAATCATCTTCATCAAGCGGGGAAACAGCTTATCTTCACATCAGATAAACCTCCCGTTGAGCTTCAGGGTTTGGAGCAAAGGCTTCTTTCAAGGTTTAAATGGGGCTTATCGGCCGATTTGCAATCGCCAGATTTTGAGACCCGTATTGCGATACTTAAGAAGAAGATATATAACGATGGTATAATAATCCCCGATGAGGTGATTGAGTACATTGCATCGAATATTACCAATAACATAAGGGAACTCGAAGGTGCGCTTATCTCTCTATTGGCTCAGTCAACCCTTAATAAGAAGGATATTACCCTTGAGCTTACCTCCGAAATGGTTGATAAGCTGGTTAAGAGCACTCGTAAAGAGATTTCCATCGATTATATTCAGAAAATTGTTTGCGAATACTTTGGTTTGCCATCGGATGTTCTTCAAACTAAAACTAGAAAAAGAGAGATTGTTCAGGCTCGTCAGATTGCCATGTTCTTTTCAAAGAGCATGACTAAGTCATCTCTATCAACCATTGGAAGTATTATTGGTGGGAAGGATCATGCTACGGTTCTGCATGCTTGTAAAACCGTAAACAATCTTAAGGATACCGATAAGCGTTTTAAAAGCCAGATTGAGGACATTGAACGCCGATTAAAAATATAGTTTCAATTTGCTCCTCATAGTAAATATGAGTTTTTTTTCTGAGAAATTTGAGCAAGTATTCATTCAATAGTATAAAACCATGAAAAGGACAAGTAAGAAATCAATTACAAAAGCTATTGAACTTTCAAAAGAAGAGCTTAAGAAAATCAATGGAGGTGCTGATTTGAAAAAATTTGCTGAGGACTTAGTAAATCTTAGCGTAAAACCATAATCCATTTCTCCTTTTGTTGAAAACTTGGCAAAATCGGTTAAAAAAAAATTAACCGATTTTCATTAGGGAGTAGAAAAAGATATACCTTTGCCCAAACACTGGAAAATGGTCTTTTTACTCCTTAGCATCCTCTCTTCAACAGCAATTTTTATCGCCTTTAAGCTAATTGGTCGATATAAGGTAAATACTTTCAGTGCAATTATTGTCAACTATATTATAGCCTGCTCAGCAGGTTTTTTTTTGAGCCATAGTAGCCCTTTTAATACCAAAACGCTTCATTCCGACTGGCTTCCACTATCACTTTTTCTTGGGGTATTATTCATTACCATGTTCAGATTGATTGGGCAGAGCGTGCTAAAGGTAGGCGTTTCAACTACTTCGGTTGCAACAAAAATGTCGGTAATAATTCCCATTCTATTTACAGTAGCCATTGAGGCTAACGACACCCTTACACCAATAAAGATTTTCGGAATCTTTCTTGCTTTAGTTGCTGTATTCCTCACATCCTATAAACCTGAAAGAGGAAAAATACAACTATCAACAACCATGTTACCCATTCTTATCTTTTTGGGGGTTGGAATTCTTGATTCATTGGTTAAATATGCCCAATTCAAGTATGTTTCCAATGAACTTAATCCAATCTTTTCGGGAGTAACCTTTGGGGTTGCTGGAATCATGGGTATCTTGCTCTTACCTCTCAACAGAAATGCAGCTAAAGACTTAACGAAAATAAAAACTTGGATGCTAGGTATTGCCCTTGGATTGGCAAACTTTGGTTCAATGTATTTCTTTATTAAAGCGCTAAACCATATCAATCTTTTAACAGGTAAGCAGGTTCAAGGCTCTGTAGTTTTTGGCATTAATAACATAGGTATAGTAGCATTGGGGGTAATAATTGGTTACCTATTATTTAAGGAGCGACCAACAAAGTTAAATTGGTTAGGGATTGCTCTATCTTTACTCGCGATTGTTATTTTAACATTTAGCCAAGGTTAGGTATGCAAATATTTGATGATACATACCAAACGATAGGCGGTAAAGCCGAAGGGCTTTATAAGGAGAAAGGTAGCAAGTTTATTGCTTTGGCATATCCAGTGATTAGCGAGGAGGAGGTAAAAGAAATTCTTCTTTCGCTTCGCAAGGAGTATCACGATGCTCGTCATCATTGTTACTCCTATATTATTGGGTTTAAAGGTGAGCATTGGCGGGCAAATGATGATGGTGAGCCATCGGGTACTGCGGGACGACCCATTCATGGGCAAATCATAAGTAAAAACCTTACCAATATACTTATCGTTGTAATTAGATATTTCGGGGGAACAAAGTTAGGTGTTTCGGGTCTAATAAATGCTTACAAAATGGCTGCTGCTGATGCATTAGAACATGCAAATGTTGTAGTTAATACTGTAAACAATATTTATAAGATAACTTTTAATTATCTTGCAATGAATGATATTATGAGGTTGGTAAAAGATGAAAATTTCAAGATAATGGAGCAAAATTTTGATACATCCTGCTTTATCACTGTTGGTATTAGACAAAGTAGGACCGAGAGTGTTTTAGGTAAAATTGAGAAGATTGACTCAGCATTGGCTAATTTTTTAAAGACAGTATAATTGCCCCTTTTATCGGGGCATTTTTTTTGGAATATAGTGATACAATTACATAACTAGTTAAACCAAATAGTATGAAGAACAAAAGTTTAGTTTCAATTGACGATTTAAGCAAGGAGGAGATTTTTAGGGTTCTCGACCTAGCTGAAGGGTTTGAGAAAAATCCTAACCAACGAATTCTCGTTGGTAAAGTGGTGGCTACGCTTTTCTATGAGCCATCAACACGCACTCGTCTAAGCTTTGAAAGCGCAGTAAATCGCTTAGGTGGTCGAGTAATAGGGTTTTCCGAAGCATCATCAACAAGCGTATCGAAGGGTGAAAGCCTAAAGGATACCATAATGACCGTTGCTAACTATTCCGATTTAATTGTAATGCGTCACCCCATCGAGGGCAGCGCTCGCTATGCTAGCGAGGTTTCAAAGGTGCCAATCATCAATGCTGGTGATGGAGCGAATCAGCATCCAACCCAAACCCTACTAGATTTATACTCTATCCGCAAAACACAAGGAAAACTAGACAACCTAAAAATAGTGATGGTTGGAGACCTGAAGTATGGTCGAACTGTTCACTCATTACTTATGGCGATGTCGCAATTTAATGCTTCGTTTACTTTTATCTCTCCAAAAGAGCTACAAATGCCCCTTGAGTATAAAATGTATCTCGATAGCATTGGTCTAAAATATAATGAAACTTCTGAACTGGCCGATAACATTAAGGATGCAGATATAATATATATGACAAGGGTCCAACGTGAGCGTTTCTCCGATCCATTGGAGTATGAAAAGGTTAAGAATGTATATGTTCTTCGTAATGAGATGCTAAAGGAAACTAAACCAAATATGAAAGTTCTCCATCCACTGCCAAGAGTCAATGAAATTCATACCGATGTAGATGATAACCCACAAGCCTACTATTTTCCACAAGCCCTGAATGGAGTATTTACTCGTATGGCGATTATGGCGATTATACTCGGTTTAAAATAATAATTTAATAAGAAATGGATATGAAAGACATAAAACAGCTTAGCGTAAACGCAATTCATAATGGTACCGTTATTGACCATATACCTGCACAGAACTTATTCAAGGTAATTTCAATACTGGGTCTCGATAAGATTGGAAGCAAGATAACCTTTGGAACAAACCTTGAGAGTAAAAGAATGGGCAAGAAAGCGATTATAAAAATTGCTGATAAATTCTTTGAGAAGGACGAAATTAACCGTATTGCCATGGTTGCACCTCTTGCAAAGCTAAATATCATTAGAGAGTACGAGGTAGTTGATAAAATGCTTGTAGAGGTTCCGGATGGAATTTCAGGGATAGTAAAATGTATGAATCCCAAGTGCATCACTAATAACGAGAAGGTTACACCACGTTTTAAAGTGGTAGATAAGAAGAATGTTTCGTTAAAGTGCCATTACTGTGAAAAGATTACTGATCAGGAGCATATGGAGTATTTATAAAGACAAAAGACAAAAATTTAAAGTCTAAGAGTAAAAAAAGCGACAAGTGAATCTCTCGACTTGTCGCTTTTGTCGTTTTGCTTAACCCTTATCTCTTACGATATAGAAATCTGGCGCATGGGCTTAACCTTTGCTTCCTCCTTTTTGGGGATTACTACGTCTAGGATACCATCCTTATAGGTTGCCTTAATCTTATCGGATTCCACCGAATCGGGGAGAGTGAAGTACCTCTTGAACGAAGCGTATTGGAATTCGCAACGCATTACCTTTTCGGAGTTTTCCTCATTCTTCACCTCTTTCTCGCTTGAGATCTCAAGGACATTGTTGTTCAGGTCAATCTTGAAATCTTTCTTGTCGAAACCGGGTGCTGCAACCTCAATGGTGTATTCATCTTTGCCCTCTTTGATATTTACAGCAGGCATGGTTGTGTTTGCAGGTGTGTCAAAGAATCGTGCAAACAAGTCGTCACCGAATAATCCTTCACTAAGGTTTGGTAACATCGATTTACGTCTAATCATCGGAATCATGGTTTTATCCTCCATTATTTAGTTTAACATTAATTTGATTTATTTGCAACCTTTTATATTTATGGTTGCTGATTGGTATTATTCAATGAATATGCCAACCAATAAAACAGGACATAATGACACTATTTCTATGCTGAGTGCGCCATAATGGCACATTTATATACATATTTATTTGATAACTAGGTATATATATAATAGTAAGACTATTTCAAGAGAATCGCTTTTTTTTTTATATCTTTTCCGGCTAATCTGACATGAAAAGTATGCCTGAGTCGAAACATAATCAGGTTGATGAGATAATTAAATTAAAAGCTGAACTAGAGGCTGTTAAAAGCGAGTTTAAGCTGTTAAGGGATATTGCAGAAAGCAGTGAGGGCTGCATTTATATTGTTCAAGATTTTAGAATAGTATTCAATAATCCAAGTTTCTGTAACCTTACCGGTTATACTGCTAATGAGATTAAGGTTATCAACTTCATCGATATTGTTCACCCCAACGATAAAAAGCTAATTAAACTTTTGTTTAGAGGTAATTATCAGGAGATTCGTCAGAAACAATCGAGTAGCTATACTTTTAGAATTCTAACCAAGAACGGTAACCTAAAGTGGCTTAAATCTCATGTATCGGTTATTGAGTGGGAGGGTAAGCCTGCGCTGCTCGATTCATGCTTCGACATATCCTTACAAAAGGAGACGGAATCGAAGCTGATCGAGGAAGAGCAGAATTTTAGGCTGCTGGTGAATACTTTCGACGATTTCGTTTTTATCCTAAACAATAAGGGGAATATTATTCAAACCAATCAATCGGTGATTGATATTTTGGGCTATAGGGAGCATGAACTGCTACTTAAACCTTTTGAATACATGATTGTGTCGTATTCGAATATCGATATTAGTAGCATTATAAAAAGCGTAAATAAGAATCGCAAGGAGAGCTTTTCATCCATTCTGCTGACAAAAAAACAGAGCCGAATACCTACTGAAACAAGAATGTTTAAGGGGGTTTGGAGCGGAAAGGATGTGATATTTGTAATTTGTCAGGATATTACCCAAAAAATTAAAGCTGAAAGCGCAATCAAAATATCGGAAGAAAAATTCTCGAAGGCGTTTAATACAAGAGCTGTGATTATGGCTATTACTACGTTTGAAGAGGGTCGATATATTGATGTGAATGAGGCATACCTCCAGGCAACAGGCTTGAAGCGTGAAAAAGTGATAGGGCGTACTTCAAAAGAGGTTAAAATTTTTAAAAACCCTAATACTTGGAAAACCCTTATCGGTCAGATTGTTGAATTGGGTACGCTATCGGAGCGGGAGGTACAGATTAAGAATACGAAGGGGGATGTTCTTATCTGCCTATTCTCGGCAGAGGAGATTAATATTCAAGGTGTAAAGTGCTTATTGATTGTAATGAGCGACATAACGCAGCGAAAGCAGGTGGAACAAGAGCTCATTCAGGCTAAAACCATAGCCGAAGAGGCGAGCAAAGCGAAAGAGCAGTTCCTTTCCACCATGAGCCACGAGATTCGTACTCCGATGAATGCTGTAATTGGTATGACAAACCTTTTACTTCAAGAAAACCCTAAACCCGATCAATTGCAGAATCTAAGCGCGTTAAAGTTTTCAGCCGAATCACTCCTAACGCTTTTAAACGATATTCTCGATTTCAGTAAGATTGAAGCAGGAAAAATCGGATTAGTTAAGGAGGTCATAAACCTAAAACAGATTTGCGAAGGTTTAAGGAATAGCTACGACTTGATAGCGAAAAACAAAGGGATAAAGTTGGTTAGCGATGTCGATAACCATATTCCTATTAATCTTGTTGGTGATCCCGTAAGAATTAATCAGGTGCTGACCAATCTTTTAGGTAATGCGCTAAAGTTTACCGAAAAGGGAAAGATCACTCTTTCGATAAAGCTTGAAAAGGACCATAAAGAGAGCTCATCGATACTATTTGCTATTTCCGATACAGGTATAGGGATACATAAGGAAAAGCAGGGTATTATTTTTAAAGAATTTACCCAAGCAAATGCCGAAACAACAAGAAAATATGGTGGTACAGGGTTAGGTTTAGCCATTTCGCAACGAATTGTAAAAGCCCTTGGCGGTGCAATAAAGGTGAATAGTAAGTTCGGTGAAGGGTCGAATTTTTACTTCTCTCTTCAATTCCCAAAAAGAGATATACCGGTTGAAGAGCCCTATGGCCTGGCAAAGCAGAGTGAAGAAATTGTGTTTACTAAAACATATCGAATACTCATCGTAGAGGATAACGAAATTAATAAGATAATTGCTGAGAAGTTCCTTACCAAATGGGGTATGGAGGTGGAACATGCTGAAAATGGGCAGATTGCATTAGAAATGCATCGGGAAATGGATTTTGATTTAATCCTCATGGACCTTGAGATGCCTATTATGAGCGGTTATGAGGCAACCACGGTTATTCGGCAGATGAGCGAAAGCAAGAAAAGAAATATCCCGATTATTGCCCTTACGGCATCGGTGATGCTTGACGTTCAGAAAAAAATATTTAACCTCGGAATGAACGATTTTATCCTAAAACCGTTTATAC
The DNA here is from genome assembly GCA_003818205.1 of Bacteroidales bacterium. Classification (GTDB taxonomy): domain Bacteria; phylum Bacteroidota; class Bacteroidia; order Bacteroidales; family Tenuifilaceae; genus UBA8529. Next base: position 26,929 of record RPRQ01000020.1, read on the forward strand.
CCAACGAGCTCAGGAAAAAATTGGCTCATCACCTCGAAAAGGGTGAGATGTCGAACTTATAATCTTAAATAGAATAATCATGAAAATAAGTAGTAGTGTTGCTAAACAGTTTTTATTATCATCATTCCTTTTGTTAGGAATTGCAGGTTTCTCGCAGGATAGCGTACCAGCCTTAAATAGAGAGGTAATTGAATTCGTTAAAACAACCATTGGGAAAAAGGTTGATAGGGGAGAGTGCTGGGATTTGGCAAACAAAGCCCTAACATTGATAAAAGCCGATTGGGATTTGCAGTATAAGTACGGTAAACTTGTGAATCATAAAAAGGAAACGGTTTATCCTGGCGATATTATTCAGTTCGAGGGGGTTAAGGTAAAATACAAGAAAGGGAATACCACCTATACCGAGAGTATGGAGCACCATACAGCAATAGTCTATAGGGTGATTGATAAGGGAGTATTTGAATTAGCTCATCAAAATACGGGCTTTTCGGGACGAAAAGTTGGACTGAGTACGCTTGATATTAGCACTATTATCAAAGGGAAGATGAGTATTTATAGACCAGTAAAGAAATAGTAATAATCCTTTAACAGTAGGTCGATGTTAAAAATTCGGTTTCTTGTTTTTGCTTTATTAATATTCAATCAAACCGTTAAATCACAGGTCGATATTCAGATTTTTGTAAAGCAATCGCATACAAAGCTGGCAAAATTGTTTTTTCACGATCAATCAGGTTTTGTAGTTGACTCATCTTTGCCTTCATCGCCAGGGTTATACAAATTCAACCTCCCTAAAAGCTATAAGCAGGGACTATATCGGTTAACTTTAGGAAAAAATATTAGCGTTGATTTTATAGTTGCCTCTGAACCAAGAATATCGCTTGAAACGGTTGTGTTTGCTGCTGAAGATAGCATTAAGTCAATAGAGTCGAAGGAGAATGAGGTGTTTTTTCAATACCAAAGGATAAAAAAGAGGTTGTCGCAAAAGATATGGCTGCTAAACTCTCTTATCGATTATTACCCCGATAGCTCATTATTCTATAAGTATCTTAATAATGAGCAAGCTGTTGCTCAAATTGAATTGTTTAATGCTGCAAGGAGCTTAGCTTTAAGTAACCCTAATCTTTTTACATCCAATTTAATTCTGCTCGAAGCAAGACCAATACCATCAACAGGGCTAGAATTGAATGGGAAAAAGCTCTTCATTAAACAAAATTGGTGGCTTAATTGTAATCTCAGCGATATCAGGTTTGTAAATTCTCTAGCATTGGAATCCAAGGTGTGGGGGTTTATAGAACTTTTCATTGACATGGGTTATGATAAGGAGCAACAGGATTCATCCTTTATTGCAGGGGTTAAAACTATAATGAACCTAAACGCTGAACCCGCCATAAAAAGTTATTTAAGGAGTATTCTTTTTAAAAACTATATAGATTCTGATTACGATGAGGTAACAAAATTTATATTCGAAACGTCATTTGATGGTTTACCATCCATAAACCTATCCCCTGAAGAAAAAGAAAGCTATAGGATTCTGCAAAGCAATAGTGTTGGTTCAAAAGCTAAAAATTTTACACTAAATACTTTCGGAGAACCTAAGATAAAACTATCAAAAATAAGTGTTCCATATAAACTGCTGGTTTTTTGGTCGTTGTGGTGCCCTCATTGTACAGAGTTGCTTCCCGAACTTTACAATACCTACCAAAAGTTCAAGTTAAAGGGGTTCGAAGTAGTTAATGTATGCATTGACGATGAACAGGAGGGATGGAAACGATTTGTATATGAAAAGAGGTTTAGCTGGATTGATGCCATTGAACCCGATAATGGAGAGAATAAAATAATTAAGGAGTTTAATGTTGATGGAACGCCTAAACTTTTTCTGTTGGATAAAGACTTGACCATTATTTCTCGACCTACAAATGTGAAACAACTTGAGGCAAAGTTGAAACAGCTTTTAAAGTAGAGTAATTGTGATTGGAACGCCGATTAAACTGATGCTAGCTACGCTGATTAATACAGATTTTTTTCATTTTGAGTTATTGGTCAATGATTTATTACCGTATTAGCTCACAATCCATTTCTACAATGCTCCCATTATTGAACTTCAAATCTTAAACTTAGCATAACACCAATTCAGTTCGTAAATTGAAATTCTGTAACTATTCAGCAGTAAAAGGAATGAAGAAAAACCACAGAGACACTGACCTGCCGGTAGGCAGGGTAGGCAGGAAGCACAGAGAATTTATTAGAACTAAAACTCATACAATCTTTTTGTACGCTACAAAAGATCTTATCAAGATTATTATTTGGAGGTCAATGAATCAAATCTCTGTGATCTCTGTGTCTCCGTGGTGAATAGTTACGAAATTCTTGGTTATATTTGTCAACTCAATAAAATTAGCTGATTATGATGGATATTTTTCAACCTATTATTGATTGGTATATGGCCAATATGAATTACCTAACAATTTTTATTTTAATGGCCATCGAGAGTTCATTTATTCCTTTTCCTTCTGAAGTTGTGATTCCCCCTGCCGCATGGAAGGCTGCTCAGGGCGATTTGAATTTTTGGTTGGTTATATTCTTCGGAACCTTGGGGGCTTTAATTGGTGCATTATTCAACTACTATATTGCTAAGTATTTGGGTCAGAAATTGATATATGCTTTTGCCGATACTCGTTTTGCGCATTTGTGTATGATAGATAGAAGTAAGGTAGAGAAAGCGGAACAATACTTTGCTGAAAATGGTAAATCGTCAACATTAGTTGGTCGGTTGATACCTGTAATACGCCAGCTCATTTCAATCCCTGCTGGTTTAGCGTCAATGCCGCTTAAAATCTTTATTATATATACTGTAATTGGAGCAGCTGCATGGAACCTAATTTTAGCCCTAATGGGTTACTATTTATATTCTCAGAAGGCTTTGCTTGAAACGTACTATTCCGAATTGTCCTGGATTATGATAATCCTAGGGGTTGGCTTTATCTTATATCTTATTTATAAAGCAAGGAAAAAGAAGGATTGATAGAAGTAATACCTAATAAATAAGCCTAGCAAACTATTATTTGCTAGGCTTTTCTTTTTGCATTAAACTTTTCAATTGGATTGTCATCATAGGTTAAACCAAACCCAATTAGACCTATAAATATGAGAGTTATTTCATTTTTTACAAGAACAGTTATTATAATGACTGTTTCACTTATGTTTGCTTTCCCCTATAATGCTTTTTGTCAAAAACCCGAACTAGACGAGGATGGAATTCCTCTAAACTGCACAAGCATTATGGTGGGACGTTTGGCCACAACCGATGGTACAGTAATCACAAGCCATAGCTGCGATGGCAGGTACAGAACTTGGCTAAATATTGTACCACATAAAAAACATAAAGAGGGTTCAAAACGGAAAATATTCTGGGGAACTATATTCACCGAAAGTATCTATGACTCAACCCGGGTTAAAATGAAAGGTGAAATACCTCAGGTTGCTGAAACATTCTCTTTCTTAAATGTTGCATATCCTTGCTTGAATGAAAAGCAGCTTGCCATTGGCGAAACCACCACAATGGGTAAAGACACGCTTCACAATGATAAAGGATTATTTGTTATTGAAGAACTTGGTCAAATTGTTCTTGAGCGTTGCACAACTGCTCGTCAGGCGATTAAGTTGATGGGTACATTGATTAAGGAGTATGGTTATGGTGATTACGGTGAATGTTTGACTATTGCTGATAAGAAGGAGGTATGGCAGTTCGAGGTTTTTGGTGAAGGACTCGATAAGATAGGTGGCGTTTGGGCTGCTCAGCGAGTTCCCGATGACCATGTTGGTATATCGGCGAATATCCCAAGGATTGGTATTTTAAAGCTTGATAATCCCGATTTTTATATGGCATCGGAGAATGTTTTTGATGTTGCTAAGAAGTTAAAACTATGGGATGGCGTTGAGCCATTTAAGTTCTGGAAAGCATACGGTGCAAAGAAACCATTTGGGATTAGGGATTACTTTGTGCTAAATGCGGTTGCACCATCGCTCGGATTGAAGTATGATGTAGAAGAGCTACCATTCTCAGTTAAGCCCGATAAACTTGTTTCGGTAAGGGATGTGTTTGCGTTGTACAGAACAACCTTTGAGAACTCAAAGTACGATATGACTAAAAACCTTAGGGTTAAGGTTAAGAAAAAGAACGATAAAGGGGTTGAGGTTGAGGATACCATTCTTAGCCCAATTGCCAACCCTTGGATGAGCATAGATTTAAGAAATTTGATCAATACGCTAAAGCCTGAAACCATCGAAAGACAAAGAACTGTTGCTATTACGGGCTGTTCCTATTCACAGGTTATTCAGGTAAGCGATAAGTATCCCGATGAGATTGGTGGAATTTCATGGTTCTCGTTCGATAACCCTGCACAAAGTCCACGAATCCCTATTTTTTCTGGTACATTGAGTTTGCCGCAAAGTTTCGAATTCTCAATGCAAAGCAGATATAGGTACGATGCAGCAGGATGGTGGTTTAGAGAGGCAAATAGGTTATCGACAGTGCGTTGGAGTGAGGGTCGTAAGCTGATTGAGAGTGCCGTTGCCGATTTTGAGAATAAAGCCTTCGACGAGGTTCCTTTTATTCAGAAAAGAGCTTTGGAACTATATAAATCAGGCGAGAAAGGAAAAGAGTTTGAAAAGTATCGTGAGTATTTAACCGATTATACAAAGACATTCTCCTATAGTACTATGTACAAATGGCGTGAATTATCGAACATCTTTTGGCAGATGTACGGTAGGGGATTTTAGGTGCAAGTAGTTTATAATATTTAGGTGTAATCACCCTATCCGTTCATATGAGGATAGGGTGATTTTAATTAACGTCAGTTCGGTGTGAAAAATAAATTAAGTAACAAAATAGTAATGATTTATCTTATTGGTATAAACGGAATGATGTAAATAGTGGAAAATTGCCTGCCTGTCGCCTGCCTGCCGGTAGGCAGGGCAGACAGGGAAGAAAAAGGTTAGAAGAAACCCCAATATTCCATTCTTCCAAAAACAGATTATTTCTTCTAATGTATTAATAAACAGTAAAATAACTAGTTCTCTTATATCGAATTCACGTTAATTACCATTTTTTAATGGTTGCTGCTTTATTGCATTTACTATAGAGCAATTCTTGTGCTTTGAAGTTTCCGAGCTTAGAAGCTTCTTCCCAATCACGGCATGCCTTATCCTTTTCGTTTTGGTTAATTCTTGCAATGCCTCGTTGATAATAAGAATCCGATAGTTTATAGCCCTTTTTAATTGCAATATCTAAATCGGTTTCGGCAACTTTATAGTTCTCGGTCTTGATATAGGCAACACCCCTGTAGTAATAATATTCGGCCTCGTTAGGATTTGTTTTAATGAGTTTACCTAAGCTGAATAGGGCATCGACATAGCTGCCATTCTCAATGGCGATTAAGACTAATTGAAAGGATGCTTCGGAATTGGAAGGGTAGAATGATAAGTAGTAGCTTATATCATCGTAGGCTTGATTATACTGCTTGTTTTTAAAGAAAGCTTCGGCTCTTGTTCTATAGTACTTAGGATCGCCTCCTGATAGGGCAATGGATTTGGTGAGGTCTTTGATAGCTGAGCTGTATTTCTCCTGTGCAATATATACATCAGCTCTTTGGGCTATATATTGATGATTTTTTTTGCTTTTATTTATCGCAGCGGAAAAGTCGTCAATTGCACTTCTGTAACTTCCTAGGCCATGGAATGCCCTTGCTCGAAGAGCAAGTAGTTGAGGTCGGGGTTTGCTTCCCTTTAATCGAGGGTTAAGCAAATCTAATACTTCTTCCCAGCTCTGATTGTTAAGCCCATATTCTGCATCAGATATCAATTTTTCAAGAGGAGAATACCATTCCTTGCTCCATATCTTTTTCCATTGATACGATTTTGAGGCTTTATCGAATGTAGGTTCAAGATTAATTTCACCCTCACTTATCTTTTCGCTTTGACCTAAGTAGGTTCTTAACCATGCAAATCCTGAGGTAGTATCGCCTTTAATGCAGTAGATTTTTGAAAGTGCAAATGCTGATGAATTCTTTTTAAGCTTATCGGACTTTAAAAGAGATTCAAGCGCATTCTCATAATCTCCTTGTTGGTATTGAATTTCACCTTTCCTAAGCCAAAAGGAATAATTCTTCTCTTTTTGAATTATGCACGAATCAATATATTGTAAGGCAACACGATATTCCCCTTTTTCAAATGCCGCTAGCGACCGATACCAACACTCGGGCATCTGCTGTGCCTGAGAGGATGTAAATGCAATTAATAATGAAAAAATAAGAGAATGTCTTCTAAACATTTATAATTCAATTTTTTATTGATATGCTTTGGTCCATTTATCCACTTTTATATGTGTCACCCCTTCGGGGTATAAAATATAGAAATCTTCTTTTCTACAATAATATCACCCCTATGGGGTTTTTATTGTTGTGTTTATTCCTATTCTACCAATATTTCATGCCTACGGCATTATATTTTTTAGCAATTGTTATAAATTCTCATCTCTCACCTCTCATCTCTGTCAATTATTTCTTTACCAAATTCTTCACTTGGCTAATCTCCATAAATGATGCTCCATCCCAGGGGCCAAAGCTTCCTCCAATTATTAGCACCATATCATCGGGATTAAGTTTGCCACGCTCAGCCATAATTGAAATAGAATCCGTAAGAAAGTTATCTCTTGTTGTTTGAGGTAGCATGTATTCAGCCGAGATACCATAGGACAACGCAAGGTGTCTCATCACCTGCGACTTGTAGCACATGGCGTAAACGGGAATCTTACCTCTAAATGCTGCGAGGTAACGCCCTGTTCGTCCCGAGATAGTATCAACTATAATGGCTTTGATTGGTAGATTGGCACATGCGCGAACAGCAGAACGAGCCAAGGTTGCAGTAATCTCTTTGTTAATTCTAACCAATTTTTGCTTTGGGTCGGGCTCAAGGTTAACTTCAACCTCCTGTGCTACCCGAGCCATAATGTTTACAGCCTCAATAGGATATTCGCCGTAGGCAGTTTCGCCGCTAAGCATGATTGCATCAACCCGTTGATAGATTGCATTGGCAATATCGCTAATCTCGGCACGAGTTGGCCGAGGATGCTCAATCATGGTATGTAGCATCTGTGTTGCGATAATCACAGGTTTTTTACTCTCAATGCACTTTCTTACAATCCGTCGTTGGATGGTTGGAATCTTTTCGGCCGCAATCTCAATACCCAAATCGCCTCTAGCAACCATTATACCATAGGTATGGTCAAGAATCTCATCAATATTATCAACACCTTGCTGATTCTCAATTTTAGCGATAACCTTAATGGAGCTATTATGATCGCCTAAAATCTGTTTAATCTCAATTACATCCTCTTTCTTGCGGACAAAGCTATGGGCAATAAAATCTAGCTTATTATCGATGGCAAATTTTACGAATTCTATATCCTTTTCGGTAAGAGAGGGGAGGTTGATATGAACATTAGGAATATTAATGCTCTTGCGTAGTTTTATAATGCCATGATTATGAACCTCACAGATTAATGAATCCGCATTCTTATCAATTACCTTTAGCTCAATATCACCATCGTCGATTAGGATGCTGCTATTCGTTGGGACTTCATTAACAATATTTGGATACGATAAGTATAGGGTATCTCCCTTTGATTCTCTGTTTACATCGCCCTTTAGCTTAATAATATCTCCTTTTGAAACTGAGATGTCTTCGCCCAATGGTGATGTTCTAATCTCAGGACCCTTGGTATCGACAAGTAGTGCAATTTTATCTGAAACTTTGCGAACATTCTCGATAACCATTTTTGCCTGTTCTAAATTTTGGTGAGCGGTATTCAATCTTACCACGTTCATCCCCGCATCGTAAAGCTTTTGAAGGAACTCAACATCACACCGCCTATCGGATATTGTTGCAACAATTTTTGTTTTCTTAAGCATAATTTTGTTCGATTTTGAAATGCAAAGATAAAAAGAAAGAGGAGTGAAAAGTGAAAAGAGATAAGTGAAAAGCGAAAAGTGATAAGTGAAACGTGAGAGGTGAGAACTTCTGTCTTCTGACTTCTTTCTTCTAACTTCTAACTTCTTTTTCATACTTTTGACATTTAGTAATTAAACCGATATCCAAGATTAAAGATGGGTTGGAAAGCAGCAATCGATGATTATATCAATTTTATTCGGGTTGAGAAATCCTTATCGGGCAATTCTGTTTCAGCATACAAGCACGATGTTGAGATGTTTATGGTTTATGCCGATAGCATTGGTGTTGAGCCCGAGAATATTACAATGAAGCAGATTCAGGAATTCCTTAATCATGTTGATGAATCGGGGTTGAATAAGCGAACTCAAGCGAGAATCCTTTCGGGTATCCGAGGATTCTTTAAATACATGATGATTGAGGAGGTTATCGATATCGACCCAACCGAGCTGATTGAAGGACCTAAAATAGGTCGAAAACTACCCGAAACACTCTCCATTAAAGAGATTGATGATATTGAGGCCTCAATTGATTTAAGTAAGCCCGAAGGGCAGAGAAACAAAACCATGGTTGAAACGCTCTATAGCTGTGGTTTACGGGTATCTGAACTGGTGAACTTAAAGTTAACAGACCTTTTTTTTGAGCAGGGATTTGTTAAAGTATTAGGGAAGGGGAATAAAGAACGTTTAGTTCCAATTGGAGAGAAAGCAATAAAGGAGATAAATCTATATATTACCTACAGAAATAGCGTTTTATCTAATATTAATAGGGATTCGGAGAATATTGTTTTCCTTAACCGCCGAGGAAGCAAGCTGACCCGCGAAATGGTTTTTACGATTATTAAGAAACATGCAAAATTAGCGGGTATTAAGAAGAGTATTAGCCCGCATACTTTCCGGCATTCCTTTGCAACCCATTTGGTTGAGGGTGGTGCTGATTTACGAGCTGTGCAGGAGATGCTTGGGCATGAATCAATCCAAACCACTGAGATATACACCCACCTCGATAAGGAATATCTAAGGGATACCATTCTGAGATTTCATCCACGATCCGAGGTGTAAGAATACTTTTTGTCGTCTGAATAAAAATTTTTAGAAAGAACAATCTCGAGCTGTTCCTGTATTATCGGTTTCGAGATGTAATCGTCGAATCCTGAACTTTTTATTTTATCAATCTCATGGGTCATAGCGAAGGCCGACTGAGCTATGATAGGGATTCTTTTATCGGAAAGTTTTCTAATAGCGGTAAGGGTATTATACCCGTTAAGGCGGGGCATTTGAATATCAAGCAGGATAAGATCGATGCTCGGATTCTTTTTGAATATCTCAATGGCTTCTATACCATCGCAGGCGGATAGGATTTTAATATTCATCTTTGCTAAAATTAGCCTTAGCAGCTCCCTTGACTTATAATCGTCTTCGCAAATCAGTACCGTTTTATTATCGAACGATAAATTGTTTATTACATGAATGGGCTCTTTTTTGGTTAGCTCGCCATGTATTAACGGTATTGTGAAGTAGAATTGAGTACCAAGGTTTGGAGCTGATTCAAACCAAATCCTACCCCCGTGCATTTCGATAAGACTTTTAGAAATTACAAGCCCTAACCCAGTTCCTGAGTAGAGGCGTTGATCGCCCTGATTGATTTTTACGAATCGCTGAAAAAGACTTCCATGATACTCTTTGGGAATTCCAATACCTGTATCTTTAACGAAAAATACGATTTCGTTATCAACTACGCTATAGCCAACCTCTACGCTACCCGTATCGGTGAATTTAATGGCATTGCCAAGCAAATTGTTTATCACCTGTTTCAGCCTATTCGGATCGACTTTAACGATAAGGTTCTGATGATTCATATCAGGCGAGAAGATCAATTTTATTTTCTCCTGTTTGCCGAATAGGATTATTTGCTCAGCGAAGAAATGGTATATAGATTCTAGCTCTGATTTTAGATCGTAGTCAGTGATACTAAATTGAATTTGACCCGATTCGATTTTGGCAATATCTATAATGTCGTTTATTAACCTTAAAAGGTCGTTTGAACTTTGTTTAATTATATCGAAGTAATCTCTAATATCCTCATCGATATTGGTTTGGCCTGAAAGCAATTCAGAAAACCCTACAATGGCGTTAAGGGGAGTCCTTATTTCGTGCGACATATTGGCAAGGAATGCCGATTTCAGCTTGTCAGCCTCTTCTGCTCTCTCCTTGGCAAGCCTAAACTCTTCGGTTCGAACCCGTACGGTTTCCTCTAAATGATGATTTTGCTGTTCCAGCTCAATATTAGTTGCCTCAATCTGCAATGCCTGCTGATGAATCTCCTTCTCTTGCTTTTCGATGGCTTTATTCTTTTCGCTAAGAATTCTATTCGCTTTTTGCTTGTTTCTATAGCCTATTAAGATTAAGAGAATTAAGCATACCACAAGGATTATAGACGAAAGGGTATAGATTAATAATTTGTTTTGGATTTGAATTCTTTTCTCCTTAGAGGATAAGGATTCGCCTTGAGTCCTAATCTGCTCCTTTTGATTCTGAATTTCAGCCTTCTGCTGCTCAAGGGTTAGGTTTCGCTGAGTCATCTCCTCAACTTGCAATAAAATTTTTTTCTGCTGTTGCTCAATCTCAGCGCGATTCAATTTTAGAACGTTTAAATTATTGGTTACCTCAAGCTGTTGCCTGTAAATCTCTTTGTATAGGGTGTCGAGGTTTCTTTTTTGTAGATCGATTTCGTATTGTTGTCTTTTAATATCCTCATTTTGAGATACTATATCTCGTTTTTGTTTCTCGATCTCCTTGTCCTGCGATTCTAATATCCTTCTTTGGTTTTCAACCTTTACCTGCTCATCCTTTAACCTCTCCTCCTGCTTTTGGTAAAGTTTTGCCACATCGAGCCGTGAGCCTCCAAGAAGAAGTAATTTTGGTTGAATTGTAAGGTCATGATTGATCTCTATATTCTCTTTGTTGAGCTCAAAGCTGATTTTATTCCGCTCGGTATCTGAATAGATGAAGTTGATCATTACAACTTCTTTCTGTTCGCTTTCCTCCGATATGATTAGGGTTGGTTTTAACCGAAAGTCGTTATAAATACTAGCTAGTAATTCATTGTATTTTTTATCAATATAAAGAATATTGACTGTTTGGGTTGTCAACTTAACTTTCTGAAGCACTTGATAAACCTTAATCGGCTTATTTTTAATGGATTTATATTTTGCAATCTCATTGAACTCATTTATTAACTTGGTGTTATCGCTGAAAACGGTTATTCTAAACGTATCTAACCCTTTCTCATTGGGCCATGTAATATTCTGAGCAAATTGGTAGCTATAAGCAGTTTTAATTATCTCATGAGAAATAACCTGTGAATTGGCGCAGAATGGAATAGTCAAAAGAATTAGTGCTATTCCCCTGCAAAATAGATAATTGAGATTATGTAAAATATTGTTCATCAATAGTTCGGTTTACAAGAATAAAAAATAATTCAAAAAGAGAATGAATTTACTATTCAATTGTTTAAACCAGTTTATTAAGCGAATGTTTATTTGTATTAAACGCAATAAGTATAGAGTTCTCTTTCTATGCCAAAAATCAAAAATAATCACTTATTTCTAATATTATCTTTAATTCTACGGATAAAATTGATAACACATTATTCTTTGGTATATTATACGCTCAATTTGAAAAAAGGGATATATTTGTTTTTATGAGAATACTAAGAATAATCCTCTTTGTAAATGTACTGCTCATGTTGATCTCACAACCTGGGCATTCTCAACATGCTGATTCATTGAATGTTTACGATATGCCATTGGATCAGCTCATAAACCTTCAAATCTCATCGGCAACAAAGTCAGTAGAAACGGTAACCGATATTCCTTCGAGCATAATAATAATTTCACGCCAGACTATCCAAGAACAAGGCTGGCAAACGATAGAGGAAGTACTAAGTAATGTTCCTGGGATGTATATGATTAATGATTACCTGTGGTTTGGTACCGATAACTTTGGTGTTCGTGGATTCTTTTCAACAGGTTCATTCAATACTATGGTGATTCTGGTGAATGGCGTGAACCAAAAGGAGGATTGGTACAACTCATTCCCCCTTACCAAAATTAATGTTCCTGTTGAAGCCATCGACCGGGTAGAGGTGATTCGAGGGCCGATGTCGGTTGTATATGGAAATTCAGCCTTTTTGGGGGCGATAAATATTGTTACCGAGCAGAATTCGGGGGGAGGAGCAAAGCTTAGCCTGGGGAATAATGGCAATTATCGAACGTTTGCCAGGGTAAATGGGGTAAATGGCCGGATAATGTACACTTTTAATGCAGGTATTTATGGCTCGAATGGGATAAATAGACCATACGCCGATATGACTGACCATATTGAAGATTCATGGGGCTTGCCTCAGAATGGCACATCGAAAGGTCAGCTAGCCGATAACCGTAGATACTTCGATTTTTCGTTAAAAACGGGTAATTTTCGCTTCAATTTATCTCAAACAAATACTCGAAGAGGAGTAATAGACTACTATCCAGGCTATGACGATGGTCATTTAGCCGAAATCCAATCCTCAAATGCATTGGTTGGCTATAGCAAAGATATTAATGATATTATTTCTATCAATTTTGATGTTGGCTATTACTCATTTAGAAATAGAATGGATTATAAGCATAAATCCGATACTACGGCCTACACATTTGACGATATATACTCCGATGCTGCCGATGCTGAGCTTAATGTCAACTTAAAACCTACTAAAAAGTTGGACGTTTCATTTGGTGTCTATTATCAAATGGTACTGAGCGATAAGCTAGTTGTCGATGCACCAAACCTAAGCGAAGAATACGTTAACCTTGATGCAGGGCTATCGCGAGATGATAAAAAGTACACATGGGCTGCATTTACTCAGGCACGTTATGCTTTAAATCAAAAATTTTCAGTTTTAGGAGGGCTTCGTGTTGAGCAGACACCTTCATACACCATTAACTATGCTGTTCGGTTTGACCCTTTGGGTTCATATGAATATTTAGCTAGAGAGGGAACCTATAAGTATGGTAAACCATATTTAATTCCACGAGCGGCACTTCTTTACCATATTAACGATGGTCATCACCTGAAACTTATGTATGGAAAGGCCATTAAGCAGGCTTCAATGGGTGAGAATATGGATATTGTCCGATACCCCAATCAAGAGCAGCTTAAGCCCGCAAATATGCAAACCCTTGAGCTGAACTACATTGGAAGAGTTGCTGATAAAGCGATTATCAATCTTAGCGTTTTTTACAATAATGTGGTAAATCTGATTTCTAGGACGAATCAATTGGAAAATGGAGAAATGAAGCTTTTTAACACCAATTCGGGAAAACTTAGAACGATTGGTACAGAGTTTAGCACCGATTTAAAGTTTACTCAAAGATTTAATGCTTCGCTCAGCTTTGTTTATCAGTACTCAAAGAATATGCAGAACGGTTATGAGCGTATTACCCTTGAATATGCTCCGAGAGTGCTTGCGTACTCTACGCTCTCGTATAGGTTTTATAAGAACTCAACAATTGCTTTTTCGGGTTATTATATTGGTTCGATGGAAAGCTATTGGAGACCTGATGTAATAAGCAGTATGGGTGATCATCGAACTCCAGTTCAGCTTATAGCCGATGGTGAAAGGATAGGAACGAAGGCCTCCGCTTACTTTCTGACCAATATGAATATCCGATTTAATGATGTATTTAGAGAAAAACTGTATTTTACTTTTCATATACATAACCTACTTAATACAACTGTCAAATATCCTACAACCCGCAGTAACGATGAGTTTGAGAAGGGTACATTTGGCTATAACCGATATTTTATAGTTGGTGTGGGTCTGAATTTTGGAGCATTGGCTGAAAAACCTGATAAAAACAATTAGTACAAAAGGTTGTTTGTCTTTAATCTTTTTAAGTTTCTTGTCAGTATCTAATATCTATTGCTAGACTTTTACTCATCTTTTAGCTTTTTAATCGCCCTATAAAAAACCTCTTGAATATTTGTACGAATATTCAATTCGACTAATTTGTTGTTTGAGGCATCAGGGTAAACTCGGTTAGAGAGAAAAACATAAACCAAACCATTCTCAGGATCAGCCCAAACCATAGTTCCTGTAAACCCTGCATGCCCAAAGCTTAACGTTGATGCCGATGGACCAGCAGGCGATGGCTTACCTTCCTTTGTTTCAGGCTTATCGAAGCCCAACGCTCTTCTATTTCCATTATTATTCTTAGGTGTTGATGTAAAGAGATCGACCGTTTGGGCCGAGAAGAACCTTTCACCGCCATATGTACCTTTCTGAAGGTACATTTGCATCAGCTTGGCTAAATCGTTGGCGGTTGAAAAAACTCCAGCATGACCAGCTATACCACCCATCATCGCTGCGGTCGGATCATGAACAAACCCCCTAATCAGCTGTTTTCGAAAAACTAAATCCACCTCGGTTGGTACAACCCTAGAGATTTCAAATTTTCTTAAAGGCTGATATGATGTACTATTCATTCCTAGCATTTTATATAATTTTTGGTCAGCGTACTCATTAAGCCCCATGTTGGTAATATTTTCGATAACTCTTTGAAGATATAAAAAGCCTAAATCGCTGTATTTATACTTTCCAATATCCTTCAATTCGGTGCTATTTATCCTGTTGAACAGGGTATCCTTTATCCCTTCCCGGGCAAACATATTTGTTGCAACCTGAATCGGGTAGTCGAATGAGTACTCAGTGCTGTAATAATCTGGATTGGGTGTGCTATACTTGCTTATATACACATTATCAATAGCTTTGAATGGGTATTCAGGGCTAAGGGTGCTACTAGTTGTTGGCTTGCCCGATAATTGGTTTGAGATTGTAGATATGTAGAATGGCAACCATGGCTGTAGCCCCGATTGATGCAATAGTAAATTTTTGATTGCTAAATTCTTCTTATTGCTATTACTCGGTAGAGCCATATAGCTGCTTAACGTTTTCAGCAGGTCGATGCTATCCTTATCATACAGGTGCATAATTGCAGGCAAAGTAGCAGCTATCTTTGTAACAGATGCAATATCGTAGATGGATTTGGAGTTTACAGGCTTCTCGTTACTGTACGTATGGGACCCGAAGGACTTATTGTAGAATACAACCCCATCTTTTGCTGCAAGTATCTGCATTCCTGGGGTAATCTGCTGAGCAATGGCATCTAAAGCAATCGAATCAGCTGCGGATAAATCATGCGGATTGATACCCAACTCCTCGGGGATTGAATACTTTAAACGGATTCTCTCATTATTCGAATAGCCGCTTCCTATAGGCATTGAATTAGTTGCTGAAACAGGTAGTTTCCCTTTTACCCCAATTCCACCAAAAACCATTTGAGCCGAAAGGCTTTGGCAAATATTAGAGTTATCGAACGAGATAATTAATCCGCTCAGCGATTGATAGTTAATCAACCTATTAAGGCTATATGGGTTTCCGAAAATATCAACGATTACCTTTTTTCGGAATGAAAGGTCGAATATGAAGTTAGATAGCTGCGATGATATCCCGTAATTCTTTGAAGCCCTTGTATCAATGGCATGGCAACCTATTATTACTAAATTGTATGGTTCTAATGCTACGAGTAACGAATCATATTCATCTAGCGATGATTCGGAGTTAATGCAAAATGGGGTAATTTCACTGTACATTTCGAGCTGGTTAAGGAAGTCTTGCCCTTTTCCTACCCCCACTTCAACGTATGCAATATTGAGGGTATCGAGCTTTTTTAGGGGTATTAGATCATTCCCTTTTAATAGTGTAATTCCCTTTTCAATAACTTTACGTTTTAGCAGCTCCGATGCGGTAGTATTTAGATCTGAAACGAGATTCTCATTTCCTATGGGTTTATAGCTTGATAGCCCCACAGCGTATTTTGCCAACAGGATTTTTCTACATTTTCTATTCACTTCATTCACCGAGAAGTTACCGTTTGCTACCTGCTGTTCAATAAAATCGATCGATTCCTTAATCTTTTCAGGGCAGACAAGAAAGTCGTTACCCGCTTGATAAGCAAGGTAGTTCAGCTCAGCTGGTTTATGAAAATCGGCAACACCCTTCATGTTCAGCGCATCGGTGAAGATTAATCCATTGAAATTGAGGCTGTCAATAAGTATTCTTTTAATGACATTTGATGATATGCTTGATGCGAGGGAAGTGTCCTTTTCGAGTGTTGGTATGCTCATATGGGCAACCATTACACCTGCAACGCCCTTGTTGATTATGCTGCTGAATGGATATAGCTCTAAGGTATCCAAGCGTTCGATGCTATGCTTAACTTTTGGTAAAGCGTAATGCGAATCGGCATCGGTATCGCCATGCCCCGGGAAGTGTTTAGCGCAGGCAAGTATCCCATTATCCTGTAAACCCTTCATATACTCTATGCCAAATGCCGAGACCATTCTTTTATCCTCCCCGAAGGAGCGGGAACCGATAACTGGGTTTAGCGGGTTGTTGTTGATGTCAACCACAGGGCCATAGTTGATATGAATGCCCATGCGCTTGAAATGCTTTGCCATATCCGATGCCACTTGGTAAACAAGATTTGAATCAGCTGCAGCGCCAAGCATCATCTGTCGTGGGTACGAGAATGTACTATCCAAGCGCATCCCTAACCCCCATTCTCCATCGATTGAAATGATAATTGGAATCTTCGATAACGATTGGTAATAGTTTGTGAGCTTAGCCTGTCGAACAGGACCTCCCTGAAAAAAGATCAATCCACCAATCTTTTCATTTTGTACTAGTGATGATATTTCATCTATATGTTTTTGATCCTTATTGGAGTAGGCCGAAACCATAAACGATTGGGCAATTTTCTCGCGAATGGTCAACGATTTCATTAATGAATCAACCCATGCGTTTTGTTGAAGTGTATCAACCTTGAAATAGGTAATTGATTGATAGTTTGTTGCTAATACTTGATTTATAGTAAGATATTGAATTAAGAGTAAAAGCCAAAATCGAAAAAGTCGCATAAGAAAGAGATGTTTTGAATAGGTGAATTATGATTAACAAATATAGCTTTCGAGTTTGAATAAAATCTTTTAAAAAGAAATAATAAACCAAAATTGCTTTGTAAGGTCAAAAATGAGAAATTTATCCTCTAAATTATTATTCAATTAAATCCTCAAAAATGAGAAAAACCCTTTTTGCATTGGTTGCATTGTTCACTCTTGCTAGCAATGTATTCAGTCAGGAAACGAGGCTTTTACGGTTCCCTACCGTTAACGGCAATCAGGTTGTGTTTTCCTATGCAGGCGATTTGTACACTGTACCCTTAACGGGAGGAGTTGCCCGTAAACTCACCAATAACAATGGTTACGAAATGTTTCCTCATTTTTCGCCCGATGGGAGTAAGATAGCTTTTACTGGTCAGTACGATGGAAATACCGAGGTATTTACTATCCCTGCTCAGGGTGGTATTCCACAACGCTTAACCCATACTGCTACGTTGAATCGAGATGATATTTCGGATCGTATGGGACCCAACAACATTGTAATGGGTTGGACTCCCGATGGAAAGTCAATCGTTTACCGTTCGCGCAAGCAGACATTCAACGATTTTGTTGGGCAGCTATTTAAAGTATCAGAAACAGGAGGATTATCGGAAGAACTTCCACTCTCAATGGGTGGTTTTTGTTCCTATTCAGCCGATGGAAAGAAACTGGCATTCAATAGGGTTTTCCGTGAGTTTAGAACTTGGAAGTACTATAAAGGCGGAATGGCCGATGATATCAGAATCTTTGATTTTGACACCAAAGAGGTAAAAACCATTACCAATACTGTATCGCAGGATATTATCCCCATGTGGATTGGTGATGAAATCTATTTTCTATCTGATAGGGACAGGACAATGAACCTTTTTGTTTACAACACGAAGACAACCGAAACTAAGAAAGTTACCAATTTTACGGAGTACGATATAAAATTCCCAACCAATAGCAATTCAACCATAGTTTTTGAGAATGGTGGAAATATTTATAAGTTTGATGTTAAGGAAAAATCAGCAGAGAAAATACCGATTACTGTAATCGATGAATTTGAGTATTCTCGTTCAGCGCTCGTAGATGCGAGTGATAAAATTTTTAATGGCGATATTTCACCCAATGGCGAAAGGGTTGTATTCTCTGCCCGTGGCGATGTTTTTACTGTTCCCTCGGAGAAAGGGATTACCCGAAATTTAACCCAAACATCTGAAGCCCATGAGCGTAGCGCATCTTGGTCGCCCGATGGTCGCTATATAGCCTATCTTTCCGATAAATCAGGCGAATACGAAATTTACATTCAAGCACAGGATGGCTCTAGCGAAGCAATTAAGGTAACCGATGGTGCCGATACCTATAAATTTGGTATCCAATGGTCGCCCGATAGCAAGAAAATACTATATAATGATCGTCAAAGCCGTTTGCAATATGTCGATATCGATACTAAAAAGGTAACCCTTGTTGACAAAGGAGAATATGGACGAATCTCTAACTATAATTGGTCGCCCGATAGCAAATGGGTTACCTATTCCATTCAGGATGAAAATAAATTTGGGGTTATCTATGTTTTCAACCTTGATAATGCCACAAAGCAAGCAATTACCGATAATTGGTACGATTCATCGCAGCCAACATTCTCAAATGATGGGAAATATTTGCTTTTCGCTTCGGATCGAGATTTTAACCCCATCTATAGCAATACCGAATGGAATCATGCCTACCAGGCAATGGGTAAAATTTATCTGGTTCTGCTAACCAAGGAAATTACCTCTCCTTTCTTGTTGGAGAATAATGAGGTAGCCATTGTTCAGCCTGAAGCTCCAAAAGTAACCGATGCTAAAAATGATAAAGGTAAGAAGGATGAGATCAAGAAGGATGAAAAACCTAAATTAGCTGTTAAGATTGATTTTGATAATATCTCGTCAAGGGTTATTGCAATACCAATAGATGTTGCTTATTACGGCATTAATAGCTGTATCGATGGTAAAATATACTACAATCGGTTTAACCCTGAAAGCCGCAAGGGTACAGCAGTAATGTATGATTTAAAGAAGAAATCAGAGACTGAACTTGGCGAATCTATTGGCTTTTCTATCTCTTCCAATGGTAAGAAGATGTTAGTGAATAAGAATAGAAGCTATTACGTAATAGACCTTCCTTCATCCAAATTATCTTTAGAAAAGTCAATGGATTTAAGCTCCATGAAGGTTTGGGTTGATTATAGCAAGGAGTGGAAGCAGATATTTGACGAGAGCTGGAGGCAGATGCGAGATTTCTTCTACGTTGAGAACATGCATGGGGTTAACTGGAAAGCGATGCACGATAAGTATGCTGCGCTTTTACCCTATGTAAACCATCGTGCCGATCTAACCTATTTAATCGGTGAGATGATTGGCGAGCTTAGCGTTGGTCATGCTTACGTAAACAGCGGAAAGAAACCCGAGCCCGAAAGGATTAAGCTCGGTTTACTGGGTGCTAAAATTAGCAAGCATTCGAGTGGGTATTTTCAAATCGATCAAATTCTCGATGGAACTTCATGGAATAGCGAAATTCGTTCACCTTTACAGGAGGTTGGCATTAACGTGGTTAAGGGTAACTTTATTCTTGCCGTTGATGGTAACGATTTAAAAGGTATCAACGATATATTCAGAACGCTAATCGGTAAGGCTGGTAAAACCGTTGAGCTGGTTGTCAATGGTAAGCCTGAACTGGCTGGTAGCCGTAAAGTACTTGTTACCCCAATTTCAAGCGAATCAAGTCTATATTATTATGATTGGGTTCAAGGTAACATTAAGAAGGTTAGCGAGGCCACAAACGGACAGGTTGGTTATATTCATATCCCTGACATGGGAGTTGAGGGGTTAAACGAGTTTGTTAAGTATTTCTATCCACAGCTGAATAGGAAGGGGTTGATCATTGATGATAGGGGGAATGGTGGTGGAAACGTATCGCCGATGATACTTGAACGGTTAAGTAGAGTGGTTTACCGCCAAACAATGGTAAGGGGAAATAATCACGCTTCAACCATTCCTGCTCAAACTCATTATGGACCCAAGGTACTTTTATTGAATCAGTATTCTGCTTCCGATGGTGATCTATTCCCATACGGATTCAAGAGACTTGGTTTGGGTACAGTAATTGGTGTGCGTTCATGGGGAGGTGTTGTTGGTATTTCAGGCTCTTTACCATTTGTTGATGGAGGTGATCTTCGTAAGCCTGAATTTGCTAGCTTTAGCAGCGATAAGAGTGAGTTTATCATTGAGGGTCATGGAGTTGACCCCGATATTATTGTTGATAACGACCCGTACAAAGAGTATATTGGCATTGACGATCAGCTGACCAAAGCCATTGAGGTGATTAAGGAGCAGTTGAAAGACTTTAAGGAGTTACCCAGAATACCCGCTAGCCCTGATAAATCGAAGTAGATACATTTTGAACGATTAAAAATAGGTTGCTTTTTTAAGCAGCCTATTTTTTTTAACAATTACCATTGGCTTTGTTTGGATTTACAGTAGCCATAGAAGTTTTTTTTATCTAACTTTGAATATTTACATATGGATAATTCAAAGTTTGAAAATGTTTTTTTCATCTTTGTATTCTCTTATAAGCTGTTGATCATGCTATGATGAACCAAAATTTATAAAAGTTATTCTTTTTTGAGTAATTTTGATTTGGTTTTTAATAAAATAACCAAAATGGCGTATTTCTTTTTTATAGACGAAAGTGGTACAGATAGGCAAGATTCATTATATGAAGTATTATGTGGTGTAGCTATTAAGGATAATGATTTGTGGAATATCATAACACAGCTAAAAGGTTTTGAAGAAAAACTATTAGGAACTCGTTATAGCGGGATTGAGCGTGAAATCAAAGGAAAAAAATTTCTTAAAAAGAAAGTCTTCAAACAGGCGAATTTCTTTGAGCCAATTCCAGAAATCGAAAGAACTCGACTTGCAAAGGAATGTATTGAAAATGGCAGCGCTGCAACTAAAAAACATATGGCAGCATTGTCTCAAGCAAAACTAGAATATGTCAAAAAATTACTTGAACTATGTGCTCAATATAGAGTTAAAATATTCGCATCAATATCTTCCGAAACTATTAGAGAAACTGATGACGAAATGAATGGCTTGCTAAGAAGGGATTATGTATATGCTTTTGAAAAAATATACTATTACCTTGAAGATCGAAAAAGCGATGAACAAGGTATTATTGTATTTGACGAACTTGAAAAATCCCAAAGCCATGTGTTAGTCTCTCAGTTAGAAAACTATTTTAAGAAAACATCAAAGGGTAGGCAACGGTCTGGATTAGTGATTCCTGAACCATTTTTTGTTCATAGTGACTTGACAACGGGAATTCAAATTGCTGACCTAATTGCATATATTATTTCGTGGGGCTTAAGATTAAAAGGAATGACAGAGGTAATTAGACCTGAATTGTGTGAATTTGTTGACCTTATAAAACCGTTGCGATATAGAACCACTAGAGATATTGGAGATGTCCCTAATATGGAAATTTGGAGTGTAACCTATGTTAAATGAAAAAAGGCAATGCCAGTTTCCCAACAAAGCCTCCGATGCAAATATACAACAGGATATTGCAAAAACAAAGTAAATATTAAATAAAAAACACGAATCGCCAATACATGCTAATAATTATTGGGGTCGATGATGTAACGGGAAGTTTCTCGGTTTCAGGGGAATTCCTTAACAGTGGATACCGAGTCGTTCTGAACTTTTTAACACTTTTTGAATGGGAACGGTATGTAACATAAATAGAAATTAGAATTTGTAATGCAGTTAACCGATTATATTAAGCAGTTTGATTCTGGGAAGTGCCTTCCCTTAGTTGAGGAGTTTTACACCTTGCAGGGTGAGGGCTACCATACCGGTCGAGCAGCCTATTTTATTCGAATAGGGGGGTGCGATGTGGGTTGTGCTTGGTGCGATTCGAAACTTTCATGGAATCCCGAAATTTTCCCGCCCGTTTCTGTTGATGAAATAGTCGCACATGCCGAAGTTTACCCTGGAAGAGCAATTGTTGTTACTGGTGGAGAGCCAAGCCTTTACCCCTTGGATTATTTATGCTCTGTTTTTAAACGTAAAGGTTTTCAGACATTTATCGAAACATCTGGTGCTTACGACTTATCGGGTCAATGGGATTGGATTTGCTTATCGCCTAAGCAGCAACAACCACCGATAGGTGGTATTCACTTAAAGGCCGATGAATTAAAGGTGATAATATCGGAACCAAACGATATACATTGGGCTGAAGAGAATTCTCGGCTAGTTAAGTCAAGCTGTCAGCTTTATCTTCAACCCGAATGGAGTAAATTTAGCTCCATTATCCCTTGGCTGGTTGACTATGCCATGAATAACCCAAAATGGAAAATATCGCTACAGGCGCATAAATTTATGCACATTCCATAGACCGAAGCTATGAAACAACTCGCTTTATCAATATTAGTAATCTTTATAATTGTACTGGAGGTTAATGCTCAAAAGGGAAAACTTTCGGTTACCAATAAAAAGGCAATTGAGCTATATGGTAGAGCGGTTGAATCGTACGAAAGGTATGATTTCGAAACGGCAGCAAAATGGCTGATTGAAAGCGTTGATAAGGAGCCCAAGTTTATTGAGGCCTACCTTCTGCTCTCGCAGGTATTTCAGGAGATGCGATTGGCTGATAATGCAATAGATGCAGCGAATAAGGCGATTGCCATTAACCCCGATTTTTTCCCGAATGTTTATTTTAATCTTGGGAATCTTTATTTATATAAAGGTGATTATCAGAATTCTATTAATAGCTATGATAGATTTCTAAACATAAAAAGCGCTCGGGTTCAAACCAAGAAATTAGCCGAGAAGCGTAAAGCTTCCTGTGAATTTGCCATTGAAGCCATTCAACACCCTGTTCCATTTAAGCCAGTAAACTTAGGCGATGGCGTTAATACCTATTTCGATGAGTACTGGCCAAGCCTTTCGGCTGATGAGAACACGTTGGTGATTACTGCCAATGTTCCGAAAGATTCTGCATCGGAGCAGGTTCGGTATAACCGACAGGAGGATTTTTTTATTAGCCATCGAAACTCCGATGGGGTTTGGGAGAGAAAGCAATCATTGGGTAAACCGATTAACACTTCATTTAACGAGGGTGCGCAATCGATTACTGCCGATGGAAAAAAGATGTACTACACCGTTTGCCGTGGTGTTTGCAATATTTTTACTTCAAAGCGAGCCTCCGATGGAACATGGAGTTCACCTATTCGTGTTCCCAATATTAACAGTAATAAGTTTTCCAATAAACAACCATCCATATCACCCGATGGTAGGACTTTGTATTATGTGAGTAACTGTCTGGGGGGGCATGGTGGGTATGATATTTGGAAATCTAACCTCAGAGAGGATGGTACTTGGTTTGCTCCCGAAAATCTTGGCGATACTATAAATACCGAGGGTAATGAGCAATCACCTTTTATCCATTTCGATAATCAAACCCTTTATTTTGCCTCCGATGGGCATATTGGTATGGGTGGATTCGATTTATTTACCTCAAAGCATGATGCGAAGGGTAATTGGACAATCCCCAAAAATCTTGGTTATCCAATAAATACTTTTAGGGACGAGGATGGTCTTGTAATAAATGCCCGGGGTACAACCGCCTACTATTCGTCCGACAGAAATTCTGAGAATGGTCGTGATATTTATACATTTAACCTTTACCCCGAAATTCGTCCAATCCCAGCATCGTACCTTACAGGGACAATTAAGGATGCGGTTACTGGTTTACCGGTTAAAGCGAACTTTAACCTGATTGACCTTGCCGATGAGCATGAGATCATGAAAGCAACTTCATCCGATGATGGTGCCTATTTGGTATGTATTCCATCCGAAAGGAGTTATGCTTTCTACGCATCCGCGATAGGTTACCTTTTTTATTCCGATCACTTTGACATGAAGGGTGAGCACTCCATCGACAAACCTTTCAAAAAGGATATCCTCCTTGACCCCATTAAGGTTAATCAAACCATGGTGATGCGTAATATCTTCTTCGATACTGATTCAACAGTACTTAAACCTGAGTCGATTGTTGAGCTGAACCGATTGGTCGATTTCCTTACGGTTAATAAAGCATTACGTATTGAGATTGGAGGGCATACCGATAATCAGGGAATCGATATCTACAATCAATCCCTCTCCGAGAAAAGGGCTAAAGCGGTGGTTGACTACTTAACCTCTCACCGAATACCAACAGAACGATTGAAATGGTTTGGGTATGGACGGTTAAAACCCATTGCAGATAATATGACTGAGGAGGGTAGGGCACTGAATAGACGTACAGAGGTGAAAATAACTGGTATGTAATCTGAACCAGTAATGGGTTTACCCAATAGTTTTGTAGAAAATCATAAATTGATTTTACTATGCAACGATTTCTATCGCTTGTTTTATTGATCGGTATTTTTCTACAAAAATCGATACTTGCACAGGATGTTAATCAGTATCAAAACATTCTTGATATTAAGGCCTACCCTGAGGTAAAATCGAAAACAGCTGGTCTGTTCTCCGACCAAGGGGCGTGGTTCGGATTTTGCTTACTCCCCGATACTTCAAGTATTACAGGCTTTGGTGGACCTTGGGTTCTCTCCGATAAAAAGTGGATATCGGTTAGCCTTGCACAGGTTGAGTTTAAAGATGAAAATCAGAAAATCATAAGGTTTACTAAAATTGGTCAGACCTATAAACCTGGGATAATTGAATCGATTTTCAAGGCAAATAATCTTGAACTGAGACTTTCGTTGATATTCGGAGAGCAAGGAATTGCCTATGAGTATGCAACTTTAACGAATAGCTCAAACACAAGGGTTACGGTTTCATTCAGCTGGTATGGAGATTCATGGCATAAAATATCAGCGGATGTTGATAATAATGTGTTTGTTAAGTTAAAGGATGATAGACGTTTTACCGTATATCAAGGTCAACCAAATTCTGGTTTTATAGTTGATACTTTAAAAAATTCTTATAAACAAAAATCCCCTGAAAGGATAAATCTTAAATCAGGTGAAAAGGTAACCTCATGGATAGTCTTTGGGTTATCATTCAATAGTGATGAGCGATTAGCGGAGCAAAGAGTTATCTCGAAAAACTTCAATGATGCACTTCAGCAACTTGATAAATCTACAAAACGTTGGAATGGCTATTTAGAGTCAGTTCTGCTAAAGCAGAAATCAGAATACGATGTTATCGCAGTTAAATCGGTAATGACCCTAATTAGTAATTGGAAAAAGGCGGGATTGGATTTACATCATGATGGGCTTGTCCCATCGCATGCCGTAACCTATTTCGATGGTTTCTGGGCATGGGATTCGTGGAAACATGCTGTGGCATTATCGCTTTTTGAGCCAGAACTTGCCAAGAATCAGATTCGAGCCATGTTCGATTATCAGGATTCCTTGGGCATGGTTCCCGATTGTATTTATCTTGATAAAGCGGAGAATAACCTACGCGATACAAAACCACCATTGGCTGCATGGGCTGTTTATGAGACTTTTAAAAATAACCATGATACCGCATTTGTTCGTGAAATGCTTCCCAAGCTAGAAGCCTATCATAGCTGGTGGTATAAATATAGAGATGTAAATAAAAACGGTTGGTGTGAGTACGGTTCAACAGATGGTACCCTTGAAGCCGCTGCTTGGGAGAGCGGTATGGATAATGCTGTTCGGTTCGATTCTGTAAAAATGCTTCATGCAGGAGGAGTTGCTTGGTCGATGGATCAGGAGTCGGTTGATTTGAATGGCTTTCTGTTGGCAGAGAAAAAGTTTCTTTCAGAACTTTATAAGGTTTGCAGAATAATATCGAAAAGTAATAAATATTATAATGATTATCAGATACATAAATCAAAGTTTGATTTACATTTCTTCGATATATTTAAAGGTTACTACTTCGATGTTTCAATCGCAACAGGTAATAAAATTGACGTTGAGGGAACAGAGGCATTTATTCCGCTATGGGCAAATATTCCATCAAAAGTGAGTGCAATTGGGGTTAGGAATATCATTATGAACCCCAATAAATTCAATACTTTTATGCCTATTCCTACACTTGCTGCAGATAATCCTAAGTTAGATGTAAATGGATATTGGCGTGGCCCTGTTTGGCTCGATCAGGCATGGTTTGGAGTAATGGCATTAGGTAATTATAAGTTTACCGATGACGCCAAGGGGTTAACTCTTAAACTATTCAGAAACGCTGATGGATTGCTTAATGATAAACCAATTCACGAGAACTATAACCCTTTAACCGGCGAAAGGCTCAAAGCACCTCATTTCAGCTGGTCGGCATGCCATTATCTGCTCTTATACCGTATGGGATATCATATAAAATAGTCGATATAGGTTTATAGATTAATAAACTGTATGGGTTTTCATTCTATCAAAAAATATATTTTCTATTTTTAAAGATTGTTTGATTGCAAGGTTTTGACACATAGATTTTATCAAACGAATTTCTGTTAGCAGAAAACTAAAAACCATTAAATAGAATAAATATTATGGATCTGAAATTTGAACTTGGTTGGGTCGATTACGCCATAATGCTAGTGTATTTTGTTTTTGTGCTTGGCATTGGTTGGGCGTTGAAGAAGTACATGAAGGATGCTAGCGCTTTTCTCGAAGCGGGTCGGTCGTTACCTGCATGGGTTGCTGGGCTAGCTTTTATTTCAACAAATCTTGGTGCACTTGAGGTCATGGGAATGACTGCATCTGGGTTAAAGTATGGTATGCTAACCACCCACTTCTACTGGATAGGTGCAATCCCTGCAATGATTTTTCTTGCCCTATTCATGATGCCATTCTACTATGGTTCAAAGGCTCGTTCAGTTCCTGAATATTTAAAGCTTCGTTTTGATGAGAAGACAAGGGGTTTGAATGCAATCCTATTTGCGGTGATGACCATTCTTGCATCAGGTATTTCAATGTATGCTTTGGCCATTCTAATGGAAAAAGTACTTGGTTGGGATTTCCATATGTGCCTTTGGGCCTCGGCGATTATTGTACTTGCATATACCTATCTTGGTGGTCTTTCATCAGCCATTTACAATGAGGTGTTACAGTTTTTTATCATTGTTATTGGTTTGCTTCCAATTGTTTTTCTGGCATTAAAAGATGTTGGTGGATGGATGGGTCTTAAAGCCCAACTTGCTACAATAACAACAGAAAAAGGTTTTGCCGCTGATACTTGGACAACAACTTGGCAGCATACCGGTCAGGCAACATCAAACCCAATGGGGGTTGAATGGTTCGGAATACTTATGGGATTAGGTCTTGTGCTTTCATTTGGTTATTGGTGTACCAATTTCCTTATTGTGCAACGGGCTATGGCTGCTGAATCGAAAGCTGCTGCTGTAAAGGTTCCTCTAATTGGTGCTTTACCGAAAATGTTTATCCCTTTCCTAATCATTGTTCCTGGAATCATTGCT
Organism: Bacteroidales bacterium; assembly: GCA_003818205.1. Lineage (GTDB taxonomy): Bacteria > Bacteroidota > Bacteroidia > Bacteroidales > Tenuifilaceae > UBA8529. The sequence continues at coordinate 54,444 of RPRQ01000020.1, forward strand.
TTAGTACTTTTGAATAATCCTGCAAAAGGATTCGTTCTTCCTGTGGATGCGAACGGCAGCCCTGTTTATGATTATACCATAATCATGCTTTTAAAGCAGTATCTTCCTACGGGAGTCCTTGGGTTGGGCATAACGGCTCTATTGGCCTCGTTCATGTCGGGAATGGCAGGGAATGTATCAGCATTCAATACCGTTTGGACTTACGATATCTACCAAAGCTATATTCGTCCTGTAACAGGAAATAAGGAGAAGGACGATAAGCATTACCTAACCGTCGGTAAAATTGCAACAGTTTTTGGAGTGCTTGTAAGTATTGGTGCAGCGTACATAGCAAGTAAGTTTGGTAATATCATGGATTTCTTGCAGACCATCTTCTCAACCATTAACGCCCCGCTATTTGCAGTTATCTTTCTGGGGATGTTTTGGAAACGAACCACTGGACATGCTGCATTTATTGGCCTACTAGTTGGTTTTGCTGTAGCAATGCTGCATCATGGTTTAACAATACCACATGGTTCGATGACATACTTCAAGGGGGGTTGGCTGGGTGTAGTTCATGAATATCCTGTTGAGATGGCGCAGAACTTCTGGACAGCAATCTTTGCGTTTACAACAAGCACAACCCTTACCGTTGTTTTATCATTGGTAACCAAGAAGGTTAAATCTGACGAAGAGCTAATTGGATTAGTTTATTCTCTAACTCCACGCGATAAGGTATTTGTTAAGGAGTGGTACAACAGACCTGTTGTTCTAGCTTCGATTGTAGGTGTGGTTTGTGTTATTTTAAGTATAATCTTTTGGTAGGAGGTAAAACTATGGGACTAGATATTAGAATTCCGATTGGGTTTATGTTCACAATTTTTGGGGTAATCATAACCATATATGGCATTTTCACAAACTCAAACACAGAGATGTACGCTAAATCCTTATCCATCAATATCAATTTATGGATGGGTTTACTGATGCTCGTGTTTGGTGGGCTGATGCTTTATTTTGCAAAAAGGAAAAAGACTAAATAGTTATATTGTTTTTTAACCATTTTAAATAGGACTGCCTGAAGTATTTGTAAACTTTAGGTGCTCCTTTTTTTAGTGTTACTCGCTTTTGTCTCTCGCAAACCAACCCGCTGTACTTAGGTGCTAAGGCAGGTGGGGGCGCAATGACCGCAAAGAAAGAAAAAACGTATTCGTTTTTTCCCTTTGCGAGTTAATTGATTGTAATTAGAGTAATTCCATTTTTCTGGGCTAATTCCAACAAAAAAACATTTTCCCAATGAACTTTCGGCTATATTTTTTCTTTGTATTTTTCTTCTTGTTCATAGAATACCTTAGTGTTTTGGCGTCTTTGCGTGAGAGTTTTTATTGCTGCTGAACAGTTACCTCTGATTAAATTATTATTTATATTGTGCTTTGTTAAAATGAAATTTAAACAGGTTCTAAATCTATAGAATGGATATAATATTTCTAATCGGAATTGTACAAGCGCTATTCCTAAGCGTGCTGATTTTCAGTAAAAAGCAAAAATCAACGGGTGACTTTGTATTAGGGATCTGGATGGTATTTTTAGGCTTGCACTTGCTCGATACCTATATCAACTCTACTGGCATAGTTTTAAAATATCCGCACTTGCTGGCTATTGGTTTTAATTTTCCTATGCTTCAGGGTCCATTTATGTTTGTTTACGTTCTGGTAATGATAAATAAAAAAGGTCGGTTTAAACCAGTTTACTTGCTTCATAGCTTACCTTTTTTAGTATTTACTGTTTACCTTATTTCCGATTTCTATTGTTTAAGTGCATCTGAAAAGTTATCGTATTATGAAATACAAGCAGAACAATTTAGTCCCGCAATTAGGTTGATGCAGTTTTTTAAGATACTTCTTGGGCCATTTTATGTAGTTTGGTCATTAATAAAATTGAAAACTCATAGAAAAAATATTTTAGAGTACTTCTCGTATTCAGAACGTATTAACCTTAATTGGTTGCAATTTGTGATTGCCGGATTGGGGTTTGTATGGGTTACCGTACTGATAAGTGTAATTCTTGAAATCGCTTTGCCTATGAGTGATTATCCAATTTATATATCAGTTACTGTTGTCATATTCTTTTTGGGCTACTTTGGACTTAAACAACAGGTTATATACGATAATAGGTTACAGAATTTTGAAAAACTTGAGGACGATAAGGAAGTAAAAATAGAGGAGCTAGCTGAAGATAAACCAAAAGGACGATATAAGAAATCAGGTTTGGATGAAAATACTGCTAAAGAATATCTTAATATGCTATTGAGTTACATGGCTAAAGAAAAACCTTACCTAAATGGAAAATTGAGCCTTAAAGAGGTTGCCGATTACCTTGGTATTTCGATTAACCACCTTTCGCAGGTAATAAATGAACAAACAGGGATGAGCTTTTTCGATTTCATTAACAAATATCGTGTTGATGAGGTGAAAATGCGTTTAGCTGATCCTAAGTATGAACAGTTCACACTTCTAGGCATAGCCTACGATTGCGGATTCAACTCTAAATCGAGTTTTAATAGCATTTTTAAAAAAGCTACAGGTTTAACACCCTCTCAATTTTCAAAGATCAACCTAAACTAATCACCATCTATAAATAGAATATTTGCCACGAATAGCACCAATTAAAGGTGTTCAAAATGATTTTTAAGCATATAGCTATAAAATCAATCAGCGCATTTACATCACTTTAGACATCCAATATCATAGGGATATGTCCAGCCCTATAAGGTTGGGCGATTCGCTTGTCATTTCATTTTATGTTTGTATCAACTTATTTAAAAATATAAAAACGATACAAAATGAAAAGAAAAGCATTATTAATTTTTCTTGGGGTAATGGTTGCATCATTCCCTGTATTCTCTCAAAAATTTCCGGCTTTTGCAAAAGGTATTCCTCCAAAAGATGGGGAAATTGTAATCAAACACGGATTTTACAAAAACACGGACGATAAGAAGTATCCAAAAAAATTGAAAGCCGATTTTATTACAATGGCCGTTCGGGAAAATAGAAATGATCCAAAGAGTAGAATAATCACCATACCAGTATTACGGATTTACTCGTTAAGCAAAACCCCCAATGAACCCATTTTTTCATTATCGGGTGGTCCTGGTACTAGCAATATCAATAATTTTGTCCCTTTTCTGATCGACCAGCATGATATTGTAATGGTTGGCTATCGAGGAGTTGATGGTTCTACAGACCTTAGTTCAAAAGCTATTGCTGAGGCTATAGTGGTTGATTCAAATACCTATTCGGTTGAACATTTAAGAAAGGTTGGATCGGTTATTACGAAAGAGTTTGATCGTTTTACAAACCAAGGAATAGATATTAACAGCTATAACATTCTTGAGGTGGTTGATGATATAGAAAATGCAAGGAGTAAACTTGGTTTTGGTAAAATAAATCTTTGTAGCTATAGCTTCGGTACACGTCTTGCCTACGTATATGCACTCCGACACCCAGAAAGTATTAACCGATCATTATGCGCTTTTGTTTTACCTCCAGGCCATATGTGTTTTAATCCCGATGTTCAAGATAATATTCTTAAGGAGTATGGTAAACTATGGAAGGATGATACTTCAAACCTGAAACGAACAGCAGATATAATCAAAACTATAAAAGATGTGTTTGCTACAATGCCCTTGAAATGGAGAAAAATTATTATCGATCCGGCAAAGGTACGCATGATGATGAAGAATTATATGAATTCGACTAACGGAACGGCGAAGATATTTGATGCGTTCATAGCTGCTGAAAATGGCGATTATAGCGGCTTAGCCTGTTTGGTAATGATGTATGATTTAATACCAGAAATGGGAACTGTATGGAGTGAACTTATTATGAAGGGTGTTACAGCCGATTATGTTGCTGGGAAAAACTACACAGCAGGGCTTGATTCAAAAGAGAACCTTCTTGGAGCACCCATGTCTAAGATATTTGCGATGGTCGATTTTTCAGGATATAAATTTCGCTTAATTCCAGAAAAATACAGAAGGCTTGACACATCTTATGTAAGCACATTATTGATGGGAGCAAATCTGGATATTTCAACACCCTTAGTCAATATAAAGGAATTAATGCCATACATACCCAACGGAAAATTAGTTGAAGTGAGCGATTTCTCACATGCTGATTTATGGGTAAAACAAGAGGTTGAATTCATTGCTTTTGTGAAAGAATATTTTCTTACAGGGCAAATCAAAGAGGGCTATTTAAAGCATATCCCCGCAAATCTGAGTAAGCCAGCCAAGAGCTTGCAAAAAGAGGGAAAAAAATTATATACTTTAAAGAAACTAGGGTTATTAAGAATAATAGTAAGAATGATGGTGTAATAATTTGTTTATAAAAAGTTAGTAACCATTCACCACGGAGACACAGACCTGCCTGCCGGTAGGCAGGGTAGGCAGGGAACACGGAAATTTCTTCTATTTACTCGTTAGACTTATCGATTGTTTCGTTCTTTTCCATCAATGAAAAACCTTAAATTAAACGCTTAAGATTTTGTAAATAGCAACTATATTTATAAACATTCTTCGTGTTCTCTCCCGATACATCGGGACGGGCTGTGCCTCCGTGGTTTATATTTCATTTCATAGTATTGCTGAATAGTTACAAAAGTTAAAATTAGGTCCATTATGATTGAAGTAGGTAAGCAAGGCATACCTACTTCCGTTTTTTTTGTTTACTATATGGCTATAAGCGTATTGAATACGAATAATATTCATTATCAAATTATCTTCAAAAAATATTGTTAATATAAAAAAAATATCTATTTTTACCTACTAGTACCAACTAGTATGTATGATTATGGGTATCGACCTTATTCAAATCAACGAAAAGCACAGTATTCCTAAGTATAAGCAGATTGTAAATGCTATTATTAAGGGAATCGATGATGGGAAATTATCGAAGGGTGATCATCTTCCATCGATAAATGCAATTTGTACTCGGCGAAATCTTTCGCGCGATACAGTCATGATGGCCTATAACGAGCTAAAGGCTAAGGGTGTTCTTGCATCTTTCCCTGGTAAGGGGTACTATATTGAGAGTACAAATATTGAAACCACCCATCGAATTTTCCTGCTATTTGATGAGTTCAACGGATTTAAAGAGGATTTGTATAACTCATTTATCAAGGCTCTTCAGGGTAAAGCGGCGGTTGAAATCTATTTCCATCACTTCAACCGTAAGGTTTTTGAAAGTTTGATTCGGGAGAATAATGGGAAGTATTCCTCATATGTTATTATGCCCACAAAGTTTGAGAATATCTTACCGCTACTACAAGAGATTAATGGTAAGGTATTCATTCTCGATCAAATCAGCGAAGAATTAAAAGGTCATTTTCCTGCAGTTTATCAGAATTTCGAGAACGATGTTTACAATGCGCTAGTTTCAGGTACTGAATATCTGAAAAAGTACAAAAAGGTTATTATGATTTACCCTGGTGGGAAGGAACCTGAAGGTCAGTTTAAAGGTTTTCTTAGATTTTGCAAGGAGACAAAAACTGAATATGAGCTGGTTCAGGATATTCAATACCGAAAGTTGAATAAAGGTGAAGTATTTATTGCCATTAGCGACGATCATCTTGTAAAGCTAGTTAAGGAGGCAAAAAAAGAGGAGTATAGGTTAGGTGAGGATATTGGTTTGATTTCATACAACGATACCTCTTTGAAAGAGGTAGTAGGAGAAGGAATTACTACAATTTCAACAGATTTTAAGGAGATGGGTAAAAAGCTTGCTGAACTAGTTCTTAAGAAAAAGAATGTACAGATTGAGAACCCCTCATCGCTTATTATTAGGTCTTCATTATAAAAATATAGGATATGCAAAAACGAAGATTTTTAGCTATAATTTCATTGGTGCTAATTCTCAGCAGCTGCTCAAAAAGCGATATTGAGAATCCTCAAATTTTGAGTATTAATGCCATCAAACCGCATACTTGGTTTCTTCCCTATAGCGATAGTATTTCGGCGCTAAATGATTTAGAATTTAACGCTCAAAGGGTTTCGCTGAACGGAACTTGGACTTTCCATTGGTCGCCAAAACCATCGGATAGGCCAACAGATTTCTACAAAGTAGGCTATAATACTGAAGGTTGGGATAGCATTAAGGTTCCTGGGTTGATGGAACTACAAGGATTTGGAATTCCTCGCTATTTGGATGAGGAATATGTTTTTAAGCCCAATCCACCCAAAGTACCGTCCAACGATAACCCCGTTGGTTCCTATTTAAGGGCGTTTGAAATTAATAAGGGCTGGGAGGGGAAACAGATAATACTTCACCTGGGTTCAGTCAATTCAGCAATCTACTGCTGGCTAAACGGTAAAAAGGTTGGATTTGCAAAGGGCAGCAAAACGCCCGTGGAATTCGATATTACCTCTTATTTAAAGGATGGAAAAAACCTCCTTGCTTTAGAATTGTACCGGTATAGCGATGCAAGTTACCTCGAAAGTCAAGATTTTTGGCGTGTTAGCGGCTTGGAACGAGATGTATTCATTTACTCTTTACCCAAGGTTCATATCAGCGATTTTTTTGTAAAGCAAAATCTTGATAGTACTTATAGAAATGGACTCTTCTCATTGGATTTAGAGATTGCCAACCCTGATAGGATAAATGCTGACATTGTAGTCAATACATTGCTGTATGATAGTTTGGGTGAATTAGTTTTTGAGGATACTAAATCAATCAAAGGTTTTGCAGAGGATACAGCAACCATAAACTTCGCAACGAAAATTAAAGATGTAGAGAAATGGACCGCTGAAACCCCAAATCTATACCGTTTGCTCATAAAAATATCATCATTAAAAACCAATGAAGTTTATTGGTTAAGCTCTGATATCGGTTTCAGAAAGGTTGAAATAAAAGGTGCTCAGCTCCTTGTGAATGGAGTACCTATAATGATTAAAGGGGTAAATCGGCACGATCACGATCCGTTAACAGGTAGGGTGGTAGGTAGAGAGTTGATGAGGAAAGATGTTGAACTGATGAAAAAGCTCAATATCAATGCGGTAAGGGCTTCGCATTATCCTAACGATCCTTACTTCTTGTCCCTTTGCGATAGGTATGGCTTGTACGTGGTTGATGAAGCAAATCTCGAAACGCATGGAATGGCGAGCTCCCCCTTAGGAATTGATTTCCTAAGCCAAAACCCTGATTGGACAAAGGCCTATTTGGATAGAGCCATCAGAATGGTTGAACGGGATAAGAATCATCCAAGCATCATTATCTGGTCAATGGGCAACGAATCGGGCGATGGTCGGAACTTTGAATCGTTGTATAAATGGATAAAAGGGCGAGATACTAGCAGACCCGTTCAGTATGAAGGTTGTGATAAAGCAGCTTATACAGATATCTTTTGTCCCATGTATCCCCGCTTCGAGAAGTTGATTGGCTATGCCAATATTGTTCAGAATCGTCCATTGATAATGTGCGAGTACGAGCATTCCATGGGGAATAGCGGTGGAAACCTTGCCGATTATTGGAAAATTATTGAGGATTATGAGCTGCTTCAGGGTGGATTTATTTGGGATTGGGTGGATCAAGCCTATGCGCGAAAGGATAGTGCTGGTAATAATATATGGGCATTCGGTGGTGATATGGGGGATGCAAACTTCCCCAACGACTCAAATTTTTGTACCAATGGGCTAATTGCTGCTGACAGAACTTTTCATCCTCATGCATGGGAGGTAAAAAAGGTTTATCAGAATATTTCATTTAAAGCGGTAGATATTACCCGTGGAATTTTTGAGGTAAAGAACAAATATCAATTCATAAACTTAAATCGATTCAAATTCAGATACGAATACATCGTAAATGGAGAGGTTAAGCAATCGGCCGATTTGGTTTTACCTGATGTTCCTGCTCTTTCAAAATCATTGTTTACAGTAAAACTGCCTAGAACAATAAAAGGGGAGGAGTTTGTAAGGTTTATTACACTTGCAAAGGCTGATAATCCATTAATACCTGAGGGGTATGAGGTTGCTTGGGATCAAATTGAGCTAACCGATCCATTGATTAAGCAATTTAAAACCATCAAATCAGAAGGGGCTGTAAAGTACGAAGAATCAGACTCTACAGTTGATGTGATTGGTAATAAATTTGAATGTAAATTTTCAAAGAAAAGCGGAGCAATATCTATATTAACCTATAATGGTAATTTAGTTCTGAAAAAGGGCTTTGAACCAAATTTTTGGCGACCATCAACCGATAATGATCTTGGCAATAATCAAACAACTCGGTGCTTTGTATGGTATAAGGCAAGCGAAGAAAAGCAGGTTGTAAAGTTAAACGTTAAGCAAAATCAAAGTAGCGTAATAATTGATGTATTATTTGCCTTGAACGCAGGGAACAGCAAGTATAAAGTTTGCTATACTATTTATGCCGATGGCGAAATTAGAGTTGATAATAGTTTTATTGCGGGCGATATTCCACTGGCCGAAATGCCTAGGTTAGGGATGATGGCTTTTCTCCCCAGCGATTATCAGCAAATTGAGTGGTATGGCAGGGGTCCTCATGAGAGCTATTGGGATCGAAACGAAAGTGCTGCGTTAGGTAGATATAAATCAACCGTTTGGGAGCAATACCATCCTTATGTTCGGGCTCAGGAGACAGGAAATAAAACCGATGTACGTTGGATCGCCTTATCCAACGATTTGGGTAAGGGGTTAATTATTTTAGGTGAACCAACTCTGTTTGCCAATGCTCAGCAATTCGACCCTAAGAGAATAACTTATATTCCAAATGTAACCAAAAGGTTGCATGGAGGCACGATAACACCTGAGAATCAGATTAGCCTTTGCATCGATTATCGCCAAATGGGACTCGGGGGCGATAATACTTGGGGGGCTAAGAGTCACGAAAGATACAACCTGATTCCACGAGATTACCAGTATAGCTTTAGGATTCTTCCTTTCGATAAGGCAACAACCGACCCTAACTTTTATTATTTCAACAAGAAGAACTAAATGGCAGTTGATAAAGAACTTTTTGGAAAAATGCCCGATGGGAGTTCTGTGTACCTTTTTACCCTTTATAATTCCAATGGTGCAAAAATACAGGTAACCAATTATGGGGCAAAAATAGTATCGATATTTGTTCCCGATAGAAATGGTAAACTTGAAAATGTAATACTCGGCTATAAATATCTTGAGCACTATTTAAATGGTCATTCCTATTTAGGGGCAACAATTGGGAGGGTTGCCAATCGAATAGGGAGAGGGCAATTTGAATTGGATGGGCAGCTCTATCGTTTAACAAAGAATAATGGCGAGAACCATCTTCATGGAGGTGATGTGGGATTTGATTCATTATTGTGGAATATTATTGAAAATGAAGAACAGGGAGAGAATCCATCTGTTTCCTTTCAATTGATAAGCCCCGATGGAGATCAGGGTTATCCTGGAAAACTTATTGTAACAGTCAAATATTCTTTACGTAATGACAATTCAGTAAAGATTGATTTTACTGCAAATTCGGATAGACCTACGATCGTCAATCTAACCAATCATGCCTATTTTAACCTGAATCCTATATACTGCGAAAATATTTATAGGCACAAGGCTAAGTTTAATGCTAGTAATTTCCTTGAATCCGATGCTAACCTAATACCCACTGGTAGAACTATAAATGTTGATAGAACACCACTTGATTTTAGACAGTTTAAGGAGATTGGGTTAGAAATCGATAAACAGGTTGAACCTATTATCAGTACATGTGGTTACGATCAGTTCTTGGTTTGCGATAGCTATAAATCGAATGAGTTAAACCTAATGGCAGAAGTTGAAGAACCAATATCAGGAAGGGTTTTACAGGTTTTTTCAACCTTTCCCGGAATGCAATTTTATACTAGTAACTTTTTGGATACTAAATTCCCAACAGGTTATGGCGAAATAAATTCAAAACATTCATCATTTTGCATTGAACCATCATATTTTGTGGATGCGCCTAATCATCCAAATTTCAAGAGCATCGAATTGGATAAAGATGAAACCTATAACGAAACGATTGTATATAAATTTTTAACTAGATAAATATGAACATTTTTGATAGTAAAATTACCGCAGAGTTTTCTTCGAGATTTGGAACAAATGGTATAATCGTAAAGGCTCCTGGAAGGGTTAACCTTATCGGTGAGCATACCGATTATAATCAGGGTTTTGTATTGCCTGGCTCTATTGGTAAATATATCACGGTTGAGATTAAACCGAATAGCATTGATAATTGTAGAATTTATTCCTTGGATTATAAAACGGAGTTTCATTTTAGGCCCAATGAAAATATATCAAAAAATTTTCCGCATTGGGCAAAGTATATCGCTGGCGTAGTTATCGAGCTGATTAAGGATGGATATCATGTAAAGCCTTTTGATGCGGTATTTAGCGGTGATATACCGCTTGGAGCAGGTCTTTCTTCGTCAGCAGCGCTTGAAAGCGCTTTTGCCCTAGCATTAAACCATATTTACGATTTTAGAATAGATAGGAGTAACCTCGCGCTAATCGGTCAACGAGCCGAGAATAATCATGCTGGTGTACAGTGCGGAATCATGGATCAGTTTGCAAGCCTTTTGGGGGAGGAGAAAACTCTCCTCAAGCTCGATTGCCGTTCGTTGGAATTTGAGAGAATCCCTTTTCATCCTGAAAATACTATAATTGTATTGGCCGATACTTTGGTTAAGCATAACCTTGCCTCATCAGAATACAATATTCGCAGGCAGCAGTGCAACGCTGGTGTTGAGGCAATTCAAAAGATTCAAAAGAACATTAATAGTTTACGTGATGTTTCTCCCGATATGCTCTTAGAGATTAAATCAAAGGTTGAAAGTAACGTATTCAATAGATGTAAGTACGTTGTTGAGGAGATTATTCGAACCAATCAGGCCTGCGATGCCTTAAAAGCGGATGATTACGATTCGTTTGGAATAAAGATGTTTGAAACTCATCATGGTTTAAGTAAACTCTATGAGGTGAGCTGTAAAGAGCTAGATTTACTAGTAAATGCAGCTAAAACAGCGAATGGTGTTTATGGTGCTCGAATGATGGGAGGTGGCTTTGGCGGGTGTACTATTAACCTTATTCTTAAAGATAGAGTAGAGGATTTTACTGAAAGAGTAGGTGAGATGTTTAAATGTAAATTTCATTATCTTCCAAAATTCTATAAGGTTGAAATATCAAAGGGAGCGCATATTGAAGAGTAGGATATTAATTCTCTTGGAGTTCGTAACGAACCCCAAGTTTTTTATGCTGACCTTTATTTAAAATCAATATTGTTCGAATAATACCAAGACTTAGCCCATCTGGGATTTGTGTAAGTTTCTAATCACCACTATGCCAATATAATATCGCTAATTAGGGTCAATAAGAAAACTCCAAATTACAAAAATCAAATTACAAATAAAACCTAAATGATAAATTTTCAAATCTCAAAACGATTTGATTATTTGGTACTTAAATAATTGGGATTTGATTTTTTTTGAGTTTTGCCTGCCTACCGGCAGGTAGGTTATTTGAAATTTCAGGTTTATTGTGTTTTCTTAGTACCACTAATTAGGGTCTGCTGATTAAGTGTTAAAACACAGAAATATAAAATATTACAACATTTTTTTGCTGTGTAAGCGCAAGCACTTTTTATGTAAAAGCCTAAAATAACGTCAGTTCGATGTAAGAAACAATTTAAGTGCTATGTTATCAGTATTTTACTTTATTGGGAAAAATGGAATATTGCCTGCCTGTCGCCTGCCTGCCGGTAGGCAGGGCAGACAGGGAAGAAAAAAGTTAGAAAAAACCCCATTATTCCACTATTGACTTCGTCGAGTTCCGCTACGCTCCAGTTCCATTATTCCAATACCAAATGATAAGCTTGTAACAAATTACAATTTAGAGTATTACTACCATTTCTTAATCGAACTCACGTTAAAATACGTGCACTTGTTATTCTAATTTTAATCCCGTAGGGATGACATTATGGTAGAAAAAATAGCTGGGAACGGATGAAATGCCGTAGGCATGACATTTTTCTCTGTCCTATCTGCTTTATAATGCCGATCCTACGGAGCTAAAATACTACATTGATATATTTTCTACCGTTAGTAACCGAGAAAAAATCTAAATTCAATAGGTCGCAGCGATGCTGCTTCTAGCTAAAACATAATCATCCATTCTACAAATAGTTCGCAGCGATGCTGCTTTTAAAGTCGCAGAGCAACGACCTATTTGTAGAAATTTTTATTAACCCGCCTTATTGACTTAGCGGTCCAGCAGTTGCCAGGCAACGAAGTCAATAATTCGGGTAAACCCGAAAATCAAGCCCCATTAGGCTTGCCTGCCGCCTGTCTGCCGCCTGCCTGCCGGTAGGCAGGGTATGCAGGGCAGACAGGGAACACCCATGGTTTTGTTCATTGGTGTTTGTGTAATGACCATTACATGGGTGTTTCATTTTATTTATCGGACAAGATTGATTCAGGATCAGTTACTTCAACCTTAAATCAAGCACATCGCCCTCAATGGTATAGCATGTTTCCTCACAGGAGCTCTTGTCTCGTTTTTTTCTTAATTTTTTTCCATCAACAGCAAAAATAACCCTCCCTTTATGCGTGTATTTTGCTACAGCGGAGTATTGTTCTCCAAAATCTATCGATACAGAGTAGTGGGGTAGGAGATGCACAGTATCTTCCGAGATAATTAAACCGTTATCAATGCTCCCTCGATAAAGGGTTATTGGAACGAAACGGTTTTCATGATCTAATGTGACTTGATATTCAATACTATACTTATCAGATAAATCGGTGTAGCATTTATCGCAATCGACGAATAGGTTAAAGTCTTCGCATGAATATGGTGTGAACACTGCTATCGTAAGGAATAGTAGAGTTAGTCTCTTTTTCATGCTAATCAAGCCATTTAATTTTTTTATTTACATACCTCTTAGCTAAGGGGATTGAACGCATCAGCTGAAGGTTAAACCGATTGGCTCCATTGATCTGCTGGCTGTAGTTTGCGAACTCCCATTTTCCGATAACAGTAAATGAACGTCTTTGGTAGAATAACCCGATGCTTGGAGCCAGAAACCATTTAGCCCCCGAATTCGACTCAAGCCCTCTACGCTTATTCCATGATAGCTCATTGGATAGCCCCGGTATAAAACCTACATGACCCCTTAAATAACTTTTATTTAGCGTAAGAAGATACTGAATAGATAGGTATATGGAGTTTCTTTTCTCCCAAAATTGGTAGTACGAGGAGTTCTTATACACCAAAACCCTATTTGAAAAGGGTTGGTACTTATAGCCAATATTTATTAGCAATTTACTGATAGGCTCATAGACACCACTACCAAAATCATACATGAAATTGTTTTGATTTGTCGAAAAACCTGCATAAAGATTAATGCTGCCAATATTTGGTTTTAACCTTGTTTGTAACCCTTTACCTGCAAGGAATGAACTTATTTCGATGCACCCGATTTCTATCGAATGTTGATAATAACTTTTCCCTGATGATGGGTTTTTGGTGTTAGCCCCTAGCGCTATAAGTTTTATAAACGCTTCTGCTGAGCTGTTTTCAATGGCAATAGATAAAGCATTCAGGTTAATATTGTTGATGCTATTTAAATCGGCTCCTGCATGGGATAATTTGCCAATTAAAAGGGTATCATTGAACTGAGCAGCAATCATCAATGGGGTATTGCCTTTATTGTCAGGTTTGTTAACATCTACGCCAGAATCAATAAGGATATCTGTTACTTGTAAAGCACCAGAGTATATCGCTGCAATTAGCGGCGTATTGCCGTAAATATCGGTTTCGTTGACATTTGCACCATAGCCGATAAGAAGATTAACCATAAACGGGTAACCAAACCCTGCTGCATAATGCAAAGGGGTTAGCCCTAGGCTATTCTTTTCGTTAACCATAGCCTTATTTTGTAGCAATAGCTCAGCTATACTATCGTTATTCGACCTTACGCTATTGAATAGCGCATTACTATCATCCGGGAGCCTGTAGCTAACATCTGCACCATGCTTAATTAACGTTTCAGCTACACCGTATGAGCCTTCCTGTATTGCGTATATTAGCGGTGTAACTCCTGCTTGAGTTGTTTTATTAGGATTTGCACCTAGAGCGCATAAAATTCGGATAAGAGAGGTGTCTCTTTGAAACGTAGCGAATAGCAATGGGGTACAGTCTAACTCATTTTCAAGGTTTATATCTGCACCTGCTTTAGTTAGCAAGTGTAGCAGATTATAAGTAGTTGAAATGGATGTATCTGGTTGTAAAAAACTAATATAATCTATATTAGCATAATTCATTAAGTCGTATTTAGAATAACCTAAAGCATAGAATATTGGGGATATTCCATTCTCATCCTTTAAATTTACATCAGCTTTGTTTTCAATAAGAATTCTTAATTGTTCAACCTGTCTTGCTATGACTGACCATTGCAACGCACGTTCACCCTTGTAGTTCATGTAATTTACAAATGCCCCTTTTCTTATCAGGAGTTTGGTAATGTTTGTATCTGAATTCATGGCTGCTGCCATCAAGGGTGTTATTTCTGATTCGTTGCAGTAATTGGGGTCGGCCTTTTTTATTAATAAATATGAAACGAACTGAAGATTTCCTGAATCGATATAGGAAATAAGGTAATCGTCAATGGTTAATTTTCTAATTAAAACAGCTTCTGACTGATTATGAGGTAAAATATTATTTAAATCATTAAGGTGTTGAATTTTATCTACCTCCTGAGCGTTACAGTAGTTAGAAATAAAAATTAGTAACGAGAATAGATATAGAATTAAATGATGTTTTTGCACCCTGTAATTTTAATAAAAACATACAAAAAATATGCCATTTACCGTATAGTAACTCCTATTTTTCATGGTAAATCATATGTATCATTACTATTTAGCCACCTTTTTGCTTTACTAATATAACGTCAGTTCGACGTAAGAAACAAGTTAAATAAAAGAATGACAGTATATTACCTTGAAATCAATGTTGGAATAATGGAAAAATGGAATATTGGAAGAGAAAAGTTGGACGCACCCTCCAATATTCC
>RPRQ01000021.1 GCA_003818205.1 Bacteroidales bacterium
ATTGACGACCCTAATGCTTGGTAGCATCTATTAATAAAAATACTTAAAAGGAGAATGCTTATCATTCTCCTTTTTCTTTTAATTTTCACTTGTCGCTTATTGCTTGTTGCATGGCTCTTTTTCTTACTTTTGTATCCGATTGATTTTAAATATATCGTTTATCATTATGGAAAGCCCTCTATTTATCTACAACACCCTAACCCGAAAGAAGGAAGAGTTTAAACCCATAAATCCAAAACATGTAGGTCTTTACGTTTGCGGTCCAACGGTTTATAGCAATGTTCATTTAGGAAACTGCCGAACCTTTATATCATTTGATTTAATCTATAGGTATCTTTTACACTTAGGGTACAAAGTACGATATGTTAGGAACATCACCGATGCAGGGCATTTAGAGGGCGACAGGGATGAGGGTGAGGATAAGTTTGCTAAAAAAGCAAAGTTGGAGCAGCTGGAACCCATGGAGATTGTGCATAAATATACACTTGGCTTCCACGAAGTGATGAGAACCTTTAATACTCTATCCCCAAGCATCGAACCAACAGCAACAGGTCATATCAGCGAGCAGATTGAGATGATAAAACAGATCATTGAAAAGGGTTATGCCTACGAAATTGGCGGTACAGTTTATTTTGATGTAGAAAAATATAGTAAAGAGTATTCATACGGTCAATTGACCAACCGAAAACTAGAAGAGCTGCTTGAGGGCACCCGAGAATTAGGAGGTCAGGATGAAAAGCATGGAAGACTCGATTTTGCCTTATGGATTGCCGCAAAACCTGAAACATTGATGAAATGGCCATCCCCCTGGGGTTGGGGCTTTCCTGGCTGGCACATTGAATGCTCCGCCATGGGCAGAAAATATTTAGGCGATACCTTCGATATTCATGGCGGTGGCATGGATTTACAGGCTACTCACCATACCAACGAAATAGCACAATCGCAGGCTTGTAACCATAAAGCACCTGTGAACTATTGGATACATACCAATATGCTAACTGTAAATGGTGTAAGAATGTCGAAGACAGCGGGGAATGGATTTTTACCCAACGAACTATTTACAGGTAACCACCCTTTACTTGAAAAAGGGTACTCCCCAATGGCAGTGAGGTTTTTCATGCTACAATGCCATTATCGTAGTACTTTAGATTTCTCTAATGAGGCGCTACAAGCATCTGAAAAAGGGCTGCAGCGATTGATGACCGCAAATCGATTTATCGATAGAATAAAACCTGCTGATAAATCTACGGTTGATGTAAATGATATGAATAGGGCATTTGTGGCTCTTAACGATGATTTCAACAGTTCAATTGCCATTGCTGTTCTATTCGATTGGGTTCGGAATATCAATCTGCTAGCTGAAAATAAGGAAACCATTACCGAATCAGACCTTAATACCCTGCGAAATACTTTCAGAACCATAACCTTTGATATTCTAGGTTTAAAGGATGAGCAGAATGAGGGCTCGAAGCAAGGCGAACTTACCGGTAAACTTATCGATATGCTGCTCAATATGCGCCTTGAGGCTAAAGCTAATAAGGACTTTGCAACATCGGATAAAATCAGGAATCAGATAACCGAAATGGGAGTTACTGTTCGCGATCGTAAGGACGGATTTGATTGGGAAATAGCCTAAAAAAGTTGACACCTGCCTGCCAGTAGGCAGGGTTGTTCGTTGACGGTTGACAGATCTCTATTCTTCTGACTCCCGACTTCTAACTTCTATCATTTTTCTTAAAACTCCTTAAACCCAATTATCCTTCTTACATCGCTAATTGTCTTCGAAGCGCTTTTGCGAGCTTTCTCTGCCCCTAATTTTGCAACCTTTCGGAGGTAGGCATTATCAGCAAGGTAACCTTCAATCCTTTCGCGAACAGGGGTGGTAACCTTAATAATATCCTCGGCTAGCTGTTTCTTCATATCACCGTAGCGAACCTGGCAGGTATTGTACTTCTCGTCGAAGAAATTGTATGTATCGGGAGTTGATACAATTTTCATTATCGCAAATAGATTTTCAATAGCCTCAGGCTTTGGCTGATTGGCCTCTGTTGGACCGCTATCGGTAACCGCTTTCATCACCTTTTTTCGGATAGTATCGGGATCATCGGCAAGGAAAACGCCATTGCCCTCCGATTTGCCCATCTTTCCTGAACCATCGAGACCTGGAACTTTAACCAACTTTTCGCCAAAGTTATATGCCACTGGCTCGGGAAAGTACTCCACGTTGTACATCCTGTTAAAGCGATTGGCAAAGGTACGGGTCATCTCCAAGTGCTGCTCCTGATCCTTGCCTACAGGTACTTTATGTGAGCGATGGATAAGAATATCAGCAGCCATAAGGGTTGGGTAAGTAAGCAATCCTGCATTCACATTTTCGGGTTGCTTACGAATGGTATCCTTAAACGAAGTACAACGCTCAAGTTCACCCATATAGGCATTCATGTTGAGCAGTAGATATAGCTCAGGAATCTCGGGAACATCACTCTGAATATATAAAGTTGAAACCTCTGGATCGAGACCACAGGCAAGGTACTCCGCTAAAACTTGTTTCACCGATCCATGAAGATCAGCTGGGGTTGGATGTGTTGTTAATGAGTGATAATCTGCAATAAAAAAGTAGCAATTATTCTCGTGCTGCATCTTCAGAAAATTCTTCATTGCACCAAAATAGTTGCCCAAGTGTAACTTTCCTGTGGGGCGAATTCCGCTTAAAACTATATCCATCTTCAAATTTTTAGTAAGGCAAAAATAAGAAAGAAAGTTATTAAATAACTCGTAAAATCAAAAATGAGAAGATATTCACTGACAATCTATACCGTGATTAGTTTCTAAGTGCTTTTTTTTATCTGCTCAAATACATATTAAACTATAAAATATATCACTAGTGTTATGTTAATCTTACGATGACGTAATAGCATTAAGGGCTATAACCGATGGGTTAACCCATCGGTTAAAAAAAAAACTTAATAATACACACCTAACATAACACTAGTAACCGACTAATTTTTCTAATGAAAAAAAAAATCAACTGCTGACACATTCATTAACAGCCACATGAGCTAGTGGGCTAAAGCCCGAAAGCAGATATTTACAACTAAGAGGCTGTCTAAAAAGTCTCCAAAAAAGTCATTCCTATCGCAGTCGAAGAAAGGATCAATTTGAAATATCGCATGCTTCGACTTCGCTCAGCATGACTGCAAAGGCAAGCAAAACGTTTATAGTTAATTATGCGGATACTCTTATCTAAATTCCAAGTTTAATTCTCTAACTTCTTTTTCAATTAACTTTGTCAAAAACGCAATATTATGGCAATTATTAAACCTTTGAGGGGATTCACTCCCAAAATCGGAAAGAATTGTTTTGTTGCCGAAACGGCTGTTATTATTGGCGATGTTGAGATTGGCGACGATTGCAGTATTTGGTTCGGGGCAGTTTTACGTGGCGATGTAAACTCGATTAGAATTGGAAACAGGGTGAACATTCAGGATAATGCCATATTACACACGACCTATCAAAAGACTACCCTAAACATTGGCGATGACGTTTCTATTGGACATGGAGTAATTGTTCATGGAGCCGAGGTTAAAAATGGTGCTTTGCTTGGCATGGGTTCAACGGTAATGGATAATGCTGTTATTGGTGAGGGAGCAATAGTTGCAGCTAATGCCCTAATAATGGAAAATACGATAGTTGAACCTAGTAGTATTTATGCAGGAGTTCCTGCAAAGTTTATAAAAACTGTAGACCCTACTCAAAGTAAGGAGATGAATGAGCGGATTGCTCGGAATTACTTGTTCTATTCGGGGTGGTATAAGAAGTAGTACATTCAGTGCAATGCTTTGGATTTATGGGTTTTCTTACTTGATTAGGTTGAAATTCGAGATAAAAGAATTAGGAGAAATCCTGTTTTGCAGGATTTCTCCTAATATATATGAACTATCTTAGTAGCGCAAGCACGATACCTCTTTCTATTTCTTAATGAAAAAAAGAGTTGAAATTTTAAAATATCAGCAGTCGCTTTTAGAAAAAAGGAGGCTATTAATCTTCGTCAAAAATCAATTGGCCTCTTTTTATAGCGTTTTCTTGCTTACACTATATATTCATACAATTGCTTACGATATTTTGGATTATCATACCATTCTGAATGCCAGAAGCCATCGAACCAGAAATTTTTCGTATGGTATTTTTCAACCAATTCTGCACATTGTGTTTTAACAAATTCAAAATAAGAATCCATTCCGCCTTTTACCAAAGAGACATTTTTGGCTTCAACAGGATACATGTACGGCCATCCATTTTCGCGGATATCTGCAATTGAGTAATATGTGCAAAAAGTTATACCATTTTTTTCGCAGACTTCTAATAATTATTTACAAATATAGCGAGCATAAGGTGTGTTCATAATATTAAAATCGGTTGCTTTTGTATCCCAAAGGCAAAAACCATCGTGATGTTTTGGACCGAATACAATATATCTCATACCTGCATTCTTAGCGATGCTGACCCATGTTTCCGCATCAAATTTGACAGGATTAAAATCTTTGCATAGCTGGGTATTTTTCTGCAGGGAGCTCGTCGCTTCCCCAGCTCCATCCAATTTCCTGATCAATTACACTCATTGGAGTCCAATGTATAAACCTTCCAAACCGTGTATCAGTAAACCATTTTACATCTTTTTTCAAGACATAATTCATTTCTTTTGTTTGTGAGATAGCGCTTGTGTAGCTTGCAAATAGAATTACGGTCATTTTTAAAAAAAATTCTAAACTTTAAACGCTTGTATTTGTTTTAAATGTTTCATCATTTCAAAGATTAAAACACTGACAGGTCCTTCGGACTCTGTCAGGTTAACCAACCTAATTGACCTTTCAGAGTCGGTAAACCTGAAAGCGTCAATTGTATGATCCTTAAGTAAACGACATTGCCTTAGTAATGGCATTTCAAGCAATCATTCAAATAAACCTATCAAAAATTTAATAGTCTCAATAAAATTTTTAGTTTTCAATCGTGAAAGAAGTTGACAAATTTCCAATCATAATCACAAATTCTCCTGGTTCGATAATATATTTCATATCTACATTCCAGAATCCCAACTCCTTGACAGGTAGTTTGAAAGTAATAATTTTACTTTCCCCAACCTCAAGATGCACTTTTTCAAAACCTTTTAACATTTTCACATAAGGAGAAACTGAAGCCACAATATCTTTAACAAATAACAGTACAGCCTCATTGCCTGACATACTCCCTGTATTTTTAACTTTTACCGTTATCGGAATTTCTTTATCATTGGCCGAAATCTCAGCTGGTACTGATAAATCGGAATATTGATATGTTGTATAACTCAATCCAAACCCAAACGGGAAAGCAGGTTGGTCGCTATCCTTGGCTCCTGCATAGGCATAGCCTGTCCAGTAACGTGATGCTCGTTGATAGTAATATTGTGGAATATGTCCTATGGTTTTGGGGATTGTAAACGGCAACTTTCCGGATGGATTTATTTTACCAAACAAAACCTCTGCTACGGCTTGTCCGCCGTATTGTCCGGGCTCCCACGCATATAAAAGGGCAGGGATCTTTTCATTTATCCAGGGCTCGGAAACTACCTTTCCGCTAACAACCACCACAACAACAGGTTTTCCGGTTGAATATAAGGCTTGCACCAGCTCTAACTGTTTTCCGTACAACCCTATAGATGGCATATCGCATGATTCGCCATAGGTCCTCAAACCCCAGTTGGTACGGATGGCCTGACCGCCAACGACCACCACCACCAGATCATTATTTTTAGCACGTTTTACTGCTTCAGTGATGCTCCAGTCATTCACTTCGGCATTTTCTTTTTTAAGTTTTTGCTCTAAAATACGGGGATCGGCCGTTTCGGCCATTTCTTGGGTAACCTTTATTGCTTTACCGCGTACCACGCCGCAATTAAAATAATCGATTGTGAAATCGTTACCGGCTATTGTTTCAATACCTTTCAGGATGGTTATTACCTGTGGTTGTTCTATAGCCCAGTCTCCGATAATATTCTGATTATCTGCATTTGGGCCTGTAACCAGTATCCTTTGGTATTTCTGTTTTGAGATGGGCAGAATCTGGTCGTTATTCTTCAACAAGGTAAGGCATTCTCTTGCCCCTTGCAAGGCAATTTCTTTAGCTTTATCGGAACCAAAAGCCTTTGCGTTTTTTGACAGATCGACCTGAGAAGATTCGAATAACCCAACCATGAATTTAACCCTCAGGATGCGGCGTACAGCGTCGTCAATCCGGCTCATTGGGATTTTTCCCTGCTTAACCAGTTCTATCATTGGCCTGAAAAAATCATCAAGCTTTTCTGAATTCATGTACATATCAACACCTGCATTTATACCAACTGCAAGGGCTTCTTCGTGGGTTGCTGCTATCTTATGCAAACCATCTAGATTCTTCACATCCTGCATATCTGAAACGATAAAGCCTTTGAAGCCCCATTCGTTTTTTAATATTTTGGTCATTATTTCATAGTTGGCATGAGCGGGAACGCCATTAATATCGTTGTGCCCGGTCATTATCATCAGGGCACCTGCATCAACGGCCGCCTTAAACGGGGATAAAAATACCTGCCTCAGGGTACGTTCCGAAATTTCAGCAGAGGCATGGTTAACCCCACCTATCGATACCCCTCCACCAACCAGATGCTTAGGGCAACATGCCACTCCTGTTTTTCCTACATTTTCCTGATAACCTCGTGTATATGCATCAGACATTAAAGAGCTTAAAAAGGGGCATTCGCCAAATGTTTCACCCGAACGTCCAAAGCGTGGGTCTTGCACAACATCAATAGTTGGGGTATATGTAGCCCTTTGTCCCCAGTCACGCACTTCAATACCAGCCATACGAGCTGTTTTAAAAGCCAAATCCCTATTGAAACTTGCAGCCATGCTAATGCTTGTCGGGTAAATGGTTGCACCTTCCTGCATACCGTTTCCGTGGCAAGCATCAATTTGAAAAAGTATAGGTATTTTCAACCTTTGTTTATAAGCTAAAGCCTGTAGCTGATTATTTTTTTCAGCAGTTATCTCGCCAAGAATACCACCTAGGCCATACTTTTCTATTTCTTCTGATACTTCTGGCTTTTCGACATCCCACATTGCCCACAAATCCATTTGGGCAATTTTCTCTTCTAAGGTCATTATCGAAAGCAGGTTTTCGATACGTTGCTCTATAGGTAGAGTAGGGTTCAAATAAACATGGCTTTGAGCCTGTACAATTGTAATTGAAAGAGCAATAAAAATTAAAAAACAAATCAAATAATATAATTTTCTCATAGCTTAATTGATTTTAAGATTATCAAATTATCAATTATAAACTGATACTCAGATGTAGAATATTAGAAACTGTTTAAATTTTATTTTTCAGTATAAAAACCACTGTCTTTGACGGTGGTCATGTAAGTTAGGCTTTGCCATTAGCTTTGCCCATGAACTAATAAATTCGCAATCATATGTAAATTAGGCAATTATCACAAGTGTGTTACCAATACGAGTATCACATCGTTTTTTAGACGGTAAATAAAATATCAAGAAAATGAAGAACGTAAAGATGAGAATAATCGATCTTCCCTCTTTTAGAGGGTTCTGATATTAAAGCCACTGGCTCTGCCGGTGGTGGGTTACTTCATTAAAGGTTTTATCCAATAGCTGTACTCGTAATCTTTGAAAGGCAGACGGTATTTTTCTAATGGCCACGATCCCCAGCTATCTATCCCTTGTAAACCGAGCTGCTGAAGATCGATGTTGAAATATATTTCGTTGCGTTCAACGAGTTCCCCTGAATGGTATTGTTTCTTTTCTGCCTCAGGGTCCAAATCATCCATACTGTATGGCAAAGCAGAAAAGTTAAGCGGAATCAGGCACTGTACCATGATCCCATTGCCTTTGGCATCGGTTAAGGTAACCCAACGTACATCGGATTTATTCCCGCTTTCTTGTGGCCGTGCATAAGGGTAATACTGCTCGCTAAGTTTCTGTTTGTATAAGCCAATTAAGGTGCTTGATTTTCTATCCCAATAGCTTTCCCATGGACCACGGCCATACCAATTTATGTTATCGAATGTTTTGTTCACAACCATCACATTACCAATTCGGAACAATACTCTATAATTGCCTTTCACGGCAACTAGCTTATTCTGAACTAAAATATTTCCATTCCCATCGAGCCTAAATGTTTGTTCGATAGTTGCATCGCCATTTAATAACTCCTTCTTTATCGTTACGGTATAAGTATTATCGGCATTTTTATCAGCTTTTGCTTCAATAATTTTTGCTTTTTCAACAGCATTGCGCCACATTCTAAGCCTGTTATTGAAACGTGCTCCTATATCATTATCGGTTGGGGCTCTCCAGAAATTGGGCTGCGGACCATTGCTGAATACTTTTGTTCCATTTAATAGGTAGGAAGCCAAAATCCCTTTTTCTAGATCGAAGGTAACTTCAAATGCTTTACCTGATGCGGTAAACGTTTTATCGGTCTGAGTTACTTTTATTTGGCTTTTGGTTTCAGAGCTTATTTTTGTCTGGGTTGGCGTGTTTACGGTCAATTGCTCATATGCCTGTTCGTAGCTAGCAGGAAGGAAGGGCTCTTCACTTTTCAACCTATAGCTTACATTTATAAAATATTCCTTTTCTGCTTGGATTTTGGTTTTAAACGGAAGCACAAATTGTTTTTTCTCCTGTGGATCAACGGCTAATGTTTCAATGCGTCCCTGTTCTAATGGCTTTCCATTTTCAAGTACTGTCCAATTAATGTAGTAATTATCCAGATTACGGAAAGAATAAGCGTTTTCAACCTCAATAATTCCTTTTGATATATCAACTGCTTTTGTCTTGATATTCTGGTGTACTTTCTTTACCTCATGGGCCATTGGGGTGTAATCGCGATAGGCAGTTACAACCCCTTTTACACAAAAATTGTTATCCGAGATATTATTGTCTGGAGGCCCAGCAAGCGGGAAATCACCGCCGTATGCCATAATCCGTTTTCCATTTTTCACGGTATCGAGACCCTGGTCTATCCATTCCCAAATAAAACCACCTTGCAGGGTTTGATTGTGCTCAATGGCATCCCAGTATTCCGAGAAATTACCAAGACTATTCCCCATGATATGCGCATACTCCGACACGATCATTACTTTTTCGGGCTTACTATTAGCGTATTCTATCATCCAATCGGGATCAGGGTACTGGGGTACATATATATCGGTATTGTAATCATCTTCAGCTCTTTCGTATTGAACAGGTCTCGTTTTTTCGGTTTTTTTCAACCAATCATACGCCTCATACATATTGCAGCCATTACCCGCTTCGTTACCCAGTGACCAGAATAGTACACAGGTCCGGTTTTTGTCGCGTTCATACATTCGCCTAATCCTTTCGAAATAGGCATTTCTCCAAACTTTATCATTGGCAAGCGTGAATTCAAGATCGTAATAGCGACCATGCGACTCGATATTTGCTTCATCAACAACATATAATCCGCTTTCATCGCAAAGGTCGAAGAAATATGGATCGGGAGGATAATGTGAGCAACGAACAGCGTTAACATTCAACTTTTTCATCATCTCAACATCTTTGCGCATGTCGGCATGAGAAAGGGTATGCCCTGTTTTGGGGTTGTGTTCGTGACGATTTACCCCTTTAAAGAGTACTCGTTTCCCATTTACGAGTACATTATTATTAACTATTTCGATTGTACGAAAACCAATACGCTGCGGTATCACCTCCAGCACTTTCCCGCTTTTATCTTCGAGTGTAATTAATAGGGTATATAAGTATGGGATTTCTGCTGACCATTGCTTTACTCCGGGTATAACTGTTTCGAAGGTTACCCTTGTTTTATAATTCCCCAAAACGGTTTTATAATCGGATGTTTTATCGGAATAAAAAACCTTTCCGGCAGCATCGCATATTTCAATACCAATTTTGAATGAATCGGGTTTGCTATGCAAAGTTCTTTTATCGATTCGATAATTATTTATTTCAGCATCAATGCTGAAAACGCCGTCCTGATAGCTATTTTTTAACGTACTGGTAATATTAAAATCGCGAACATCAAGCAGTGGTGTTGAATACAGGAAAACATCGCGTTCAATGCCCGAAATGCGGTACATATCCTGACATTCGAGGTATGAACCATCGCTCCAGCGATAAACCTGAAGGGCAATCTCGTTTTCGCCCATACAGACATATTTCGTAATATCGAATTCCGCAGCCAATTTGCTATCCTCGCTGTATCCTACTTTTTTGCCGTTTATCCAAATAAAGAATGCTGACTTAACCGCACCTAAATGGATGAAAATCTGCCGTTCTTTCCAGTTTTCGGGTATTGTGAATTTTCGGCGATAGCTTCCTACCGGGTTATTGTCGGAAGGGATGTCGAATGGAGGATCAAGATCTTCGCCCATTTTTCTTTTCCCAGTAAATTCGTAACCATGATTTATGTAAATTGGCATTCCATAACCATTTACCTCCCAGTTTGAGGGTACTTTAAAGTTATCCCAGCTACTGTCATCGTAATCTGGTTTGTAAAAACCTTTTGGGCTGTCCTCTGGCTTAGCAACCCATTTGAATTTCCATATACCGTTTAGTGGGCTAAAATAGGTTGAATTTTCTTTTTCCATTTTTTCGGCCAACTCTTTGCTTTCGAAAGCGAATGACCAAGCCCTCATTGGCTGCCTGTTAACTTCTACTACCTGGGGTGTTTGAAGCTCTGTTGGCAATACCTGTGTCTTAGCCTGTAATGCAAACAGACAAAGCACTGCAACTGCAATAAATCTACATTTCATACGTACGAAATTTTCAGAATACTAATAGTTAAGTTGTTACAGCTATGATTTTTTAGCGTACTTTCTTTAGCGTATGCCTGCCTGTCCTGCCCTGCCTATTGGCAGGCAGGTGGTAGTCAGGGCAGACCAGGAACGCCCATATTTTGTTGGCTACGCCAAACTCGTACAACTTGTCCCTGCCTGCCCCGATCTCTATCGGGGATGTTTTTAATCGGGAAAACGCTCAGTTCATACGTGTTTGTGCAAGCAGATTTACATAGGTGTTTCATAGTTCTATGCTATTAATTGCAAATGGAATAGTTTTATAAACTGTTTAATTCTACTTTGATAGATTTTAAAATTGATTATCAGAATTCAATTAACCCGAATTATTAACTTCGTTGAACCCTACATGTCTAATATTCTACACTATAACCTATCTGAGTAGTTACGAATAAAGTTGTAAGATGAAAAGAGACTGTCGAAAACGACAGCCTCTTGAAAAATTTACTCCTTCAAACTTTTCGTTATTAAACTATTTTACCTAAACGGTAATTTCAAAATTTACGGTAAAATAAAGCGAATTGCTTGAATTTTAAATTTCTGCGTTTTAGTAATTTGGGTTTTGAGTTAATACACCTTTACTTACATCTATTGCACTCTGTGGAATAGGCCATAAATAGTTTTTTGCTGGATTGAATACCCTATCCTCAACAAAAATTCTTTCAGTTGTTAATGTTAAAGCACCATTGTCAGGATCGACATCTCCTAAACGGCTACCATATAATGGGCCCGACATCACTACTTCAGCAATTCTCCAACGAGCAATATCAAACCAGCGTAAGCCTTCCATGGCTAGTTCAACCTGACGTTCACGGCGAACTAGTTCCCTCAAGGTTGTTTGATCGTTGTAAACTATCTGATCAACAACAGGCATTCCCGCTCTTAACCTAACATCATTTATTGCATTATAAACTGTTCCATCAATTTGGTTCGATTCTATCTTAGCTTCCGCATAGGTTAAGAGAATTTCAGCATAACGCATTACAATCGTATTTAATCCAGTATTCCATACATCAGCAAAATCAGAAAGGTTTTCTTCATATTTTCTCATCAGATAACCAGTTTTTGAACCACCATATGGTGCATAATAATCAGGGGAAGATTCATTGATGGGATTATAATAAATTCCTCCAAAATAGGAACCAGGATAAATAATGGTTGCATCCAAACGAGGATCCCTGTTCTTATATGGATCATCAGGATTATATCCAGAAGTTGGATCGTTAATGGTTTTGCCATTGTTCATTTCGTATGCATCTACCAATTTTTGTGTTGGGTTTATTGAACACCATCCTCCTAATGAGCCTGGAGCGAGTACGCCAACAATCCAATTAGGGCTATCATCAACTTTATATTGTACATCTAGAATAACCTCCTGATTATTCGCATTCATTTCCCTGAATAAATCCCTATAGTTTGGGTATAACTGATAGCCTAAGCCCATTACACTTTGGCATGAGGTAATACAATCAGCATACTTTCCTTCAAATAACTCCAACCTTGCCTTTAATCCATAGGCAGCACCACTTGTAATCCTTCCAATATCACTACCACTATAAGAAACAGGTAAATCAGGAGCAATTTGTGATAGTTCGTTAAGAATGAAATTCACAACCGTTGTTTTGGGATCTCTTGGAACATTTGCATCCTGAAATGCCAACGTTTTAGTTACAAGTGGAACGGCTCCATAGTATTGTGTCATAATAAAATACTGATAAGCACGTATAAATCTAACTTCTGCTTTATATCTTTTTCTTAAATTTTCATCCATAACCACCTTATCAATATTCTCGAGGAAATCGTTACATTTTCTAACTGTTGTAAATGAATATCGGCTTGTTCCAAAGTCAGTTGGAGTTTGCAAACCGCTACCAAGCACAGTGAATCCTTCCCAAGGAAAAGGATTATAGGCATTATCAGTAGCACAATCAGTATAAAAGACATTATATCCATCCTCCCAACCTGCATAGCAACCATTGACAGCAGCTAGTGCATCCGCTGGAGTTTTCCAAAAAGAGGTTTGTGATAATTGATCCAGGGGGCTCCTGTCAAGAAAATCTTTCTCACACGAGCTTAATAGGATTATTGCTATTATTAATACATGTAGTTTTTTCATGAGAGTAAGCTTTAAAAGTTAATATTTACACCTATAGTATGAACCATTACCTGTGGATAATAGTTACCCCTTGAACCCGCTGGGGCTTCAGGATCGAAACCCTTATTTTTAAATTTAGTTAAGGTAAGAATATTCTGTCCGCTATAGTAGATCCTGATTCTATCAATTCCAATTTTATTGGTTACCTTTTTGGGAATTGTATACCCCAGTTGAATGTTCTTTAATCGAACGTAAGATCCGTTGAGAACCCAAAATGAAGATGGATTTTTAGAAGCACTATTCTGAGTTCTGCTACTTAATAAGGCACGTGGAAATTTCTGGCTTAAGTTCTCAGGGGTCCACCTATCTCTCCAAAGAGATGAAGGTTTTGATGTGTTTCCACCAATTTCTCCAATTGCTTCAATCTGCAAGTACCCTTTAACATCACCCACTCCCTGAAAGAAAACTGAAAGATCGAACCCTTTCCAATTTGCAGATATGGTTAGCCCATAAATAATTCCCGGATCGGGGCTTCCAAGATAAACCCTGTCATCTCCATCAATTACGCCATCACCATTTTGATCTTTGTATTTAATATCGCCAGGACCTGTGCCGGTTGCCTGTGTGGCATGTCCATTTACTTCTTCTTGAGTATTAAAAATACCCTCTGCCTCGTAGCCATAAAAGGAGTTTACTGGGTAGCCAACCTTTTTGAACCATATTCCATTTACGATAGGATCAATTCCTTTTAGATCAGTAACCTTATTATCTATAAAAGAGGTATTGAATGAAACATCGTAATTGAAATCTCCCGATTTGCCTTTATAGCCTAGCTGAAATTCAAAGCCTTTATTTTCAACCTTTCCTGCGTTTTGATATGGTGCTGATAATCCAAAAGTGGCAGGTAATGGGAGAGTCATAAGAATGTCTTGTGCCTTTTTAATGAAATAATCGGCCGATAAGGTCAAACTATTTTGGAACATGCCAATATCAAGTCCGGCATCTAGTATTTCAGTTGCTTCCCATCTTAACTGATCATTACCTGCACTAGTTGCAGCTGCACCTGCGGCAACGTCATTATTAAAATTATAGTTTTGTCCCAAAGAGATTGCAGAGATTGAAGGATATGTTCCAATATTATCATTTCCTAATTTACCCCATGACCCTCTGACCTTAAGGTTTGAAATATAGCTATTATCTTTTAAAAATGACTCTTCCGAAACCCTCCATCCTACAGAGAACGAAGGGAAAAATCCAAACCTGTAATCTTTCCCAAATCGTGAAGAACCATCGAATCTATAGTTTGCTTCAAATAAATATCTATCTTTAAAATTATAGCTCAACCTTCCAAAATAGGATTGCATGGCAATTTCAGATGCGGATCCCTCAACCGACTGACCTACTGTTGATCCTGCATTTAGTTCGTAGAGTTCGTTATTTAAAAATGATTTCCTTACCCCTTGAGTATAATCGCTCCTTGATAATTCCTGAGAGTACCCTGTTAAAATAACAAAACTGTGATTTGCAATTGTTTTACTATACTCCAAGATACTTTGTAATGTTATAGTATGATCATACCCAAAATAATCTCTCTGGTAGTTAGGCCCCTGGTAAAGAGTTGGTTGTTTGGTTGCAAAACTATAGAATTGAATATCTTTCACAAACATTGAGCCCTGATCAAGTGTATTTGTATAACCTAAATTTCCTTTTAGCTTAAGTCCTTTAAAGGGCTCGAATTCTGCAAATATATTGGCCAAGCCCCTGTTATATTTTGAATTATTTGTAGCTCCAAGATCCATCCAGGCAATCGGGTTTCCATCATTAATATATCCATAAAGACCATCGGAATACTTATAGGGCACCATGGGAGAGATTCTGTTTACCTGCCTGAATATCTGTGCCATATCACCTGTGTATGGATTTGTAGGTTCTACTACATTTGACAAGCTGTAGGATAAATTAAAGCCAAAATGAAGGTTTTTATAGATTTGGGTATTGAAGTTTGTTCTGAAATTATATCTTTTATCAGAAGCAAGTTTAATAATTCCATCCTGACTCAGATGTCCAAGGGATACCATGTACTGGGTTTTATCGGTTCCTCCAGAAATATCAAGATAATGACTTTGCTGTAACCCTGAACCAGCATAAAGCAGGTTTTGCCAATTGGTGTTTGCATAGTTATCTGGATCTGATCCATCTCTGAATAACTGAATCTGTTGAGCCGTATAGGTTGGCGTTAAACCCATATTTACCCTTGCTTCGTTAGTTATTTCAGCGTATTCGGCAGATTCGAAGTATTCAGGGAGTCTAGTTGGTTTTTGTTTTCCCATGTATCCCGAATAGCTTAATTTCATTGGGCTATTTTTGCCTTTTTTGGTAGTAATTAATATAACACCGTTAGCTGCTCTTGTCCCGTAGATTGATGCGGAAGCTGCATCTTTCAGAACTGAAACATTTTCAATATCATTAGGATCAATATCGTTCATGGTTGATTCAACTCCATCAACAACAATCATCGGGCTACCATTATTAAGAGTTCCCGTACCTCTGATGCTAATTGAAGCAAAATCTTTACCTGGTTGACCACTGTTTTGAATAATTACCACTCCTGGTAACAAGCCTTGTAAAGCTGTTGATACATTGGTCATTGGTCGGTTCGAAAGTTTTTCAGCTTGTACTGCAGCAACAGCACCTGTAAGGTTTACTTTTTTCTGTGTTCCATACCCTACAACTACCAACTCATCAATATCTGTAGTTTCGGTTGCTAGTGTAATATTTATTGTATTTGATGTGCCAACAACTACCTCTTGGCTCACCATACCTACAAAGGAGAATGCTAGTACATCCCCTTGGTTCGCTTGAATTGAGTAATTACCATTAACATCGGTAACCACCCCTGTTGTAGTTCCTTTAATTAAAACGTTAGCGCCAACAATGGTTTCGCCATTGCTGTCAACCACCTTACCGGTTATGGTAATCTTTTCTTGATTTTCGCTAGTATTCGGGGTTGCATAGCCTATCTGACTGCAAACCAACAGAATACCAATTAACAGAAGCGTTGCTTTTCCAACCAACTCTTCTGTAAGCATTCTTCGTTTGATTTTTACTTTCATAGTTTTGTATTTAGTTAAGTGAAATTAGGGGATTTTAGTATGTCACATGCATATGGTTATTATTTTTTATTGTTTATAAATTTTCAGTATCAATTTCTATTTATTTGTTATTCTGTTATTTAATAATTATTTAAGCTAATTTAATATCGAAATATACAATTTTTTTATAATACTAGTAGGTACTAGTATGTTTTTTTTATAGAAAAAATAAATATTTTAATAACATCATGTTTATCTGACGTTTATAAATCACATATAGAAACATTAAGATTTATTAGAGAAAGGAATAACGGAGAGAGTTAAGGTATCCCTTATTTATTATGGATGAAAACAGATTATATCGGGTCTAAAAATAAAAATTACATTCAATTGTAATCAACTCTGTCAGGGTTTTGAACCCTTACAGAGTTGATATGAAATATATTAGACTATGAATATACGAAAAGTCACTACATAGCAAAAACGAAATGAATAAAATTAAAGCGATCCTCGTACAACCAACGACGATGGATTTTCGATTAGTATAACCCTTTTATCAAAAACCAACTCAGCCAACGTCTTGCCCATTAGCTTAAAGTCGGTACTTATTGTGGTAATACCATTAACTACAACTTGCTTAAGAGAAGTATCATTATAAGATATAATACCAAGATCTTGACCAAGCTGCAAACCCAACTCTTTTGCTTGATTCACCAATAAAACTAAATCACGATCCCAGATTGCAATATAGGCCTCACCTTTGGATATCTTAACTTCGTTAAGGTTATCAATTACTTGATGGTTGATTTTATAATCCTTACAAAATTTCTGAAATCCTTTAAACTCACCCTCAGGTTCCTTTCCACCAGGATATACCATTACTATTTTCTTATACTTTTCAAGCAGATCAAGCCTTGATTTTAATGCATTATATACATCCTTCTCAAAATTCTGGAAAACCGATGAGTAGCTATTCCCCAGCTCCGATGGTAGCTGGTCGAGGATTATGACTTTCCCGGTTAAACTTTGCAGCGTTGATTGTACCCCCTCGAATTTTGTTGGCATCAATATATAAGTGGTATAATTGCCATTGTTGTCCTTAATTAAACTATCGAAAATTTTTCTGTTAAAGTGATGAAAGTAAATGTCAACCTGTGCTTTGCCATCTAAAGCCTCAAGAAATGATGAGTACAAATCCTCCTTGAACGCATTTAACTCATCGAAAAGAACAAATATTTTATGCTTAAACATTGTGGTTATACTATCCACATAATATCCCTTTCCTGGGCTAGAAGTAATAATTCCTCTGGCCTTTAACTCGTTGTATGCTGAGATAACGGTGTCGCGCGAAAGACCCCAATCCGCACAAACCTGATTAATGCTAGGCATCAAATCGCCTTTACATAGTTTTCCTTCGTTAATCGAAACGATTATAGAGTCAATAATCTGCTTATACTTTGATTTTGATAGCTTATCGTCAACTTTTATTAGCTTTTTGGACATACAACAAATTTATATTTAATATTATTAAAAGTAAGGTAACTATTCACCACGGAAAAACAGCCCGTCCCGATTTATCGGGAGAGGGCACAGAGTTTCACAGAGAAAATATTTATGTTTTTTGTGTTAGTGATTCTTTTGCATTTTGATAATCAGTCGTTTTTTTATAATTGCCTCTCCCGATAAATCGGGACAAGTTGTGGCTCTCCGTGGTTTTTGTTCAATTCAATTACTGCTGAATAGTTACAAAGTAAGAACTCAATAATACTTACTCCTGAATCAAGCCAAATCAATGAAATTTAATTATTGCCATCACAAATTTAATGGAAATAAATACATTATCGAATTATTTGTAAAGTCAACAATTAGTTAAGGTATAATAGACATTATACAGATTAATTATCAGCTGTTGTATCTATACTGCTTACCCAAAGCGTTATAGCCCTCGGAAAGAGGATTGTTCTAATAACTCCGCCTTTTAAGGCGGAGATAATGATCTAACGATTTGTGAGCTTCAGCCCTTGACTTTCTACACCAGCTGCTATATACTTTCTAGTAATCAACGTAGAAACAATTCTACTCTTAAAACCGTACATTACGCTTTTGGCTAAAGCCGAGGATTCTTCTTTATCTTGACTCCGCCTTAAAACCTGCCGGCCGGTAGGCAGGGGCGGAGTTATTGATTTTTGGTTTAAAAAATACCGTAACTATCATATTATGAGATTTTAACGAAGCACAAAACTGCTTAATCTATATAATGTATCACTACTGACCGACTAAAATACTATACAATTCATGAAATACTTGATATTACTACATTCTATGTATAGGTCGCCCCTGCCTACCGGCAGGCAGGCCTAATGGGGCTTGAATTTGATTTTTCTCTAATTACTACAAATAGGTCATCGCTATGCGACTATAGAAAAGCAGCATTGCTGCGAACTATTTGTAGAATAGACGATTACATTTTAGATAGAAGCAGCATCGCTGCGACCTATTGATTTTAGATTTTTTTCTCGGTTAATAATAATTGAAAAAGATTCTGTGTGATTTTTAAAGGGCAGGATAACATATCAGAGGATCGAGTTCTGTTATTATCTTTTAAATCAACTATCTTTGCACAAAATCAAGGATATGGAAGGCACAAGGTTAAACAAGGTATCGAGGTTGCTTCAGAAGGATTTAGGGGATATATTTCAGAAGGAAGGCACTTCTTTATTTAGGGGAAAGATAATTACGGTTACATCAGTTAGGGTTAGCCCCGATCTCGGCGTAGCCAAGGTCTATATCAGCATATTCCCCACCGATAAGAAGGAGGAGATGCTTCAAACCGTTAGGGTTCATACCAAGCAATTCCGTCATGAATTGGCCCAAAGGGTTAGGCATCAGCTAAGAATAGTTCCTGAGCTATCCTTCTTTCTTGATGACTCGCTCGATTATATCGAAAACATTGATAAACTTCTGAAGAGTTAGTTAATGCTCAAACATATTATATCTCTTGCTTCACGGTTTATACCCCGCCACTATCAGCAGATGGTGGTTGCTTTTCTTTTACGTTCGATTGCAATATTCTATATAGGCAATAGAATTGAAGACCCCATCTCGGGAAAAAAGTACCGAAAAATACTACCCTACGGAAGACTCCAATCACGCCCAAATGCGTTGGCATTCCACTCCCTTTCGCTCGAAAGGCATCGGCTGATATGGCTATACCTGAAGAATCGAACCGATTTTTTCACAAGCCCGAAGCGAGTGCTGCATATTGCCCCTGAATACTGCTTCATAAAACCATTCAAAAAATTAGCGAACCTCGATTATATAACTGCGGATCTGATTTCTCCTTGGGCTGATGTTAAGCTGGATGTTCAGAGTATTCCTTTCCCCGATTCAAATTTCGATATTATTATCTGTAACCATGTGCTTGAACATGTTGATGACGATAGACAAGCCATGAGCGAAATGTTTAGAATTATGAAGCCAGGAGGATTCGGAATTTTTCAGATCCCTCTCGATTATTCCCTTGAAGTTACACTAGAGGATAGCAATATCAATACCCCTGAACTTAGGGAAAAACATTACAAGCAGCGCGATCACCTTAGGCTATATGGTAGGGATTATGCTAAACGACTCCGTGAAGCTGGATTTGATGTAACTGAGGATAATTACGTTCATACATTCTCTGAGGATTTAATAAAACGATACGCCTTACCTAAGGATGAGATTCTGTATATTTGTAGGAAAGTATAATAATTAACCCTTGAAGGGTTAAAAAAATCAACTAATGAATTTCCCCCTATTCATAGCCAAGCGATACCTTTTTGCCAAGAAATCGCATAATGTAATTAACATTATCTCCATTATTTCGCTATTTGGAGTTACAATGGGGGTTGCTGCCTTAGTTGTTGTTCTCTCTGTTTTTAACGGTTTCGATTCACTTATCAAAAAAATGTACTCAACATTTGATGCCGAAATCAAGATTAGCTTGGTTGAGGGTAAAACGTTCAGTCCAAACCTTCCTGAGATCGAAAAATTAAAAACGATGGAGGGGGTTGCCATTTTTGTTGAGGTTTTAGAGGAAAATGCCATTTTCCGATGTGGCGACAAGCAGTATCCCGGAATGATAAAAGGGGTAAGCAAGAACTATGCAACTCTCACAGGGGTTGATTCGATGATGATAGATGGAACATTCGACCTATGGAAAGCAAATCAACCACATGCCATAATGGGGCAAGGTGTAGCGTACTACCTTAACGCTAGAATTTCCCAATTCGATCCACTAATCATCTACGTCCCCAAAAGGGGAAAATACACATCATTATCACCCGAAAACTTATTTACTACAAAGGGTATAATGCTTGCTGGCGTTTTTGCCATTGAAGTGGAGTTCGACTCAAAATATGTTATTATTCCAATTGAGTTTGCACGAGATCTTTTGAATTATACAAATGAAGTCACCTCCATTGAACTCAAATCAAAGGTAGGTGTGAAAATAGAAACCCTTCAAGAAAAAGTAAAAGAAACTCTTGGGAGCAATTATAAAGTATTAAATAGATTTCAACAGAACGAGGTGTTGTTCCGCACCATGAAATCGGAAAAACTTGCCATCGGGTTCATTCTTTCACTAATTCTTGTAATTGCATCATTCAATATTATTGGCTCTCTTTCAATGCTTATCATCGATAAGCGTAGCGATGTGGAAACCATTCGCAGTATGGGGGCTGATAATGAGTTGATTCAAAAAATTTTTATGGCAGAAGGTATGCTTATCACGATGGGTGGAACTCTAATTGGAACGGTTTTCGGTCTAATAATTTGCTGGGCTCAGACCACATTCGGGTTAATTAAAATTCAGGGATCAGGAAGTTTTATTATTGATACCTACCCCGTTGATATTCAACTTTTAGATATTAGCTTGGTGCTAATTATTGTAATTGTCATCGGGTTCCTAGCGGCCAGGTTTCCTGTAAGGATAATCACCAAACGGATACTAAACGATTCCGAAAGGGGGAATATGTAACTTCAATAATTTTTAATTCATGATAAACATTCTTATCATCGGGATTTTTGAAGGCATTTTCTTAGCCATGCTAATCCTTACCAAGAAGAAAAAATCAGTTTCGGATTTTATACTAGCCGTATTTTTTCTTGCATTTGCTATCAATATCTTTTTAAGCTACATAGAGGCATACAACCGTCAGAATGGCTTCCCATACCCTTGGTTCATATTTACTGCAGCACCATTCCTTCTTTTGCATGGCCCTATCCTTTGGCTATATATAAAATCGTTAACCGACCAGTATTTCAGGTTTAAAGCTATCTACCTGCTAAATTTAATACCATTTGCAGGAATGATTCTTCAGCATTCCATTGAAATATACTCAATACCGGTAAATGAGAGAATTGCTTACGTGCTTTCAGAAACCTTTAAGCAATCCTTTACATACCCTGTATTCCTTCTCCTTATCGCCTTCTCGCAGATAGTGTATTTTTACTTTGGGCTTAAACTGATAGTTAAATATAAAGGGGAGATCGAGGGGTACTTCTCTCAAACCATTGGCATTGACCTAAAATGGCTAAACCTTGGTTTGAAATCTTGGATTTTGTTATCCGTTTTCGTCAATTCATTCTTTATTATCGACCTTTTTGTTCCTATTGCAACCTTTGGTTTGCTGCAATTCTTGAGCTTTATTATTGCATCGGTTTACTTAGTTTTTATTGGGTTTTACGGTATCAAGCAGGAGAATCTGTTCCTTACAAAAACAATAGACGTTAACCTCGAAAAAACATTAATGCATCACCCAGAAGGGTCTCCCATTAAGCCCTTGCGTGAAGATGAGAAAGCGTTTATTCAAACGCTTCTAGATTATATGAGACTTCAAAAGCCATACCTGCAACCCGAAATTACCCTCAGCATGCTTAGCAAGGAGCTTAAAGTATCATCAGAATACCTTTCAGATATTATCAATACCGACTTAAACAAGAATTTTTTTGATTTTATTAACTATTATAGGGTTGAAGAGTTCAAAAAACAGTGCAAAGATTTACAAAATAAGAATCTAAACATAATTGGTATAGCATATAATTGCGGCTTTAACTCTAAAGCAACTTTCAATCGAGTATTTAAGAAGGTCTCAGGGCATACTCCCAGTGAATATATCGAGAGGTCTCAATAAATTGAGACCTCTTTTTTTTGCAATTCTCATTTTGTTGATACTTCAAAAACGGAAAGTAAGACTTCTAAATTGGGGTTTTCATCTTCATTTGTATCAAATATTAATTCTGACACAAAATGAAAAAAGGGCTTCTTTTCATACCCACCCTAATGCTTGCAGGTTGCAGTATCAGCAAAGATACACTTCATCCATACTACAGAGCGCAGATAGGGTTTAACAAAGGCGGTATTACCGAAAATACCGATTTCACTAAAACCTCCAACGTCCAACCCGATGCGTTTACTGGAGCAACTAAAATAGGGTTCAATGCTAGTGGTCATGTGGTTTTGCCTATCAAACGAAATGCTATAGAAACGGGTATTGACTATATGTACAATAACCAGACCTTTACCTTTAATGATTATAGCAATGGGTACAGCGGAAATCGAAGGATTAGTAGTTCACAGATTATGCTCCCTGTTACCTATAACTTTAGTTTTTTTCATAAAAACAATCCTCTTGGCTCAATTCAGTTTAAGGTTGGTTACCTTATACAGTTCAATATGTTCTCGGTTTTAGACAGCGGAACTGCTCTAACCGATTATAGCCTCAATAACTTCTCAAGCGGGATTACCGCAGGGTTATCAGCAACACCATTTCATATGAATAATGGCAGCAAACTAGGGTTCTATTTTGATGTGTACCGGGGCACAAAAATTTACAACGATTTTTATAACCAAAGTATATATGAAATGCCCGCCTCCAGTTTTATGAAGTTTGGTATTATCTATCAGTTCGGTAAAAATCAATCGAAATAGAATGAGAGCCGTAACGCTATTCCTATTAATAGCATTGAATTCATGCCAATCAAATTCACAGAGTATTCAAACGCAAAAAAATATAAAAATGAAAACACTTATTGTCTTCGCATCAAGCCATGGAACTACCGAAAAGGTAGCAAATATCATCAAAGAAAAACTCGATAGCACAACTGTGCAAACCTATAACTTAAAATATAAGCCCAAGATTGACTTATCGGACTACGAGACCATTATCATTGGTAGTTCAATTCACGCTGGGAGTATTCAAAGCGATATTAAAAAATTTATTAAGGATAATACCATTTCCCTGATGCAGAAAAGGGTTTCCCTTTACCTCTGCTGCATGGACGAAAAGAAAGAGCAAGAGGAGTTTAACAATAACTACCCTGAACTCCTTAGAAATCATTCCGTTTACAATGCAATAGTTGGGGGGGAATTTCTATTCGAAAAGATGAATTTTTTCGAACGGTTTTTGGTGCGTAAAATTTCAGGAGTATCGTCAACAGTATCGAAGCTAAGGATTGAGGAAATTGACAATCTTGTAAACACATTAAAAAAATGAAAAAGAATCCGGCGTTCGAGGTTGTCTTATTTCTAACATTCTACTCATGTACCATCCTTAAAGACGTTTCGTTAAATCCTGAAAGGTTCTTAATTAATGATGATTTGAGAACTGATATTTATGCTAGCGCATCTAAAGGGGTTATTATATCTCCCTTTTCGATGGACATTGAGAATCCTGAGAAACTAATGCTCTTCGATTTCAAGGGGCATATTAAGTACAAGTTTCTAGAATGCCAGTTTTACAACGACTCTGTTTTTGGAAAGGGCATTGTTTGCATGCTAATGCGTCACGATGATAGATTGGAGATATATCATACCAAAGGGTTGAACATGAAACAGCAGCTGTACTACTTCGACTCGGTTCAACATACAATTCCAACTCAACTATTCAATCCAACCTGCTCATTCGAAAACCAAAATGGTAATCTTAAGTTCAACCTATCATTTACCGATAAATATGGAAATAATATTGTTGCAAATCTTTCAGGAAATTACCCCGAAAGTTTAGACTTTATAGCGCCAATAGGCTTAATAAACCTACATCATTCTGATTACACCTTTTTCCCGTTATGGTACATGCGAAAAATGAACTTCTTGAACACTCATGAGGGCAATGCGTCCATCGCAATAAACGATACAATACTGACTATTAAGAAAATACCAGGGCTTATCAACTGGCAACGATTGTACTTTGCTCGATGGTCGTTTGACCCGATCTTCATAATTTGGAATACAAATAAAAGCGTGCCAACTGAAGGGATTAAAAAGGAGAGTAATGAGAACGATTCGATTACCTATATAATTAATCAAAACCATGGGTATGTAGAAATTAAAAGTATTCTGTTTAAGGGCGTTAAGCATAACAGTACTATACAATTCTCTCCTGCTCTACCTGAATTTTTTTGTCTTAAAGATAGTATTCTACTCAATGGGCGATTTACTATCGATGTTGATGAAAAAAAAGGTGTTATTGGTGGAAAATATAGTATAACTAAAAAGGGCAAATCGGTTGAAATCTTAGTTCAGCCCACCAAAGGTTGGCAACCTGTACCAGGAAGAACATGGGTTAAAAATCACATCTTAACTATTAACCTCACCGAAACAAAAAGTAACAAGGTGATAATAGCATCAAAATGGCGATTGAAATTAAATACGCATAGGGTTTTGTAGGAGATTCGAAGAGTCATGTGAGCCTAGTTCAACCTTTGCTTCTGAAATATCAATGTTTTCTAATTTGTTTTGCTGACAAACTTTAAATAACCCTTCGTTAGATAAATGTTTTGCAAGGTACTCCTGCTCCGTTTGTCCAGGTGTAGGAACTATCAAGCATTTTACACCCAACGCAACTAAGTCCATTATGGAGCTATACCCTGCTCTACAAATCAGATACTTTGATGACTTCAATACCGATGCAAAAGTTGAATCGTTTAAATGACCTGCATACCAAATCCCATTTTTCTCAATAATATCTGTCCCCTCATCAGGTTTTCCTGTCATAATAAGGGTTTTAGTCTTTTGCCTTCGAACTAGTTTTTCAACCTGTTCAATAAACAATTCTCTTTGAGGTGATGGACCCGAAACAACTCCAACCAAATCCCAATTTATGCTAGTTGGATTGATTTCAATGCCTAAAAATCTTGATAATATTCCAATATACTCAGCATTTGAAGGGATTTTGCTAGGATGTGATAATTCCCCAGCAAGATTATCTGAGCCTAAGAAATCGGGTATCCAGCAGCTATCAAATTTCTCCGCAAAAAAACGAACAGCCCATTGTCCGGCAAGCTCAAAACTCCGAAAAGGAGTTGGAAAGAGAACCTTTAGCTGATGGGTAATTAATACTGTTTTCGCATTCTTGCACCACAACCCATAACGATTATCGGAAATAACCAAATCGATTTGATAATCTTTAACCAACCGATTTAGCGCAAAATGCTCTTTTAAAATATGATATGGCAATTGTATGGCAATCCAAATAAGAGGGAATAATTGGCTCTTTCTCTTCGAAAACCTAACCTTAAATGATGGAAAATGAATAGTTTTTATTCCCACGAAACGTTTTGATAGAAGGGCTAATGATTGCTCATCGCCTGCAACTATAACCTCGTGTCCATCCCTCAGAAAAGATTCAATAATTGGTATATCTCGACTTGCGTGGCCCAATCCCCAACCAAGGGGACAAACCAGAATTGTTTTCTTTTCACCATTCATTATCTATGCCGATACTTGAATAGGTATTCCAAGCGCCTCAACCTTTGTTGCAATTCCCTTTAAATCTTTAAGTGATACTTTCTCCAAACCAATAACAGGTGTATCGCGGGCAATGGTATAAATCATTACCTCCTTAGGATCAATGGCTTTAACTAGTTCAAGCCAAGCGTTAACCTCAATATCCGTTGTATTATCAATGGTTTTCCCTTCGAAACTTCCGCGTAAAAACATGGTTTGAATGATCAGATTTCCTTCGAAAGATTTTAAACCCTTAACCAACTCTTCTGCCGAGAATTTAACCCTTGGTTGATTAAGTAAATTTATAGTTGAATCAAACGCAGAGTCTAACTTTAAGATATTCTGGTCAACCTTTTTAAGCGCAGCCACAACCTTGGGCTTATTCAGCATGGTTGCGTTTGATAGCACCGCTATTCTCGCCTTTGGAAAATACCTATTCCGTAGCTCAATCGAATCGTCAATTATCTCTGAAAACTCGGGATGTAGGGTTGGTTCACCGTTACCAGCATAGGTAATTACATCCAACTCCTCCCCTTTCGCTTTCATATCCATCAACTTCTCATCAAGGTACTTTCTTACCTCTTCCCTGATGGGAAGTTTACCTTTTTGCTGCTTATTAGTCCATCCGCACTCACAGTAAATACAATCAAACGAGCATACCTTTGAATTTACAGGTAAAAGGTTTATCCCCAGCGATGCTCCGAGCCTGCGGCTTCGGATTGGTCCGAAAACAATACTATCGAAAAGAAATGTTGCCATACTTTAACATCAAGAAACCATTTGAAATAGCTAATAATTAGACAAAGTTATTAAAATTTAAGACCTAGCGTTCATGTTTGAATATCAGTATTTTGTATGACAATAGTCATGACGATTGATTTTTACAAAAGCTATTTTTAATTGATCTATTATTAAAACATTTCGATATGGTAACAACTAACTCAAACCCTAATGGGAGTAAAGCAGACACCAATATACCATTGGATGATAAAGGCCACCGAAAACTCATTGAAATCCATTCTCATATTAAAAACCTCCTAAACTCAGGGGGTAATAAAAACGACTTAACCGAAATTTTCTTCGCTTTATCATACTTCTATGAGAATTACCTCATTAAAGAGGAGATTCTTTTAAAGAGAATGGGATACCCAAATCTAGAATGCCATTCGGAATCACATAAAACGTTTATTAGAAAAATTGAAAAACTTAAGGATAGCATAAATAAGGATGCTATGCGTGTACTAAAAGAGTTAGATATTTTTATTCTCGATTGGGTAAAAGATCATGAAGCGACCTATAATGCTTAAATAACGTGAGTTCGATTTAAGAAATAGTGGTAATACTCTAAATTGTAATTTGTTACAAATTTTTCATTTGGAATTGGAATAATGGAATAGTGGAATAATGGGGTTTCTTCTAACTTTTTTCTTCCCTGTCTGCCGACTTTGCTCCGCTGAAGCTATGCGAAAGCGATGCAGGCAGGCAATATTCCATTTTTCCCTGCCTACCGGCAGGCAGGCATTATTGGCTACGCCGAACTCGCAAGCTCGGTTCCATTTCTCCCCTCAAAGTAAAATACTGATAACATAGCACTTAAATTGTTTTTTACATCGAACTGACGTTAAATATTGAAATATTTGATAGGGAAAGGCTATACGTAACTATTCACCACGGAGAAACGCCTGCCTGCCGGTAGGCAGGGAGGGCACAGAGTTTCACAACTTGTCCCGATTTATCGGGAGAGAAAATATTTATGTTTTTCGTGTTAGTGATTCTTTTGCATTTTGATACTCAGTCGTCCTTTTATAATTGCCTCTCCCGATAAATCGGGACAAGTTGTGGTTCTCCTTGCTCTCTCCCGATACATCGGGACAGGCTGCGTCTCCGTGGTTTTTGTTCAATTCGATTACTGCTGAATAGTTACGGCTATACTCGAATTAAGCTAACCGGCGTACCCTACTCATTTTAGTTGGTTTCATCAGGCTAAAATCAAAGTTGGTAATGAGGTTCAGGCCTGGCGATTTGCCCTTTTCGAGGGACCCATATATCGATTCAACCCCTAACGCTTCTGCACCATTCAGCGTTGCCCATTTAATTGCATCATCAAAGGTTAATGCTGAAAATTTTTCAAGAATAATGAGTATTTGATCGAATACCGAAAGTGTATTGGAACTGGCAAGGCTATCGGTGCCCACCGCGATACAAGCACCCTCGTTCATAAGCATGGGTATATCGGGTAAGCATCCCTCGATAAAAAGATTTGAGGTTGGGCATAAAACGAAGTAGGGTTTATCAAAATGCTTAATTATACCCCTTACCTCATCCCTTTTAACAAAGGTATTATGAATAAAAAGGGTTGGGCTTGCATGGGGTAAATACTTTTTTACAACCTCAAAGGGGGTTATTCCTAAGGCA
This sequence comes from Bacteroidales bacterium, assembly GCA_003818205.1. Taxonomy (GTDB): domain Bacteria; phylum Bacteroidota; class Bacteroidia; order Bacteroidales; family Tenuifilaceae; genus UBA8529. The sequence continues at coordinate 28,233 of RPRQ01000021.1, forward strand.
ATGCCATCCGAAATGCCCAGAGCCTTAAAGCTCTCAGCTAGTAATCCTGTTCTATTCATTAAAAAGGAGTACTCCTGCAAGCTCTCACCATAATGGATGCTAACAATCGAATCGGATTTGTGCAACTCATCGCTGATGAAACCCCATAATCTATCGGATATGGAATAGGGTGAATGGGGTGCTAACGAACTGGTTGACTGTAATGGTAGTGTTTCGTTTAGTAAAAGCTTCGCATTTACAAACCGGGCTTCAGCATCGTCCTCCAGCAGCCCAAAAAGCTCAATAAAATTGTGAAAATGGAGGTTTGATGCTTGCTTGAACGAAAAGCTGTCGGCTGTATTGCAAATATCGCCAACAGCAACCGTTCCATTCAACTCAAGGGTTGAAATTGCCTGCGTTATTGAACTACGAATCAAACCCTCGCTATCACCCCTAAGATTTCTGATCTGTGAAACAAAGCCTGCAATACCATCCGATTTCTCCAATCGACCCTTTAGGTGCGATAGCTCTAGATGGCAATGCGCATTTACAAATCCTGGAACGATAACGCCATTGTAAAACTCCATCGATTCGTACTCCTTCTCGTTGCCCTTCGGATCGACAATTTCAACAATTTTTCTGCTGTTGTCAATAACAACTATGCCATTCCTTATGGGAACGCCATTTATAGGATAAATATAATTGGCGGAGTAGCGATGCATTAATATGGTGATTCTTGTTGTCTTAGGCGCATTCGCTTTGGGTCAACCTTTATGCTTTTCAGCTTGCCCGGTTTATGGGAAATCTTAATATTCATAATGGTTGCATGCTTAGTGAAATTCGTATCAGCATTGCTATGGTTATAAAGCGACCCTTTCAAATGGGTTACCAGTGAGTTTTTAAGCTCAAGCTGCATCGAGTAGGTCAATGTATCCTTCACCCTACTGTAAGATTTGGTGGTAATTCCGCTTTTTCTCCCATCTTTCGACTTATCATCAAAATAGAAATATGCTTCCATTGAGGGGTTAACTGTTGCATCGTCATCATGGATTAACACATCGGCGGAGATTGTATATACACCCAACCCATTGACCGGAATCATGAAATCTATTTTTGACCTAGAACCATCATCGGGAATATGATATGAAGTTCTCAGGTTCCAAAGGTTTTTTAGGGTGTCTTTAGCTATGGAGTCAATGATATTTTTATTCTCAGCAGTGAATTTTGTTTCAAGCTTCGAGAGCTCTATGATCACTTTATCATAAATTGCATCGAACTCCTTAGGCCTTTTGGTGTAAAAGCTTAGTGAACTGTCGAATTGCTCCTCTGTATAGCCATACGATTGAATGGTACGGCTATAGTAGTCGATGGTATCCTTATTAAAATAGGCCTCTCTCAGCCTGAAGCTCTGAACCGAAGCATCAATGATCTGAATCTTTGTAAGTATCGAAACCATATCTTTTTCAGGAATTACCACCTCACGATTACATGATACAAGGAGTACCATAAGAAGAGCATACCTAGCTAGCTTTTGCATGTTGCATTTTTAAATATGAATCACAAAAATAAATCACTTATCATATAAAGTGGTTACAATTTCAAATAAAAAAGATTCCAGTTCTTCGCCTGGAATCCTGATTAGAATGGTTTGATTCAATAACCTACTTAATTTTATCGAATATATATCCTAGCATAATTTCGTGCGTTCCCGACTGATACTGACGGATAGCAGTATAGCTATAGTCGTATGAGTAGCCAATCACATACCTTTTCTTGTAGTTATAGCCAATCATTATTGCTAGAGCATCCCTGAAACGATACGATAGCCCTCCCCAAACCTGCGATTTATAGGTTACCTTAGTATTCAACTCGAACTGAAATTTACTGCCAAAAGGGAACTTAAGGAGTAGGCCCGGTTCAACATCGTAATTGCGATTAAGGAGAATTCGAGTCCCAGTACAAACAATGATATGCTGCCTTAACCGGTTTACCCCTTCTGCCTCATCATTTACTTTTATCTTCTGCCCAAATAGCTGATGCGCCGAAATCCCTAGATAGTGCAAACTGTTATAAACATAGAAACCAATATTCGCATCGGGTGTAAGAGCAGAACTTACCCTATCGATGGCGGGATCGCTCACATTATTCGCATTATCACCCAGAGTTAATTTCGATCGATCTACCTTGTACTGTAAAATCCCAAATGAGATTCCCCCTGAAATTCTAAAATCCTCGTTAATAGGCATATTGTAGGCATACGAACCCATAAGGCTCATCCTGCTCGTTGGTCCTGTTACATCCATAAAAAGATTACTACCCCAACCCATATCCTTCTTCGAGAGTGGTCCAAAAATGCTAATCCCCGTTGTTTGGGGCGCATCGTTTAGCCCTACCCATTGGTAACGACCGCTAGCCCTTATCTGAAAGAAGTTATACGTACCAGCAACGGCAGGATTGGTAATATAGTTATTGAACATGTACTGCGTATATTGCGGTATTTGCTGCCCATCAGCCATGAACGAAAAGAGCAATCCTGCTAAAATGAATAGCCCTATTTTAATTCTTCCCATATGTAAGATTATATTTTTCATAGTAAATTCCTCCTATCTTACAATTGTTATCGAACCATTGATGGGTTTCCATCCTCCATCAGAATTATTGACATTAAACTTAACCACATAGTAGTATGTCCCAATGGGCAACTCCTTGCCATTGTCGGTTCTTCCGTTCCAACCTTTCGCCGCTTTATCGCCGCTAGCCGACCAAACTCGTGCTCCCCAACGGTTAAATATCTCAATGTTAAGATCGGGGAAAAGGTAATCCTTAGGAACCTCCCAAACATCGTTGATCCCGTCGTCGTTGGGCGAGAACACATTGCCGAACGATATATTATCAACCATTTTAGCGTACAACCTCAGCGAATCCATACATCCAGTTTGTGTGGCCGTTGCATACACATCAATAAGGATAAATTCGGTTGTTCGGTTGCTCGATGGGTTCTCCCTTAGGTTCGCTATCCGATTCGCTGGAATCTGAGCCTTAATATCTTTATCGATGTATATCGATGAATTCCAAGAATCATAGGGCTCAAAAAGAATTTCAGGTTTCCAGATAAACGTAGTTGGGGAGGTCGTATTAGCCGTAACTACATCGAGGTTATAGGTATTACCCATAAGTATGGCAATTATCGTATCCTTCTTAAAATCGGTATTTTGCTGAAGCGCCGAGATGTAAAGCGGTACGCTAATGTCAATTTTTGGGTAGATATCCACCGTTACGGTATCGCTGCTAAGGCATCCACCATCGTTAGTGATTTGGACTGAATATTGCGTTTTCTGTGTAGGGTATGCAGTGTAAGTGGGCTGATCGCCTATACTTGCTCCAGAAACATTAGGTAGTTGATACCAGCTATAGGTATATGTTCGTGGCGGTGTTGTAGAAAGGCCATTATGAAATGCAACCAGCTCAACGCTTGAACTACCGCATAAAATGGTATCCTTTAATATATAAGCATCCATCACATAATCAGGATTCGAGTTAACCGTGAACGACTGTTTATAAGTACAGCTATTCTCATCAATAATGGTAACCGTATATGTACCTCCTGATAGTTTATCAATTACCCGACCTGATACAGGAGGTGAGACTGGATAACCCCAAGTATATTGGAAGTTTGCTTCTATACCCGTTCCTCCTGTTACGAATACAATCTCAATTCGTCCAATATCCTGACCAAACGCTACCTTTAATTGGGAGCATATCGCATCATCAATATCGGCAAATGCAATTAAATCATCTGGGCCATCTATCGTTGCGGGTTGATCGTTCGAACATCCAGCGGCATCTGTAACAGTAACCGTATAAGTGCCTTTATGAGCGGTTAAGTCCTCTGTGGTTACTTCGGGTATAGTACTCCAACTATAGGTATAGTTTGGAGGAGTACCAAATGGGGTACCCCCTGTTACCGTTACATCTATTGATCCTAAGTCATATGAACAAGTGAGATATGGTGAAGTTGTTGAATTAATAATTATTTCTGGATTCTCGTTTAAAGTACCTGCGAATGGGACATCAAAAATTGCAGGACAACTATTAATATCCATTAATGATACGGTATAGCCTCCAGGTGGCAGGTTATTGAAAATGCCATCCGAGTTAGATAGGCTTACAGGTCCTGCAATGGAGTAGGTTAAAGGCGCTGAACCCCCTGTGGCGGTAACAATAATACTGCCGCTCGGTACACCATAACAAGATCTATTCCATTCAATATTGGTAATGTTAAGTTGTGCTGGATCAGCTAAAGTAATATCGGGGATTGTTTTGCTTCCGCAGCTGCCCGCATCGGTAATGGTAAAGGTGTAGGTGCCAGGTGCAACATTTGTTGCAATGAATGGTTCTAAGTTAACGACTTCGGTTCGAGGCGTGCTTCCCTCTGTCCAGGCAATGGTATATGGTAAATTTCCCCCAGAAATATTGAAGGTAACCGAACCGATTGCCCCGCCAAAGCATTGCTTATCGTTAACGCTTAGTAATGTAGCATCAAATGCAGCAGGTTCAGTAATTGTAGCTGAGGCAGTACCAATAACACCAATGCCATCAACCACATTTACCGAATATAACCCTGGTGCTAATGGGCCTATCGTCATCATATCGTTAAAAGCGGGTAATGCTCCGCTTGGACCTGTCCATGTAATGGTATATGGAGGTGTTCCGCTATTTACGGTTAACACAATTTGTCCATTATTTAGGCCATTACAGGTAATTTGTGTTGGTGTAAGCGTTAGGTCGAGCAAACCGATCAATAGCGGTGAAGTTGAAACAGTACAACCCTTGCTGTCAATAACATCAACTACGTATGTTCCTGCCGATAACCCGTTAAAGATTGCTGGTAAACCTAAGCCTGGCGTTAGAGAAGTAACGAATGACCCATTTCTATTCAAGTCATATTGTAAAGGAGGTGTACCACCATTGGCTGTTACTGAAATTATGCCATCGTTCGTTGCTGGACCTGTCATTTGGCTAATAATCGGTGGATCGATTATTATTGGATCAGGTTGAGTGATTACAACCGTACCTGTGAAAGTATTACAGGTGTTAGCATCGGTAATGGAGTAGTTATAAGTGCCTGCTGGTACAGTAGAGAAAATACCATCGTTAGTGGTTTGATTATACGCTCCACCATCGGTAAGGGTATAAGAGATTGGTAATGTTCCTCCAGATGTTACCAGTGTAACGGTTGAGTTATCACCATTACAGTCTAATGGTGTGTTTGTAGCCGAAACAAAGGTGAACAGTGCAGGTTCAATAATATCAAGGTTTACCGTTGACAGCTGAGTACAACCCTTGCTATCGGTTACCAGATAGCTATAGGAATCTGCCATTAATCCGGAGAAAATTGCAGGCAAACCTGCTCCTGGGGTTAGAGTAGCTCCATTCATTGGGTTAAGGGGGTTGGCGTTAATTGTGTAGGTTAACGCTCCTGTTCCCCCGCTTGCTTGAAGGGTAATGGTGCCATCGGCTGGTACGCCAAAGCAGGTAATATCCGTTTTCTCCTCAGTGGTAAAGACTATGGCTGGGGGTTCGGGTACGTTTATAGTCAGAGGTAAAATACAGCCAAGGATATCTGTGATATTTATAATATGATCTCCTGCTGATAAGCCAGTAAAATTACCATCTGCTTGAGGAATACCACCATCTATTGAATAGGTCAATCCACCTGCTCCACCCGATGCTGCAACGTGAATCTCACCATCGGCAGGTAACATACCATTGCACGATAAGCCTACTACTAAGGGAGGTGCATCTAAAGTTATTGGCGTAGGGCCTGTAATAGATACAATTTGTGTTACTATACAATTATTATCATCTCTAACCCTTACGGAATAATCATCTACGCCTAAAAGGGTAAAGTTTCTAGGAATCGAGTACCAATCTGTTCCGTTAATTGAAACGCTTAGGTTGCCAGTTCCTCCAGATGCATTTTGAACCCTAAAACTCCCATTTTCATTGTACCAACAACCAGTTACATTAACCTGATTAACTACATCGAAGGTTATTGGATCTGGAGCATCAATTATAATTGGGCTCCCATTATTTGCAGTTAATATACATCCTTTGGAATCTCTAACCCGAACATAGTATGGGTTTGAAGTACCTCCAGGGAGGTTGTCAAAAACAGGGTTGCTGCCCCAAACTGGGGGTTGGTATATTGAATACTCGTAACCGCTACCAGAACCACCTGTAGCATTTAATATCTCTATTTTCCCAGTATTATCGGTACTACAGGTTGTAATCTGAGTTACAAGGTAATTAAATGATATTTTTGGTGGGTCGGTAAGGATTATCTCTACAGGCCAAGTAGCCGAACAACTATTCGCATCCATAACTACAATTTCATAGCTGCCTTTGCCTACATTAAAGGTATTGCCTAGCTGGAATGTTCCACCTGGTAACGGACCGGTAACTGAATAGGTATAGGGTCCAGTACCTCCACTTGCATTGATAGTAATTACTCCATCAGCAGAGCCATTACAAGAAATTGGCGTGGTAGTAACATTGGTAATAACCAGCTGATCTGGTTGTTTAACCTCAATAAGTCCTGATGAAACTGGCCCGCAACCATTCGCATCGGTTACCCTAACCTCGTACTGGGTGCTCGCCGTTATCGGTGTTGTTGGTAGTGAAAAGGTAACAGAACCCGCAAGGGTTTGAGTGGCAACAAATGCACCATTATTGTATAAATCGTATTTATAGGGACCTAAACCACCCGCAGCCTGAATTTGAATTGAGCCATTATTACCCCCAAAGCATCCGGTAACATCAACAACCGTGGGTAAACCTAAGGTGATTGGGGTTGGATCGGTTAGCGTAACCGTAGCCGTAGCCGTACAGCCAATATTATCGGTAACCGTTACGGTATAGGGAATACCTGCTGATAACCCTGTTACTGGATTATCTGTTTTTGAAATAGGACTCCAGCTGTAGGTATATCCTGGAATACCGCCTACAGGGTTAGCTGTTGCTTCACCATCAGCAGAACCTACGCACTTTGGTGATGTAGGGGTAATAGTAACTGTAAATTCAGCACCAACGGTTATTTTTATAACATTGCTTTCATCGTTGGTACAAGGACCTGATGATACAAGACGCTTATACCAAGTATCCTGGGTTATTCCCATAGGCGAGGTGTAATCCTTATTGGTTGCATTTGCATCGAGAATATCCGTAAAAGGACCACCCGCACCAGTTGTACTGCTCTGCCACTTGTAGGTGTAGGTTATTCCATCTCCGCCAGTAGGTATTAAGCCTGTGAGGACAGGACTTGTGTTATAGCAAATGGTTGGATTGGTGGTTGATATGGTATTGTTCGATATGGTTGGATTTACGGTAATGGTATTGGTGGCGAAGTTAGAGCAGGTACCATCGCTATAGGTATAGGTGATGGTATGCGTACCCGCACCTGCAACCGAGGCATCGAAGTTGCTTGTAAGAGTTGTTACTCCAGGGCCGGTGTATGAACCCCCAACAGGTGTACCACCTGTTAAAAGGTACGTTGTAGCATCAGCGCACTGATCAGCTAGCGTACCTCCGAAGGTTACTGCGGGAATGGAGTTTATAGTAAGGTCAAAGTTTTGGCTTGTCGATACGCAACCATTTGCATCGCTAACGGTTATGGTAAACTGATATGTACCAACTGCTGAGTTTTTGGGAATTGGAATCTCAAGCGGGCTAGGAACTATCGGAGCGTTGTTAATTGCTGCAAACCCAGCAAGAGGAGCTGCACCAGCTGAAATACTATAGCGCGTACCCGTTGTTGCTGAGTAGGGTAAGAAAAATTTCTCCGCACTGCTACAGGCTGAAATAGGAGGTATTACTGTTAATGTTATGGTTGGTAACGGGTTAACGGTAATGGCCAAAGCACTGCTAATATTTGAGCAAAGACCCGATTTTACCTCTCTAACAAACCATGTATTGAGTGTCAATGCTCCAGGTTGATAATCCTGTAAAGTTGCACTTGGACCTGCAATATCAGTAAATGGTCCGCCTGCTCCCACAGTGCTGCTCTTCCACTGAAAGGTATATACTCCTGTCCCTCCTGTTGGTATAGTTCCCGTTAATAATGAAGGGGCTGAATTAAAACAGACTGGTTGAGAAGATGAAATAGTATTGTTCGTAATTGCAGGAGTTACAGTAATTGCTATTACATTGCTTATTCTATTACAAGTCCCTGAGTAAGTAATTCTTCGATACCATCTGTTCGCATTTAATGATGGTGGTGTGTAGTTCTGTCCAGTAGCAAGAGGAGCTATATCGCTAAAAGGTCCTGCGGCTGCAACCGTTGCTACCTGCCATTTGTAGGTACAAGGGCCTGTTCCCCCTCCAGAAATCCCTCCATCTAGCTGAGCAGGAGTATCTCCCTCACAAATTGTTTGATTAGCAGTTATGGAATAGTTGGTAATATCTGGATATAAAGCAATATGTATAACATTACTAATTGAAGTACAGTTACCTGATGAAACAACTCTCTGAAACCATCTGTCAGCGGCTAAAGTGGGAGGACGGTAATCCCTAGCTGTTGCTCCGGCAATGTTGCTAAAAGATCCAACTATACCCGTTAAGCTAATCTGCCATTGATATGCATAAATACCATCACCCCCTGATGGAGTTGATCCTACTATATTTGCAGGCCTTACACCCGGACAAACATTCTGAAGAGCTGGTATTGTATTATTGGTAATTACTGGATTAACAGTAATTGCTATTGGTACACTTGTAGAGGTGCAAGCTCCCGAATAAGCAACTCTTTGATACCATGTACTAGCGAATAACGCTCCAGGTTGATAATCTCTACTTACTACTCCAACAATATCATTAAATGGACCGCCTGCTCCCAGTGTGCTGCTTTGCCATTGGTAAGTATAAACTCCTGAGCCTCCACTTGGAGTAGAGCCTACTAAAAGTGCTGGCGTATCGCCTGAACAAATTGCTTGAGGAGCAGCTATGGTATTATTTAGAAGTGCTGGGGTTATTGTAACTGTTACAGTATTTGAATAAACTGTACCACAACTATTTGTAGCCACTCGTTGGTATGAAGTAGTTTGAGTTATTCCAGCAGGTGCATCATAAGTTAGTTGATCTGCCCCTATTATTGGAGTCCATGCTCCTGCACCAACCTTTGATTCCCATGAATAAGTCCATGCTCCATTGCCACCTGATGGTGGAGTAGTATTGGAAAAAGCCACAGGATCAGCTCCAAAGCAAAGAGCCTGATCTGAACCAATAACACCACCATCCATTATTGGATAAACGGTTACAGTAATTGTATTTGAGTTTACAGTTTCACATCCATTTGTCGCAACCCTTCGGTATTGTGTTGTTTGAGTTAGTCCAGCCGGCGCATCATAGGTTAATTGATCTGCCCCTATTATTGGAGTCCATGGTCCTCCCCCAGAGAATGACTCCCAAGAAATGCTCCAAGATGCATCACCGCCAGAGGGTGAAGCCATATCAGTAAATGCATTAGGATCTCCATTATAGCAAATGCTATGATCCAAACCAATTGTTCCACCATTTACATCGTTATAAACCAACACTGAGGTTGTAGCAGACTTCGAACAGCTATTACCATCGGTAACGGTTACGGTATAATCGCCCGAATTACTTGGTGTTGCATTGGTAATTGATGGGTTTTGAAGTGCCGCATTAGCAGGGGTAAGCGGCGTAAGCGCTGTTGTTACCCAGCTGTAGCTGACCATCCCATTAGGGGTAGAAGTTAGGTTGATTGTCCCATCGTAGCAAACGGGGCTATTACTGCCTGCTGTTGCGGCTGGAAGAGGGTTGACGGTAACAGTGATAGTATTTGATAATTTTGAACATAAGTTAGATCCGATAACATTTACCCTATAAACACCAGATACTGTTGCTGTATAGTCGGAATTTGTAGCACCTGGAATATCTATAATTCCTCGCCTCCACTGATAGGTAAGGCCCGCTCCTGTGTTTGCACTTAAAACAACAGATCCCCCATCGCAAAAAGTTGTTGGTTCTCCATTTGCTGTTATTAAGGCTGAAGGTGATTGAAGTAATGTTAAGTTAATATCACCCGTTGCGGAATTACTATCCTCATCAATAACTTCGCAAGAAATATAATAATCCCCAGCAACAGAAGAAGTTTTAACAAGAGCTACCCCAGGCGCAATAACTGTAATAAAGGTCAAATCCCCACCCCAATTATAAGTAAATAAAGCAGGATCGCCAGATGCTTCAGGCGCACTGACTGTTAAGGTTATAATAGTTCCTTGACAAAAACTAGTTGATCCGCCAGCAGCAGATGTTGATATTGTAACATCAAAGGCATAAGCCCAACCATTGCTTAAAAAACAAAGAAAGAGAAGTCCAATTAGGAATTTGCTCTTTTCATATATAAATCTTTTCATCTGTTTAATTATTAAGTTGTTCAGATGGTAATTCTATTTACTATACATTACTTTTTTTGTAGCAAAGGAACAACCATTTCCATCTGTTATAACGACTTTATACTCACCATTCTCAACAGACTGTAATCTTTTTTCACTAACCTCAATTTCTTTCCCATTTAAAAACCAAGTATACTTAGGCTCTCCCGCACTAACTATATTATTAATCAAAATCTCATTATTTGAAATAACAAGATTTGCAAATGGAGATTCTTTAAAGAAAATTGTGATATTTACTGTTGCTTCTTCACCAGTATTATCCTTAACTGTATAGGTGAATTGATAACTTCCAGATTTATTTGATTTTATTATCGCAACATTTTCAATGGTTTTAATTATCATTTCATTATTCCCCATCCATGTGTGGTTTAAAAATGAGCCTGAACCATTTTCTGTTTGCCCTACCAACGTAATAATTTGATTTGTGCAAAACTCATTCTTTCCTCCAGTTGTTTCAATATATGCAAATAACGACTGTGTTTTCGCATAATTTAGGAAAACCAACATGAAAAAAATCAAACAAATTATTAACTTTTTATTATTCATAGCCATCGGTTTGTTAATTGAACTTGAACTAATTCAACTATTTGAGCAAATGTCTTTTCATAGTTCCTAATTCAAATAAGGTTGAAAAATCTTAACAATACTGTTAATAAAATCATCAGGAATATCTTGCAATTTCAAAACACCTCATTATAACTGCCGAAAATATAGATTTTTCGTGTACTTCCCAAATATTATCCTTTAAATTAGCCACTTACAGGTATCTTTTATATCAATAAAAATAGCATAATCAATTTAATCATCTGTATGTCTGTACTTTATAAATTCGAACGATTTACTATTTATCTTTTGTACGAAATACCCCATTTAAAGGTTTTGGCTATAGCTGCATACTCATTTTCGGTTATCAATACTAAAAGAGGGTTGACCTCTAATAAATGGATGAATAATTGTTAAATAAAGGCGTGAATCAAAAAACGAGAAAAACTACCACGGAGGCACTGAGCACACAGAGGTATCTAAGAAATAGAAAAACAAAATGCAAAAAAACATTTTTTGCGTTTAAAACAACAATGCTGCCAAATAGGTTAATGATATGATAAATACACTGTTAACTATTAGCTGGGGTGTATAATGACCGAAATTGGGCGGAGGGGAATAATTTATAAAATCCCCCCAGCCCCCTAAAAGATTGATTTAAATACTCCCCCCCCTTTTGTTAGGACGAGGCTACAGCCTCGTCCTTTTTATTCCTGCAGGCTAAGCCTGCTTGGATATACTCGACTAAGGCAATGTAGCCTTAGCCGAACAGGGGGCTATAACAGATTGTGGTAACTTGGTTTTGCTTTCCTAGAAATCATAAACATTGAACTATTTACAATCTGTTAGCCCTCCTTTTTAAGGAGGGTTGGGAGGTTGTAGAGAGTATTCCCTTTGTTTTAAATAATACAGACGAGGTAAAACCTCGTCCGCACTTGGTATGCATTTACTTGTACCCTAGGCAATGCCTAGAAAAAAGGTTGGACGGCGGTGCCTACCTGCCCGTAGGCAGGCAACCGCCGCCTAACCCAATGGTTTTTGTATTTAATTTACAGCCTCAACTCAACGCGGGCAAAAAAACATTGTGCTATTTAATCAGTAACAACTGTCCAACCATAGGTGTTTATTAATGTTTGCTTATCTATTAAGCCCTGACCTGTTGGGGGTTGGTTACTATAAATTGATACTATTCCATTTAGAATATTTGTTGTATCAACATTAGTAATAATATCAGCAAGAATTTTATTTGTGTTAGTTGAATCAAACTTGTTTTTAGAAGCATATAGTTCTCTCAAAGAAGTGTTTTTTGATACATCAAGCATTTTTAAAAGATTATAATCAATATTCAAAATAGTCAAATTCTTACAATTAGAAATATCAATATTTATTAGATTGTTTCGAGGACAAACTATTTGTTCAAGATTTGGACATTCCGATACATCTAAAGAGGTTAATGCACAATAGCCAACCTTCAATTCTTTAATAACAGTGTTTTGTCCAATTACTAATTCGCTCAAAGTTTTATCTAAAAGGCATCGGATAAATTGAATTTTGTGACAATTAGAAAAATCAAGTTTAGTAATTCTTTCATTAAAAGATGATGTAAAATCCTTTAAATTAGAAAGATTTGACAAGTCAATTGATGAAAGACCATTTCCACTTATTACAAGATTTTCAATTTTATCATTTTTTGACAGATCAATTGCTAAAATCCTATTTTCTGAAAATTCAACCCATTTAAGTTTATGGTTTTGGGTCAAATCTAGTTCACTTATTTTATTGTCATTTAGTACAAGATACTCTAAATTATTAGCCTTTGTTAAATCTATTGAGGTTACACTCTTATTCTGATCAAGAGCAAAATTTATTATTTCATTTATATCTCCAGAAACCTTTACATGATAAATACCTAGTTTACCATAAATGTGTTTGCCTTGGTAATATTGTTGATTCAATAAGATTATGTTTTCAACTACACCATCACCCCAATCAATTACTAAGTTTGCGATTCTATCACCTGCATATAACTGTAAAATACCTTGAAAATCAAAATTCGTTTGATCTGTGGTAAATTTAATGCATTCGGATTGAATGTCCCCCTTCTCCATTATCACCTCCAACGGCCCTTTATCCGTGCTCTTAAAATGAAGTTTCAGCTCAGCGGCGGTAAGGGTATCGATCCAGGTTTTGTAGCCATCCTTTGTAACGGTTAGGAGATAATTGTCGTAGCCATCGTTTAGGGTTACCTTGTTGGTTATGGCTGCAAGGGTGTCGGTGTAAATGGTTTTGTTCGCCGCAGCAATGGTGAGGTTGGCGGTGGTGAGCTCGAAGTTCTGGATAGCCTCGTTGTAAACGAAAACGCCGATTAGGAAATCGAAGGTATTCACCACATCGAAGCTGAAGGTGGTGTAGCCGAAATCCTCTGGGGTTGAGTTTGCGGTGCTAAGCACCTCGGGTACAACCTTGGTTACATTATCCTTGCCAACGGTAAAGTTGATGGGGAGCGGCTTGCTAACCAGATAGGCTTTGGGGGAACCCTGTACCGGGGAGGCGTACACTACGCTGTCCGCTGCATCCACCACAAGGAACTGCTCAACGGTGTAATTCCCGGGCAGCAGCGATAACGGCTTGCTGATGTAGTAGCCGTTCATGGTGTACAGGTCAACCTTCTGCATGGTGTAAGCGGGGTTACCATTGGCTTTTTTAATGGTTACAACAACGGCAGCTGGCGCAACGGTTGACGCATTCATGCTCGATTTTTGTGGGCCACTATGCAATGGGGCTTTTAGGGTAAAGCCGAACTCAACGATTCCCTCCTTCTTATTGGGCTGGATATCATCCTTATTACATGAAATGTGGAATACGGATATTAGCACCAATGCACAAACAGATAAAATTAACTTTTTCATTCGTGTTGGTTTTAGTGAATACTGGTTAATTTTAGGGTATCTATTAAATTATAGTTAAACTTATGAATATAAATCTTAAATGCAAATGATTGTATAACTTTTTTGATTAATATGACCAAAATTGAACGGTAATGGTGAGTGAGCTAGTATTTGCCTATGTCAATGATCTATACAAGGTAGGGGGGATTACTCCTTTGTTAGGGCGAGGCTACGGTTCATTGCCGTCAAGTTAAGATATCAAACATCAGATATACAGCAACTTTGTTAGGACGAGGCTACAGCCTCGTCCTTTTTATTCATACGGGCTAAACCTGCTTGGATATACTCGACTAAGGCAATGAGCCTTAGTCGAACTGGGGTTCGTGCCTAATTTTGTAAAAAGTTAATTCCCGTAAATGAATAAACCCAGCTTGTTACGGCTAGGCTTGTTCGTTGCTAATCGCTTTGTTTATGGCACACGGACAACATCCCGCCTTGCGGGACAAGTCGTCCGAGCGAGCGGAGACTGATTGTATACTATTTATGCTATTTCAATACTTTCTTTGCTTATCTCTTTTATAAAATCATCCCCTTCCTTATAGTATTTCGTGGGGTATGGGTGTGTCTCAATTATTGGATATTTAATATTTATTCTAGAATACAATTTCAGATTCTCGAAAATATTGTCACCAAACTGATCCGAAATAAGCAATAAATCAATATCTGACCATTCATGGGCTTTGTTTTTAGCCGTTGAGCCAAATAAAAGTACCTTATAAAAGGTCAATCCACTAGATTTACAATCTCTTACAAATGATTCGGCCGTATTTATTGCAATTTCCCTAGTAACCATATCCGTAATTCATTAGTTGTTTCAAGCATTGATTTGGTAAAATGTTCATTACATATATTATGCATTTTCGTAAGGTAGTCCGGATACCTGCCCTCTAGTTGAAATCTATTCAGACTCAAAATAAATTCACCTCTTTCATCTGTTAATTGGATTGAAGTAGCTGAAAGAAGATGTATCAGGTTGTGAGTTCTTGGTGGAACGTTTTCCTCATTATGCTTTATCCACAGGGATTTACATAACTTCTCGATAACTAAATGTGCGAAAAAAAGAGATTGTAAGTAATTCTTCCCCTTGAATAAGGTATTTACGGCAGACCAATCATCGTTGGCTTGTTCAATCCAATAACCAATATGCTCGTCTTTTGTCTTCATAACCACAAAGATAGTATTTTTTCCACTTCATAGCAATGCTTCTTTTGTTGGGGCGAGGCTACAGCCTCGTCCTTTTCATTCATACAGGCTAAGCTTGCTTGGATATACTCGACTAAGGCAATGAGCCTTAGTCGAACTGGGCAGGCAGGCTTTTTAAGGAGGGCAGGGAGGTTAAAGAGAATATTCCCTTTGTTTAAAATAGTGCGGACGAAGTTATCGCCAACTAAAAAATTAAAATCACCAAAAGCATAATCAAAAAGCCCAAAATAAATCCCAAGTAAACCTGAACTGGTTTGTGGGCTTTGGATTGAAGCCTTGAAGAGGCGAGTAGTGCAGCAATGAAGATTGAGATCAATAGGTAGGGTAAAACATCGGCATAAAGTCGAATGGAAAATGCTATGATAAATCCCACCAAACCGCCAATGCCAACCATGTGGATGCTAATTTTCCACCAATAGGATATAATTAAACACGAGGCGACCACCAGGGATGCCCCAAGCATAAATGCAGCAATTACAAAGGGAATGGGCAACTTAATGAGAAAATAAACTGAAAGAATATAGGGAATCAGGGTAAATGCTAAGGGTAAAATCCGCTCCTTATTGCTCTCCATCGCTAAACTTTTAACAACTCCAAACTGCATGAAAAGGGGCATCATGAGCAATGGTAATCCCAATGTATTTGCGCCAACAACGAGTAAAATGATTCGTTTAACATCGCTTGGGAGGTAGGAAGCATAAGTGCCAGAGTAAAAGATAAAAACAACCCCAATCAGGGGCATAAGTAGTGGGTGAAAAAGTGCAGAAAAAACTTTCGCTAGATTATTATTCATTTTTTATAGTTCTTTTCTTAATCGTGCAACGGCAACGCCGAGCTGTTCACGGTATTTAGCCACTGTACGTCGAGCAATGGGGTAACCTTTTTGCTGTAAAATTTCCATCAATTTTTCATCGGTGAGGGGCTTACGCTTCTCCTCATTATCGATACAATTCTGTAGAATTTTTTTAATCTCCTTGGTTGATACCTCTTCCCCAGCATCATTCTGCATACCCTCGCTAAAAAAGAATTTTAGGGAGTAAATGCCAAAATGGGTTTGAATGTACTTGCTGTTGGCTACACGTGATATGGTTGAAATATCGAGCCCCGTTTTTTCAGCAATATCCTTTAAGATCATGGGGCGGAGCTTGGTCTCATCGCCCTCCTCGAAAAACTCACGCTGATATTCGATAAGTGCTTGCATGGTCACCATCAATGTATTCTGGCGCTGTTTAATAGCATCGATAAACCAACGAGCAGAGTCAATCTTCTGCTTAACAAAAACCATTGCATCCTTGTCCTGCCTCGTTGCGCTGTTCTTATTATGCGAAAAATTTTCGATCATTTCGGAGTACTCACGGCTAATGCGGAGTTCTGGTACGTTGCGAGCATTAAGGTTAAGCTGAAATTCACCATCCACTAAATCGAGCGTAAAATCGGGTATGATGTGCTGAACGGATTGGTTCAATGGGTCCTGAAACGAGCCTCCAGGTTTTGGATTAAGTTTGAGAATCTCATCGATGGCGTACTTAAGCTGATCGTCCTCAAGGTTTAGTTTCGATTCAATTTTATCGTAATGCTTGCGGGTAAACTCGTCGAAGTGGTATTTAATAATTTTTCGGGCTAAAGCAACCTCGGGAATGGTTTGATTCTTAGCATTAATCTGTAAGAGCAAACATTCCTGTAAATCACGAGCTCCAGCTCCAGGCGGATCAAAATCATGTATGATGTAAAGAAGCTGCTCAAGCTCATCCTCATTGGTTTCAATACCCATTGAAAAGGCCAAATCATCGACAATGGCGGTTAGCTTGCGCCGCAGATATCCATCCTCATCGATATTGCCAATGATATATTTAGCCAGCTCGTACTGCTTTTCGGTTAATACCCGCAACCCAAGTTGATTCTCAAGATGTTCATGAAAAGAAACACCTACAGAGAATGGAATTTCCTCGTGTTTATCGTCCTTTGAGGTGTTGTTGGCATTTAACCGGTACGATGGTATATCCTCATCGTTAAGGTAGTCGTCAATGGTGAATTCGTCATCATTCTTACTAACATCCTCCTCGGTAATCTCCTCCTCCTGATCCTGTCTTTCCTCCAGTTCATCGCCCTCTTCGAGGATTGGATTTTCCTCAAGCTCTTTTTTAATCCGTTGCTCAAGCAGCATGGTGGGTACTTCCAACAGCTTTATAACCTGAATCTGCTGCGGTGATAATTTTTGTAAGAGTTTCTGTTGTAGTCTTTGCTTGAGCATGAAGCACTATCTATTGTTAGTCGAAATCAATTTTACTATAAAATTCTAGCTAAAAGTATTATTATTTGGAATGATGGAATAATGTGGTCGCTCTTACTCTTTTCCTCCCTGTCTGCCCTGACTACCAGCTGGCAGGCGGCAAGCGGCAGGCAGTCAATATTCCATTCTTCCAACATTCCCATTTATTTTTTTCGCCCCAAAGACAATTAATTCTAAAATTCGCAATTCTTTGGCGAGCGTGGGAAAGGAATTACATCGCGTATGTTGCTCATACCCGTTACGAATAGCAAGAGCCTTTCGAAACCCAACCCGAACCCGCTATGGGGTGCCGTTCCAAATTTACGGGTATCGAGATACCACCACATATCCTTTTCGGGGATGTGCATTTCGGCTATTTTACCTAAGAGCTTCTCGTAAACCTCTTCCCTCTGCGAGCCTCCAATTATTTCGCCAATCTTGGGGAATAAAACATCCATAGCACGAACCGTTTTACCATCGTCGTTCTGCTTCATGTAGAAAGCCTTGATCTCCTTAGGATAGTCGGTAAGGATAACCGGTTTTTTGAAATGCTTCTCAACCAAGTACCTTTCGTGTTCCGCTTGTAAATCGGCTCCCCAAAATACGGGGAACTCCCATTTCTGATCCACCTTTTCGAGAATATCAATTGCTTTTGTATAGGCTAACCGTTCAAATTTATTTTCAATAACAAACTTAAGCCTATCGATTAGCTCATTATCGTACATCTTATTGAGGAAATCTAAGTCATCCATGCAATTATCAAGCGCATAGCGGATAAGGTATTTAAGGAAATCCTCGGCTAAATCCATGTTATCCTTAATATCGTAAAACGCCATTTCGGGTTCTATCATCCAGAATTCGGCTAAGTGGCGTGGTGTATTCGAATTCTCAGCACGGAAGGTCGGTCCAAAGGTGTATATCTCTGAAAGGGCCATTGCAGCAAGCTCACCTTCGAGCTGCCCCGATACGGTTAGGTTCGCCTCCTTCCCGAAAAAATCTTCGCTCCAATCAATCTTACCATCCTCTGTGCGTGGTAGAGCGTTAACGTCAAGGGTAGTAACCTTAAACATCGCCCCTGCACCCTCGGCATCGGAAGCGGTGATAATGGGGGTATGGATGTAATAAAATCCCTTATCGTTAAAGTATTTATGAATGGCATAGGCCATTGCATGGCGAATACGAAGTACAGCTCCAAATGTATTAGTACGTGGACGTAAATGCGCTATCTCGCGTAGGAATTCCATGCTATGTCCCTTCTTCTGCAACGGATAGGTGGTTGCATCGGCAGCACCATATAGTTCAATGCTAGCTACCTGTATCTCTACCCGTTGACCTGAACCGGGGGATTCAACCAGCTTACCATTAACACCAATACATGCTCCAGTATTTATATCTTTAAGTAAATTCTCGTCAAAATTCTGAACATCAACTACAACTTGAATATTATTGATGGTTGAACCATCGTTTAATGCGATAAAAGCAACGCTTTTATTCCCTCTACGGGTGCGAACCCAACCTTTTGCCAAAACATCGGAGCCAACCTGCCCGTTTAAAAGCAACTCCTTAATTTTAACTCTCTTTTTTTCTTCCATCATAAATGGTTTAAATTGATGTAAATGCTATAATTTGCTTTGTGCAACATGCAAAAATAATACTTTTAAGGTCATAACAGCATGCAATAATAATTTTTGGCAAAGATTTTGATTGGTAGTTAAAACATTTGTTCTTATTGTTTTCTACAAAAAAAAGTGTTCCGACCTAATTCATTTAAGTCGGAACACTTTTTAATGCTTGAAGGTTTTTTTAAAATTTTCTCAGGTATTATCTATATAATCCCTGCCTGCAAGCAGGTTAATTTCTCCTTGCTATTTGTTTGTATTTTCAGTATTTATGAATCAATGTCGTTTACTTATGAATTGTTATTTGATAATCAATACATTAATAACCATAACTCTGCCTACTGGCAGGTTTCTTATGCGTTGCTTTTTTGCAAAGTTATCTGTTGTGAGGTTGGAGGTTGCGTTCCTCCCGAATACTCTGTGGTTTTTCTTCATTCCGTTTACTGCTGAATAGTTACGGTTAATTATATAAATTGCTTTTTACTAACCGTTTTGCTTGCTTTTTTTTCGATAATTTCAGATTTAAGCTAACTTTGGGTAATAAAATCACAATCCCATGAAAAAGTTTGTAAAACGCACCATTCAGCTTATTCTAATCTTGATTGTTCTTATCGTTGCGGCACTAATCATAGTGCCTATCATATTCAAGCCTCAGCTGATGGACTTGGCCAAGAAGGAGATAAACAACAGCATAAACGCCAATGTTGAGTTTTCCGATTTTCAGGTGTCGCTATTAAAGGGATTTCCCAACCTTTACATTGGGTTAAAAGGTTTAACCGTGGTTGGAATAGATGGCTTTGCCAATGATACCCTTGTTGCTTTCGATGCTTTTAGCGTAAAGGTTGACCTGATGAGCGTTATTGGGATGAAAAATATTGAGGTAAAATCCGTTCTGCTCGCAAGGCCAAGGCTAATTGCCCGAATCAATCGCGAGGGGAAGTCTAACTGGGACATAGCCAAACCATCGACCGATACGGTTGTAACCCAACAAGCTGGCGAAGAACCATCAAGGCTTAACGTTGCGCTCCGTAAATTCGAGATCTGTAATGCGACCATAAAATACATCGACGAATCGTCGAGCATGTCGGCACAAATGGATAACCTAAACTTCCTACTATCGGGGAATATGGGGATGGATTATACCAATTTAAGCATTAAAACCACCATCGATGCCTTTACATTCTCAATGGATGGGTTAAAATATATGAACAAAGCAAAGGTGGGCTTTAGCGGCGATATTGGCGCCGATATGGTGAACAGCGCATACGCCTTCAAGGATAATGAATTTTACATCAATACCATTTCGCTTTTCTTTGCTGGTTCGGTTAAAATGCCCAAGGATGATATTGACATTGATGTAACTTTTAACACCAATAAGGCCGATTTTAAATCCATTCTATCGCTTGTTCCCGCAATCTATATGAAAGGTTTTGAGGGCTTACAGGCATCGGGGAAGGTTAAACTCCAAGGATTTGCCAAAGGAATATACAACGATAAGGTAATGCCCAATGCTAATGTTGAGCTATTGGTTGAGAATGCCATGTTCAAGTATCCTGCGCTACCCAAATCGGCTGATAATATCAACGTTCATACCAAGGTGAATTTCGATGGTACCAATATGGATAATACCACTGTTGACGTTAATCGCTTCCACGTTGAGCTGGCTAACAACCCTTTCGATGCTCAGGTACATGTTAGTACCCCCATGAGCGATATGCAGGTAGCTGGTTTTTTCAAAGGGAAGATAGATTTTACAAGCCTAGCCGATGTTGTACCGCTCGATAGCATGACCATTAAGGGTTTACTTGAGAGCAATATCGATTTTGGGGGCAGGATGTCGTACATCGAGAAACAGCAGTACGAGAAATTTAAGGCGAATGGTACGATGAAGCTCACCAATTTCGAGTTTACTAGCCCCGATCTACCCCAAGGGTTCAGAATTGTTGAATCGACCATGAAATTTAGCCCTAGGTATGTTGACCTTGTAACCTTCGATTCTCGGATCGGGAAAAGCGATCTGCAAATGGCTGGTCGTCTTGAAAACTTCATCCCCTACATTTTCAACAACCAAACCATAAAAGGTAACCTAAATATTACATCAAATATACTTGATGCAAACGAGTTTCTAACAGCTGAGGAAACCGTTGATACGGCAAACGTTGATACAACTGTTATGGCGGTTGTTGAAATTCCAAAAAATGTTGATTTTGCCGTGAACACCAAAGTTAACCATATCTACTACGATAAGCTGGATATTTCCAACCTCAACGGGAAGCTTACGGTTAAGGACGGTAAGGTGAATATGGATAACCTGAACATGAGTATGCTCGATGGATCGTTAACCGTAAGCGGAGAATACAATACGCAGAATATCCAAAAGCCAACGGTAGCACTAGATATGAACGTGAAGGGCTTTGATATTCCAACCTCCATTAAATCATTCTCGATGCTTCGCAAAATAGCATCCTCGGCAAAGGAGGTGAAGGGTAAAGTATCGACCCAATTTACCATGACCTCAACGCTTGACTCCACCATGAGCCCTATACTCAACTCAATTTTTGCAAAAGGTAAGTTACAATCCGAAAGTATTGGCTTTACTAACTCGAAGGTTTTCGGAAAGCTTGCTGAGATTCTCAAAAAGGACGCCTTACGTAACCCTGAAATGAAGAATGTAAACCTTAGCTTTTCGATAAAGGATGGCAAGATTTTTATCGACCCATTCGACACCAAGGTATCTGATTTTAAGATGAGAATTGGCGGTGATATGGGGCTCGATCAAACCCTGAACTTTAAAGCCAAAATGACTATCCCTCGCTCGAACCTTGGTTCGGCTAACGACCTGATTAATGCATTAACGTCCAAGGTAAATGTTAAGCTAAGCGAAAATATTAATCTGAACGTTAAGATTGGAGGAACTACAACTAACCCCGAAGTAAGACCCGATTGGGAGGGTAGCGATAGCGATGAGACGAAGGAATCGACAAAGGGAACGGTTAAGGAAATCGTCAAAGAGACTGTAAAAGCCAAAAGTAAGGAGGAGGCAGAGAAGCTCGTTGCCGATGCCCAGAAGGAAGCGGTAAGGTTACACGATGAAGCGGTTGCAGCGGGCGACAAGCTCCGAAGCGAGGCAAAGGACAAGGCCGATAAGCTCGAAGCCGAAGGGAATAAAAAGGGAGGTCTTGCTGCTGTTGCAGCTAAGTCTGCGGCTAAGGAGCTGAAAAGAGAAGCCGACAAATCGGGAAATAAACTAGTTCAAGAGGCTGATGCAAAGGGACAGGCGTTAATCGAAAAAGCGAAACTAGAGGCAGGCAAACTTTAATATACAATTAATACCAAGAAACCCGATTATTTCTAAAACGGTCGGGTTTTATTTTAAATCATTATTAACCGAGAAAATATCAAAATTCAAAAGGTCGCAGCGATGCTGCTTATGGTTAAAATATAATCATCTATTCTACAAATAGTTCGCAGCAATGCTGCTTTTTAAAGTCGCGGAGCGATGACCTATTTGTAGTAACTATTATAAAAATGAAAATCTAGCCCCGTTAGGGGTGACCTATACCTTGAATGTAGTAATATCAAGTATTTCATGAATAATAAAATATTTTAGTCGGTCAGTAGTGATTTTAAATATTAAACTCATAAGAAATAACTTTGAAAACAGCCTCACTTAGTGAACTTAAAACAGAATTAACCTCGCTCAAAACCCCTGAGGTCATAGCGCTTTGCATGCGGTTAGCAAAATATAAAAGAGAGAATAAGGAACTGCTTACCTACCTACTATTTGAAGCCAACGATGAGGAGGGCTATGTTGATGGAATAAAAGCGGAAATTGATTTAGGGTTTGAGGGAATGAATAGGAGTAACCTCTATTTTGTCAAGAAGAGCCTTCGCAAAACATTACGAATCGCCAATAAGTACATTAAGTATTCGGGTTCGAAGCAAACTGAGGTTGAAATACTTCTGTATTTATGTAAAAAGTTGAGAAGTGCAGGGGTTTCAATTGAAAAGAGTCCAGTAATCCATAACCTATATCAAAGGCAGATTCAACGAATTAAGAAAGCGCTATCGACCCTCCATGAGGATTTACAGTACGATTACAAAGATGATTTGGAGGCTTTAGGCTAATAGATGTTATTAAACATTTTACGAATTCGCCATCTTTCAAGAATAACATATTAAATTTGAATACTATAATTCAAAACTATACAAAAATGGAAGCACTATCTTGTCCTAAATTCGCAAAATGCCCTATTTATCAGAAAAATGTTTTTAAAAATGAGAGTGCAGGAGAAACCTATAAAAACCTTTACTGTAATGCAGGCGAGACCCGTTTTAAAACATGCAAACGTTATTTGGTTTCAGAAAAAGTAGGACGCCCAGCACCTGACTCTATTATGCCCAACTCATCGCTCTCCGTTGATGAGATAATATCGAAGATGATGATTGCGCAGTAGATCCTGTTTAACTTTTTCCCAAATGGTTCAGAAGTATTTGGTATAATAATTCCGTTATTATTATCCTCTATTGTTTCGTAAAATACCCCAAATTACTCATTTGGTTCATTTTGCATTGCAATTTATGCAACTAAATATGTAAATTTGCCATTTAACTTATCTTAATAAGTAATGCTTTTAGATATAATTATTACCATTTCGCTCGTATTGCTTAACGCTTTCTTTGTTGCTGCTGAGTTTGCCATTGTTAAGGTTCGATATTCTCAAATTCAGATTAAAGCGGATCAAGGAAACAAAGTTGCCAAAACATCGCAGCACATTATCAAGCACCTTGATACTTACCTTTCAGCAACTCAACTTGGTATCACGCTTGCCAGCCTTGGCCTTGGTTGGGTTGGAGAACCTATAGTGGCAAATATTATTTCAAAAACGCTATTGCTATTCAACCTTACACTTACACCTGAAACGCTGCATGCCATTTCGCTGCCAACAGCATTTGTTTTAATCACCATGCTGCATATCATATTCGGTGAACTCGCTCCAAAGTCAATAGCAATCCGCAAACCCGAATCAACAACATTAATGATTGCCTATCCTTTAATGTTTTTTTACAAAATATTCCAGCCCTTTATCTGGTTAATGAATGCCATATCAAATGCATTTCTTAAGATGATTGGGATTCATCCTGCTGGAGAGCATGATATTCATAGCACCGATGAACTTCAGCTATTGGTTCGACAAAGCAAAGAGGGTGGTGCTCTTGAGGATGAAAATTACGAGATTATCAAGAATGCCTTCGATTTTACTGACCATACCGTTAAGCAGATAATGGTTCCGAGGCAGCAAATTTTTGGGTTAGATATAGATCTGCCCAAAAACGAAATCATTGATAAAATTTTAGAATACGGTTATTCTCGTATCCCTGTTTATCAGGATTCTGTTGATAATATTATTGGTATCGCCTACGCCAAGGATGTTCTGAAAGGGCATTACCAAAATCCTGACTTCAACCTCAAAGATTTACTTCATCAAACCTTCTACGTAATAGAGACCAAGCGTATAAGCGATATTCTTGCAGAATTTCAGAAACGCCACTTACATATCGCCATTGTTATTGATGAGTTTGGTGGAACAGAAGGGTTAATCACATTAGAAGATATACTTGAAGAACTTGTGGGAGAGATTCAGGATGAGGACGACGACGAAAGGCCAGTTGTTGAGAAGAAGGATGAGAAAA
Organism: Bacteroidales bacterium; assembly: GCA_003818205.1. GTDB lineage: Bacteria > Bacteroidota > Bacteroidia > Bacteroidales > Tenuifilaceae > UBA8529. The sequence goes on from RPRQ01000021.1 coordinate 52,963, forward strand.
CTTTTATTATCCAATCCACAACCTCACTTGAGGATATCAACGATCACTTGCCTTATCACTTTACAATCAGCGAGAACTATAACACCCTTTCAGGTCTAATGCTTTATAACTTTAACCGCATACCTAAGCTGAATGATAAGATTACCCTTGAGGGTTATGAGCTAACCGTTACTAAAATTCAGCATCGAACCATTCAGGTTGTACAAGCAGTTTATTTGGAAAGTAAATCTACGGTTGATAATGAACCTCAAGAATAGTTCAATAGCAATATTCGTAAAGGATATTGAGGTATCTAAAGAATTCTATCACAATCTCCTTGGGCTAGAAATCGAATTCGACTTCGGGAAGAATATCATCTTCAAAGGAGGGGTTGCCATATGGGAGATTAACCCCAATCATATCATTCCTTCAAAGCTTGGGGATCGATGCGCTAACGCTTCTTCAAACCGTTTTGAGTTATACTTCGAGACCGAAAACCTCGAAGAGGCATACAAATCAATAAAAGCATCCAACATTTCATTCCTTCATGAACTCCATGAAGAGAATTGGGGGCAGCGTACCATACGTTTTTTTGATCCTGATAATCATCTTATTGAAATCGGGGAGTCGCTCCGCTGCTTTATCAAACGCATGCTCGATAGCGGGATGACCCAAGAGCAGGTATCTGCTAAAACGGGTGTTGCTCTGGTTGACTTTGAGAAAATATTAGGCGAATAGCCTTTTATTCGTTTGTCAACGACTCAATTGGATTTTTTGATGCGGTTCGCCAACTGCGCCATATTACGGTAATAAAAGATACTATTATGATTGCCGCACCTGCCATTATAAAAACCCACCAATTAATTCTGATTCTGTAGGCAAAGTTCTGGAGCCACCTTGTCATTGAATAGAATACAATTGGCCATGTAATAATATTTGCAATAATAATTAGTCTCATAAAATCTTTATTTATTAATAGGAAGATTTTTGAAACCGACGAACCTAGTACTCTTCTGATTGCAATTTCTTTCGTTCTTTGTTCTGCTGTAAGAGCTAATAATCCGAATAATCCGAGAATGGATATAATAATAGCAAGGAGTGCAGCATAACCAAAAACTTTAGCGGTTCGATGCTCATCTCGATATAATGCATTGTAATCCTCATCAAAGAAGAAATAATCTAACGGTCTATCGCTAATAATATTTTTCCATGATTTTTCAATCTTTCTGATCGTTGAGGGTATATTTTCCGCTGAAATACGAATTGATAAATAGTTCCCTGTTGTTGGAAGAACTGCCAAAACACAAGGAACAATGCTATCGCGTAACGATTTTGTATGATAATTTTCAACAACTCCAATGATTGTTCCTTTTCCGATAATATCAAATTTTTTGCCAATAGGATCCTTTAAACCTGTAATCCTAAGTGCTGCTTGATTAAGGATATAACCAGTATCAAACTTGCTCATCGTAAAACCGTTCCCTTGAACCAACTTTAGATCAAATGTGTTTACGAAATTTGCATCTACAGGAATCCACCTAATAGTATTATCCCAATCTCCTTCCAGTAATCCTTCCCACCATACATTCTGGTTATAATCGTTTCCACTTAACAAAAAATCATTGAACGACAGCTGCTTAATTTCTGGATACTTTAGCAATTCTGCTTTTAAGGTTTCATATCTCTCATCAATATTCTCTCCTATCGTAAGATTTAATATATGCTCCTTGGTAAACCCTAACTTTGTATTACTTAAATAGCTCATTTGTTGAGAAGTGATAATTGTAAAAATTAAAAAGAAAGTTGAAAAAGAGAATTGAATAACGAGCAATCCCTTTTTAAGCGATGCCCCTTTAAGTATTCTTTTATTTACCCCTTTAATTATATTAATAGGATTTAACGAGGATAAATATAAAGCAGGATAACTTCCAGCAAGAATAACCGTTAGAGAAATAATCCCTACCAAACTAAATATAATGCTCCATCCATTTAGCTGGCTAATTTGTATCTGTTTCCCAAGTAGGTTGTTTACATACGGCAAAAGGTTTACCACTAAAACTAATGCTAAATCTATTGCTACAATAATAAACATAACGGTTTCGCACATAAACTGAACTATCAGGTTCTGTTTTGTTGCTCCAAATACTTTTCGTACACCTACCTCTTTTGTCCTTTTTGCATATTGAGCCGTTACAAGGTTAGTATAGTTAATACAGGCCATTATCAAAACAATAAATGCAATAATCGAGTACAGGTAGATGTTTGCTATAAAACCGTTTTGTCCTACTTCGCCTCGTATATGCGAGTATAGATGAATATCTGTTAACCGTTGAATAAGAAAGGGGTTATTGGATTGCTTAGCGTTTTTTGTTAATACTTCGCCAATCTTACCTAATACAATCTTTGGAGAGGCTTTGTCTGCTAGTAAAAGGTATGTTAAATAATTATAACTTCCCCAGTAGTACTTCTCTTTCTGGGGAAACTGACCCACTATATCAAAATGGAAATGAGAATTATCGGGAACATCTTTAATAACACCAGAAACAACAAGTTCTAAATTATTTTCACAATCTATTATTTTCCCGATGGGATCTTCGCTGCCAAAATATTTTTTTGCGGTAGTTTCTGTAATTACAATAGAATAGGGATCGTTAAGGGCTGTTTTTTGATCCCCCTTAACAAAGGAAAATGTGAATACTTCAAAAAACGAAGGATCTACCTTTATAAAGCGCTTTTCAAAGTATTGCTTATCACTATACCTAAAATTCTGCCCAACATATCCAAAATCAATACGAACCGTTTTTAGTATCTCGGGGATTTCATTCTCACAGGCAGGACCTAATAATGCTGGTGATCCAATATACCGGTCACTTACAATTCTATAAATATTATTCTTGTTCTCATGATACTGATCATAGCTAAGCTCATATTGAATAAATAGTGAAATAAAAATAAAGCAAACTATAGCAATTGCAAGGCCTGAAATATTCAGAATGGTGTATGATTTATGTCTGACAAGATTTCGAAATGCTGTTATTAAATAGTTTTTTAGCATATAGATAACTATTAGGAATAGTTTTTACTCAAATCTCAACGCCCACCATCCCGATCGCTTTTTCTGCGTTTTTTCGTTTCTCAAAACCTACGAAATATGCATTGGGATGTCAGCTCTCCTCACTACTCGTTTCGGAGTGACTCCACCGGATTCCGTGATGCTGCACGCCAGCTCTGCCAGCTAACCGTTACAAGTGCAAAAATCAGTGCAATAAATCCTGATGCTATGAAAACCCACCAGATGATTGATGTTTTGTAGGGGAAATTTTGAAGCCACTTCATAGAAATATAATATGCGACAGGGCATGCTACAACAAAAGCAATTAAAACCCATTTCATTAAATCGAAATTTAGCATTTTTACAATCCCGCCTACTGTTGCACCGTTAACTTTACGTATACCAATCTCCTTAATCCGTTGCTGAATATAGAATGTGGCCATTGCTAGAATACCCATTACTGAAATTATAATGGCTAAAACAGTTAAATATCCGATGATTGTTGCTGTTTGCTCCTCCTTGGCGTACCATTTGTGGATTGTTTCATCAACATAATCATAATCCATGGGTAAACCCTTGGTAAAATCGCTATGAATCTTTTTAATCTTACTAATTGTATTTTGCTGATTAGTTCCATCAATCTTAATGAATACAGACCATGCGAATTCATCTTTTTGAAGGGTTAAAACCATTGCAGGTCCAATTTTTTGGCGCAGGTCTCTAAAATAAAAATTATTAACTACCCCATAAATAGGTGTTTCACGCCCTCCGTTAGTGTACGATTTAGGCAAATCGCTTAATCCTAACGCCTTAACTGCCGCTTCATTAATGCAGACTGCATCTTTTGAGTAAGCTGTTCCTGTTGGTGTGATGATTAATCCAAACATATCCAAAAACGCTGAGTCAACCTTGAAAATTTGAAAACTCATGGGCTTCCCGTTATAATCAAATGAGTTATTATTTCCTCCATCTATTGGGCTGCCGGCAGTATACCCAATATTAACAACGCCTGAAATTTTCTTTACCTCATCTCTGAATGCGTCTCTTTGGTTTGATTCAAGGACATTCCCAAAGTATATTATATTCTCCTTCTTAAAACCAATATCATAGTTTCTCATATAATTAGTCTGCTTTACAATAATCCAAGTGCAGATTATTAAAATAATTGCCGTACAGTACTGAAATGAAATTAAGACTTTACCAAAAACACTTTTCGATTTCGCCCTAAAGGAGCCCTTAATGATATCAATGGCTTTATATCGGGTAATAACAAATGAGGGAATTAATCCCGATATAATACCAATTAGTACTATCCCCCCTAAATATATTAATGTCGTTCCCAGATCAAATCTTTGACTTAAATTTATATGTGTATTAAGCAAACTATTAAATACTGGTTCTACAAGTTTTGAAAGTAGTAGTGCTATATTAAAGGCAATTAAACAGATAAAAATTGATTCGCTGATAAACTGTAAAATCAATCTTCCCTTTGAGCTTCCATGCAATTTTTTAATAGCAACTTCCCGACTCCGTAAACTCGACAAGGCAATGGAAAGGTTTATATAGTTTATTATGGCAAGGACTAAGATTAGAATGGCGATTGCTGAGAAAATAATGATAAACTGTTTGCTATTCCCTTTCGAGCCCGATGCCTTAATCCCGCCAAAATAAATATCCGTTAATGGTTCAAAAACAACTGCCTTGGCAAATCCACCCCTATACATCCAAAAATTCTTTTTAAAATTCTCTAGAATCTCCGATTCTTTAGATTTAATATTTGTATTAGGTTTTGTAAGAAAGTATAATGCGAATGAATTATTTGAATCAGTTGTTAAAAGCGCTGGCCAATGCCAAAAATCAGCAAGAGAAGTAAAAGGGAGAAAAGCATCACACGATTCAATATGCGTGTTTTCAGGAATATCTTCAATTATTCCTGTTACAACGAATTTGAACTGTGAATTTATTTCAATTACTCGTCCAATGGGAGAAGTGTTACCAAACAGCCTATTTGCAAAGGATTTCGTTAGTACAATTGAATTCTTTGTTTTAAAGACCTCCTGAGGATTACCTTCACAAAAAGGGAATGAGAACATTGTAAAAAAGGAGGAGTCAACCAGATGGTAGTTGAAACTTAACTTTTGTTGATTTATATCAACTATTATTCCATCGCTCTTGTATAATCGAGTATAAGTTTCAATTTCTGGATAATTCCCCATTAAACGTCTACCAATTGGGGGTGCAAAACTTGAGGATTCACCTGTTGATAATCTATATATCCTATCCTTTTTAACGTGAAAATCATCAACCGAAAGCTCCTGCTGAATGTATACGCTAAGCAGAATTACGAACATAAGGGAGATTGAGAAACCCATTATCGTAATTGTGCTGTACATCTTATTCCGTAGAAGTTGTTTGAGGAATATTTTAAGGTTTGAATAAAACATAATGATTTTATTTAACTTTTAAATAACTAATTAATCTGTTCGTTTTTCTTTTTTTGCTGCTAGTAACATCTCAACGATTCAGTGGGATTAGCCACAGCTGCCCTCCAAGTCTGCCAACCTACTGTTATTAGCATAAGCAATAGCCCTATTCCACCTCCCATTAAGAAGAAAGGGAAACCCAAATGAAATAAGGAGGGAAATACTGAGAGATATCCTTTGAACATCATCATTGACAAAGGAGTAGCTAGACTAATGGCTATTAACACCTGAATGATAAGTCCTTTAGAGAGTCTAAGCATAATGGTTAAAATCGGCGCACCAAATACTTTTCTTATTCCCACCTCCCTGCGGTGTCGCTGCGCAATGAATAGAGACAGCCCAAATAATCCGACAAGCGATGTTATGATGGTTAGAATAAAGAAAAGGCTCATTAGTTTTCCTGTAGATATGTATGACTTTGCCTCTTTACCATTTAAAAGGATATCTTGGTGGTAATTAATATCAAAGGGAATCTCTGGGTTAAAGGATTTTAAAGTTTTAGCGATGAACTGATGTGTTACCTCACGGTTAGAGGGATTAATTCTAATGGTTAGCCAATCTGATAATGCTTCATCTGCTCGAATAAGCATAGGAATGTCGTCAAAAATTGGAGGAATGGCTCTGTATGAATCTATTATGCCTATGATTTTATACTGTTTATCCCGTATCATCACCTCTTTGCCAATGGGATTATCGTGTCCAAGTATATTGGCTGCAAGCATATTAATTACAACCCCCTGCTCTAGCTCCGATGGAAATTGGCTTGAAAAAAAATGCCCATTAATCATGCTTATCCCAAAAACCTTTAAATAATCTTGCCCAAAGCGACATAGGTTTGCCATCGTATTATTCTCCTTGTCTTTCCATTCTGAGGTTACATTCACCCCCATCTCGGGCAAAGTCGAACCCCAAGACACAGCCTCAATGGAGGGGTTTTTCAGGAGTTCATCCTTCACTTTTTTCAGATCGCCCCAAGGGAATCCTGTTATACAGATTACATTATCGGAATTATACCGTTTGAAGCTATCGCTGCCCAAAAAATAACCGTGAGCTGTAATAGCCATCATAAACTGAATAAAGACAATGGCAAGAAAGAATTGAAATGTTGTAAGTATCCGCCTGGAATAACCCTTACCCCCAAGAGAATTTGCCACTGGTTTCATAAGAGTAACTGGTTTTAAGAAAGAGTAGCGCAACGCTGGATATATACCTGAAAGAATTATTGTCCCAAAAAGAATTAGCATCATTAAAAGAATTGAATCAACACTTGGTTCGATGCTTATTTTAGTGTTCATAAGAGAATTAAACCAAGGTAAAGCAAGCTTAATTATGATAAGAGCTAAGTTAAACGCAACTAAAGTGGACAAAAGAGTATCAGTAAAAAACTGGAGAAAAATATGCTTCTGCTTTGCTCCATTCACTTTTCGAATACCTATCTCCTTATTACGGGTCGAAAATAGGATATTGGTGAGGTTTATGTAGTTTAAACTTGTAATTATCAGCACAAAGAAACCGCCAATTAGGAAGGCAATCATTTTAGACTTATTGTTCGACCAGGTTCCTCGCATGTGAATCTCCTTTAATGGGATGAGGAATGAACCTACATTATCAATCTCAACAGGAATTTTAAAAGAAGCATCTATTTTCTTGTTTAACTCAATATAATTAGCACCATTGCGAAGAAGAAGATATGTTGTAAAGGAAGCACCATAAAACTCTTCGGGTTTTAACCAATTGATCCACTTGTAATTATTAAACGGCATAATAAAATCTACCGTTAAATGTGTATTAGAAGGAAGATCTTTATATACCCCAGTGACAACATAATCAATCTTTTGACCCTGCAAGTTTAGGGTCATATTATTACCCAACGGGTTTTTATCTCCAAAATATCGATGCGCTACCTTCTCAGATATAACCAAAGTGCTCAACTCATTTGATGGACCACCTAAAACGAATGGAAAGGAGAGGATGTTGAAAAAATTGGAGTCGACCGCATAACCATTCTCCTCATAGAATATATTTTCACCTACTCTTACAAGCAAGTTTCCTAACCCCAATGCACGAGTATACTCCTCCACTTCAGGAAACATCTTTTTAAAGGTTGGACCCTCGGGTCCGAAACAATTTGGAATCCATTGAATTGCTGCAAAGTCGCCTCTTGTATATACTTGACAAATCCTATCCGCTTTCTCATGACACTTCTCATATGAAAGCTCGTGATGGGCGAATAGAATAGCCAGCACAGCAGAAGCCAAACCGATAGTAAGTCCCCCAATATTGATAATTGATACCACCCTATTCTTGAGAAGGCTCCTCCAAGCGGTGAGAATGTAGTTTATAAACATATAAATTAATTTTATTGAATTCAACCTAAATCAACTCACATGCCAACGAAGGTATAATACTATCATTCTGCGATTTAATCCCTATGAAGAAAGAATAACCTTGCAAACAATGTGATAGAATCATCCAGTCGTTGTACCAAAACGAGACAGATGATTTGGTATGTATTATCATTCTCAATATATTTGAAATTGGTTATCAAATAATTATTGATGAACAATAAAGGAAAAATACTTATTGTCGATGACAATAAGAGCGTTCTGAACTCATTGAATCTGTTCCTCAAACATAAGGTTGATAGGGTGATAACTTGCAGTAATCCCAACCAAATTCTTAACCTACTTGAGACTGAAGATATTGATGTTGTTCTGCTTGATATGAATTTCAGTGCTGGTGTAAATACAGGGAACGAAGGCATTTTTTGGCTTCGGGAGATTCATAAATACTACCCCAAAACGGTGGTTACGCTGATTACCGCTTATGGCGATATTGAACTCGCTGTAAATGCCATTAAAGAGGGAGCCAACGATTTTATTCTTAAACCTTGGGATAACCAAAAACTGCTTGCCACCTTACAGAATGGCGTTGAGCTGAGCCAATCACGCAAGGAGATTAACGACCTAAAGCAAAAAACTAAACAGCTAATAGATGATACAAACTATAGCTATCAGGATTTTATTGGCAAATCGCCAAGCATGCTTGAGGTATTGAAAACCATCGAGAAGGTAGCACGAACCGATGCAAACGTATTAATCCTTGGGGGAAATGGCACAGGAAAAGAGCTGGTTGCACGACAACTGCATCAGCTTTCGAACCGTTCGGGAAAAATTTTCTTAGGTGTTGATTTGGGTTCACTAACCGAAACCCTTTTCGAGAGCGAACTATTTGGCCATGTTAAGGGAGCATTTACCGATGCTCGCGACGATCGTCAAGGGCGATTTCAAACTGCATCGGGTGGAACTCTGTTCCTCGATGAGATTGGGAACATTTCGCCCACCATGCAATCAAAACTGCTTTCGGCCATTCAAAATAGGATGATTACTCCTCTCGGAACAAGCAAATCAGTGCCAGTTGATGCAAGACTAATTTGCGCTACAAATCAGAACCTCCAAGAATTGGTGAAGCAAGGACTTTTCCGTGAGGATCTTTTGTACCGCATTAACACTATCCAGATAAGCATCCCTCCTCTTCGAGAGAGAGGTTCGGATATCGTATTATTAGCAAACTATTTCTTGAAGAAATTTACCGATAAATACGATAAACCGAAGCTAAAACTAAGCGACAAGGCACTTGAAACGCTCTTGAATTATCAATGGCCCGGCAATGTCCGTGAGCTATGCCACTCCATTGAACGTGCAGTAATTCTAGGCGAAAAGGAGTATCTGACCCCTTCGGATTTTATTTTAAGCGAGGATATTTCGAAGGAAGATATCCTTCAAAATCCAATTAGCCTCGATGAGGCAGAGAAAATCCTTATTAACAACTCCATTAAAAGGAATAAAGGCAATCTGTCGAGCGTTGCACGTGAATTGAATATTGGACGTCAAACGTTGTATCGGAAAATGGAAAAGTATGGACTCTAGTTGTGTTGCTGCTTTGCAGTAATGCTGTGTTTGTTTGTCGTATGCATTTTGGATTTTGATTACTTTTTCTCTGTGCCTTAGCGTCTCTGTGTTCGGCTTTTTTAGGATTTGTCTTTTGAATTTTGTCTTTTGAAATTTCTTACTTATGCTTCTAAAAAAGTTTTACATCAACATCATTTTTAGAATTCTTGGGATTCTGGCCAACTGCATTGTTATAGCAATATTTTTGGCGGCTAGACCTGATTGGTTAATAACAGCCAATCTGCTTTTCCTGCTGGGATTACAAGTATTATTACTCCTACTGAAATTAAATAAGTTGAACAAAGATTTAGAGTCGTTCTTCTCTGCCATGCGAAGTAGCGATTCGAGTATTGTATTCTCGGGGATGAAGAAAAACTCCCCTTTCAAAACACTCTATCAGCAGCTGGAGGAGATAAACAAAGATTTTCAGAAGCTAAAAATTGAAAATTATCGGCAAACCGAATATTTTAAGGTGCTTGTAGAACACGTAAATATTGGCTTAATCTCTTACAATGATAAGGATGAAATAACCCTTTACAATTGTGCCGCAAAAGAGCTATTGGGGAAACGATATCTGCATAAAATTGAGGAGCTGGAGCAAATTCTACCCGGATTAACCCAAACAGTAAAAGAGATTGAACCATCGCACCAAAAGTTGATTACTATATACAATAAGAATGAAGTATCCCAACTTTCGGTGAGAGTAGCCATAGTAAAGTTCGAAATGAATTGGATAAAGCTAATTTCATTCCAGAATATCCGTAACGAGCTGGATGAGAAGGAACTTGAAAGCTGGCAAAAACTTATCCGAGTTCTTACCCACGAGCTGATGAACTCTGCAGGGCCTATCAACTCAACCATTGCAACGATTAAAGAGTTCCTTGTTAATCCCGATGGTGAAACAAAAAAATTAGATTCTCTAACTAATCATATCATCGACGATACCATTGAAGGGTTAAAGATAATTGAGGAGCGAAGTAGCGGTATGATGGACTTTGTTAAGAAGTTTCGAAGTCTTACACTGCTGCCAAAACCTATTTTTAGCACTATCCCCGTTTTGGAACTCTTCAAATCCATCCAACGGCTGATGTCAAATCAGTTTAACAATCAAAAAATTGAAGTGGAAATTAAGGTTAGTCCATCATCATTAACTACAGTTGTTGACAAAGGAATGATGGAGCAAATACTACTAAATCTAATTAGCAATGCTATAAATGCATTAAATGATTCCCCAGGTAAAAAAATTGTTCTAAGCGCCTCAACGGATGAAATCCAAAGAACCATTATACACGTTATCGACAATGGATGTGGCATCCCTGTTGATATTCAGGATAAGGTTTTTGTTCCATTCTTTACCACCCGAAAGGATGGCTCAGGTATTGGGCTAAGCCTATCGCGACAGCTGATTCGTCTGCAAGGTGGAACACTTACATTTAAATCAAAGGAGAATGAGGGGACGGTGTTTACAATTAAGTTATAGGCATCATTAGGTGATTGGAATAATAATTTCGTAATATTTAAAAATATATTTATCTTCGATATCAATTTATCCAAATCATCAAGTTTTCTTATTTTACTTCTTAAACAATGAAAAAAGCACTACTTATTCTATTGATTTTTCTATCATACATGAATTTATCTGCTCAAACATCTGATAGCATAAAGTTTCCAGTATTAAAATTAGATATTCAGCTATTTGATTTGCCCTATCAGCTTGATGCGGCAAAAACCGTAGGCAATGGCAGTGTAAATTTTGGTTCATTTATGAAAGGCTATGCCAATCCAAGCATGAGCCAATCTTTAGCATTAACATCAAGCCTATACAGTGCAGCCCATTCTGGTATTGATCAACTATTCGAAGGATCAAAATTTTCAAAAAAGAAGCGTAGAGATTTTCTTCATGCTGCTACACTATTCCTTTCCGATTTTATACTGATTTATGCGCCTGGTGGAGATGGTTGGCTACATGAAGAATACCACAGAGCGGTTATGAGCCGGTTTCATATCAATAGCTTCAATGATATGAATACCTTCCCGATTGGTTCGGAGCTGATAAGCGTTAATAGCGTAAAAGACGAGGACTTAATCCGTTTAAAAAGGGATAACCCCTATGATTTTATCCGTATGCATGTGGCAGGAATCGAGGGTGAATATTTACTCGTTGATAATCTTCAGCGCAATAACTTCTTTTATCGGCAAAACACCTCGCATGAATTCCTCTATTTGCTAGCAACCATCAACTCGGCATATTATGTAACCATTTGCTCACAGGCTAGCCAGGTTAACCAACTAACCGATGAAATGAATAGTAAGGAAACGAATATACAAGATAGAGATTTTACAGGCTTAGACTTTTCTGCTTGGGCATACGATCTTTTTCATCCTGCTGAGCCTTATGAGAATAGAGGTATTCATCCTTCAGGTATTGGTATCGATCGTTACATAAAAACAACCGATTTGGATGATAAAGCGCTGAAATACCTCCGAAATCAGGGAAGACTGCAATGGTTAAATTTAATCTCTCCCATGATATTCTTTCGCAAGGCAATTATTATAAACGAAAACCTCCGATACAATTTTGCTGTACGAAATATACTTACTCCATTCGGGAACGATATCTCATTAAATGTATTTCTACAAAGGAATCAGCACAATTATGTGTTTGCCTATCATCATGCACGAAATTACAACAAATCCTTCCCGGCCATTCAGGCTGAACTATTTGAACATCCTGTATATATCAAAAACAGTAAGTTCCTTATCTCACCAAAAATTATAACCGGATTGCAACCCAAAGACCAATCCTTTACCACATCAAGGTCAGAATTCTTAGGGCTTGCCAGCTGTCGGATCGATTGGATTCCGAAGAGTATTATAAAACCCTATTTTGAGGTTATCGCAAAAACCAATGGATGGATTGCAGGAAATGCTTACTTAAACAGTAATCTTAGCCTTAAGTTTGGAATAACTGCTTGGTTTTATAAAAAATCACTACTGACCGACTAAAATATTATAAATTCATGAAATACTTGATACTACTACATTCAATGTATAGGTCGCCCCTAATGGGGCTTGATTTTCGTATAATAAGAATTACTACAAATAGGTC
>RPRQ01000022.1 GCA_003818205.1 Bacteroidales bacterium
ATCAATAGGTCGCAGCGATGCTGCTTCTAGCCATAATATAATCGTCTATCCTACAAATAGGTCGCAGCAATGCTGCTTTTTTAAAGTCGCAGAGCGATGACCTCTTTGTAGTAATTAGAGAAAAATCAAATTCAAGCCCCATTAGGCCTGCCGCCTGCCTGCCGCCTGCCTGCCGGCAGGCAGGGTAGGCAGGGTAGGCAGGGGCGACCTATACATTGGATGTAGTAGTATCAAGTATTTCATGAGTTAATAGTATTTTGGTCGGTCAAGTGGTGTTTGATTATATATTAATTGTCAAAAACATAAATCGTATAACGCTAAGCGGATATTCATTTTCGTATATTTGTATTTAATGGTATAACTATCTAAATCAGCGTGGAATTTGATTAATTGGTTCGTTAAGCTCATTAAACTTTCAGCCATGAAGAAGATATTTCTGTTTTTATCGGTTATGGTGATTGTATCCTGTAACCAGGAAAAAAAGTTTGATTCTTTCTCAAAAGATAAATTGAGAAATTTTGATCCCGATATATACGAATTAAGGGATTATAATGTCAAGCTAGTAAAGGGTCAGATACTTTATATGCCGATTTATTCGAATATACCCCACTTCATGGATTCGATTAAAATCGACATGAGCGCTTTTGTTGCGTTTCACAATACGGATTTTAAGCATACGATTAAACTCAAGAGAGTACAATACTTCGACACCAAGGGTAAGCTGGTACATGATTTTTTACTCAATGGTACACGAGAGTTAAGCCCATTAGAAACCGTTGATTTTTACGTTCCCTATCGTGATCAAAGCGGAACGGGTGCAAATTTCTTGATTGAATGGAAATCTGATAGCCTTGTAACTGAACCATTAGTTGAATCAATAACGATTAATACTAAAATGCAGCATTGTGTTGCAGTGCTAAGCCAAGGTAAGGTTATTAAAGAACTAAAGTAATCCCCCGTCCGCACGGATTTTGCTTCGCAGAAATCGCAAAGCGAGCTCGACGAAATCAGGTCCGCACCAGCAGGAATAGCACGAGGTTAAAACCCCGACATGGCACATAACCAATTGCAAGACATTGTAAGCAAATCAGAATAGTACATCATGACAATGGGAAATAAAAACGAGTTGTCAACAGAACAACGAGAAGAGCTAATTAGAGCATTAAAAGGCCGTTTTGAGAGAAATATGAACCGCCATAAAGATATTGAATGGGCAAAGCTACAAGCAGCGCTGGAAGCCAATTCTGAAAAAATGTGGAGCCTCAATGAAATGGAAAGAACTGGCGGTGAACCGGATGTAGTTGGTCATGATAGCAGGACTGGCCAATACGTTTTTTATGATTGCTCGGCGGAAAGCCCTAAAGGCCGCAGAAGTATTTGTTATGACCGTGAAGGGCTTGAATCAAGGAGAGAGCATAAACCAGAAAATAACGCTATCGACATGGCTGCTGCTATGGGCATCGAGCTTTTAACTGAAGAACAATATTGCGATTTGCAGAAACTTGGGAGCTTCGATACAAAAACATCAAGCTGGGTGAAGACACCCGTTGAGGTTCGAAAACTCGGTGGCGCACTCTATTGCGATCGTCGCTACAACCGTGTCTTCGTGTATCACAACGGAGCAGAATCTTACTATGGGGCTAGGGGTTTCCGAGACTCATTAAAGGTCTGAAATTTAAATAGATAACCTTCGTTCGTGCGCATCTCATGATACGTGCTAAACAGGTTTCTTAGCCTAAGTAGATTGAGCGAAGCGGAAAATACGCCGTAGCTAAGTGGCGGTCTCCTGACCGCATAAATTTTGCTTTCTAAACACCACCAACGCACCACAGAAATATTATGGTACTTTTAAAAAATAGGGTTATTCGACAAAAGGTATGGAAAGGAAGAGAGATAATCTTGTTTTGCTCCAATATTGACCCCAGAGGGGTCGGATGTTTATAGAAACAATGCCCATTTAGGGTGCGACCCCAGATGGGGTCGAATGTTCATGAGAATAAATATTTTCTATAGACATATAATCCCTCTGGAATTAAGAAAGCCAATGAATAAAAAGTGTGTGAGGTTTTCAAGAGATCACCGATAAAATCCTACAATTGTAGAATTTTAGCTATCCACTAGTTTTGTCGAATAACCAAAAACAGATATCGAAATGAATGAATTTAAAACAAACAACCAAGAACTACTAAGTTTGATCGGTGAGTGGGAGCCAAAATTATTGGCCCTTTCAGATGATACCATAACAAATAAACAGAATAGCCAGAATAGGACAATCAAGCAGATTGTTGGGCATATGATTGATTCAGCATCGAATAATACGCATCGGATAGTTCATTTACAGTATCAGCCAAGCCCTCTGATTTATCCCGATTATGCGAACCTTGGCAATAATGATAGGTGGATTTCCATTCAGAGCTACCAGACCGAGAAATGGGATGATCTGGTTCAGCTATGGAAATATTCCAATATTCATATTGTTCATGTAATTAATAGTGTGAGCCTCGATAAATTGGACAACGAATGGATTACTGCGCTGAACAAGAGAGTGTCGTTAAAGGCCATGATTATTGATTATCTGCCACATTTTAGGTTGCATCTAAGCGAGATTGACGAATTGATAAACAAAAAATAAGCATGCCATAGCATCCCTGTTAAACTGAGCCTGTAAGCGGATAAAACAAAACCTTTAGGTTTGATGATATTTATATGCTTTTGTGAATCTTAGCGCCTCAGTGGCAAAAGTTTATTGTATCATAGATTTGTCGTTTCCCAAATACTTCAACCTACAGGTTAAACCTCTGTCTCCTGACAACGAAAAACCAAAAACAATGATAAATGAGAATCCTATATCTTCGAAATGAATTTTAGAGTTTTTGTAACTATTCAGCAATACTATGAAATGCAATATAAACCACGGAGACACGGACCTGCCTACCGCCTGCCGGTAGGCAGGTCTGTGTCTCCGTGTGAATGATTAAGAGTTTTTTGTTAATTTAAAAAAACATACTTAAATTTAGATACTTTTATTAACTAAAAACATACTATATGAAAAAACTACTATTATTACCAATACTGTTAATTTTTATAACGGTATCATGTACAAAAGATGATCAGGTAGAGCCCGATTCGCAAAAGAGTAAAATAGCTCTTGGCGAAAAAGAATCACAAGCTGACGCTGTAAAGGCTGTTGCTGGCTGTCCTACTGGTTACAGACCCTGTAAACGCACAGGTTTATGCGTACCCTACAACACTAGCTATACTTGCCATACCAATGTTAGCTTAGAATACACAACCGAAACACAACGTTCAATCTCTTGCGATTGTGTATGGACAACGGTAACTACAAAAAGTCATACATATAAAGTAACATGGGATAGTGGTTACATTCCAACTGCTGATAGAACAGGTCACACCAGAAGCATCGATTATAAATGTTTTAACACACTTAGGTGCAATATTACCTGCAATCAGGTAAAGCATTATTATTCTGGATGGTTAGCGCACAGACCAAATCCAAACAGTCCTAATTACTGTTTAGATTGTAAAATCAAGTACAGATAAACCCTCTTCGTTAAATGAAGATTATTAGCCTATTAAACAAGAATCAAAGGGTTCTACGGCGGTTTAGACTGCCGTTGAACTTTTAAAGAGGTTGCACTTGTAGCTTGTATGCAATAGGTAAGTAGTGTTAATAGGAAAACTCCAAATTACAAAAATCAAATTACAAATAAAACCCAAATGATAAATTTTCAAACCTCAAAACGATTTGATTATTTGGTACTTAAATAATTGGGATTTGATTTTTTTGAGTTTTACCTGCCTACCCTGCCTTCCGGCAGGCAGGCGACAGGTAGGTTATTTGAAATTTCAGGTTTATTGTGTTTTCTTAGTACCACTAAGTAATAGCATAAAATATCATTATTAACCGAGAAAAAAATCTAAAATCAATAGGTCGCAGCGATGCTGCTTCTAGTTGAAATGTAATCGCCTATTCTACAAATAGTTCGCAGCGATGCTGCTTTTCTATAGTCGCATAGCGACGACCTATTTGTAGTAATTAGAGAAAAATCAAATTCAAGCCCCATTAGGCCTGCCGCCTGCCTGCCGGTAGGCAGGGTAGGCAGGGGTGACCTATACATAGAATGTAGTAATATCAAGTATTTCATGAATTGTATAGTATTTTAGTCGGTCAGTAGTGATAAAATATCACCTCTTGGTGGTTTATACTATGTAGCAGATTATGGTTTACCAATATTCATCCCTATGGGCTTTCATAAAATAACAGGTACCACACAAAAGAAAACACACTTTTCGTTCCATGTCAGTAGTGCTAAATATAACCCCAATGGGTGATTTTACGCATTAAACCAATTTGTAACTTTGTCAAAACAAGTGTTCTCCCGCACTACACATAGCTGCGACCATTGCGGAATACGCTTATTATGAGATGAAGTGTAATGAGTAAATTAAAATATTTCGATATTTCATGGTTTTCGTCTGTTGATGGGCCCGGAACAAGGGTTGTATTGTACCTGTTGGGATGCCACCTAAGGTGTCCTTGGTGTCATTCTCCCCATTCATGGGAAATATCATCTCCCTTACTCTTCTTCGAAAACCGCTGCCAAAAATGCGGAAGCTGCGTGGATATCTGCCCCAATGGGGTGCATAAAATCTCGAATGGAGCTCATCTCGTTGATCGAAGCCATTGTATTCGGTGTGGCGCATGTATTGAGATTTGCCCATCCTCCGACATTAACAAATGGAATACTAGCGCTTTAGGTTTTGTGTGTAAAGAGCTGGAGGTGGGGGAACTTTATCAAATACTAAAACCTCAGCTGGATTTATTAAAAGACATTGGAGGTTTAACAATATCAGGCGGCGATCCGCTATTACAATCCGAAGCCTTGGCCGAATTACTGAAAATTTGCTCGATGAACGGAATTCATACAACCGTTGAAACATCTGCAACCCTAAACAAAAAGCATATTGAAGACCTGCTGCCATTTGTCGATCATTGGTTAATTGGTTTACGTCCAACCAAAACAGATAAAGTGGAAGATTGGAAGCAACTTCTAACGAATATTGAACTATTAGCGGCGCATAACCCGAATCAAATAACCATTCGAACGCCTATTATTCCCGGATATACTAATACACAAATTGCTTACGATATGATAATAGAGGTTATGCATACGAATGGAATTAAATCGATAGAAATTCTTCCATACAATCCCTATTCCGAAAACTATTACAAAGCGATGGGTTTAAAATTTCCTTTGGAAGGAACACAATTGTTAAGCGAAGAGGAGTTAATTCAAATAAAAAGTGTTTTTACTTCGGCAGGAATCCATACGGAAATTGTTGCTTAAAATGATAAAATAAAACAATGTTGTTTAACCTCGATGTTGTATATGGATTTTCATAATTTTCTAAACCACGCCTTTTAAGGCGTGGTTTAGATGCAAAAAAAACTCTAGGGCTTTAGCCCAAACCATAGAGTTGTTATTGGGCTAAAGCCCATGTTTAGTGTAGTTTTCATCCACGCCTTAAAAGGCGTGGTTATAATTTGGTTCTTAGCTATATGATATTGAAATATAAACTAACAAACGAGGAGACATTATTATGAATGAATTGATTAAAGAAGAAACGATTATCGGTTCAACTTACCGGGTTAATGAATTGATCAAGTCGATGGAGAAACGTGCTTGGGCCGATCGTTCATCGGAATGGTTTACCAAGGATATGTTTAAGAAAATTGGTGTTGAGCATCCCGATAAATCAGTAATTGTTCGTCGAGCACTGGCTATAGAGGAAATCCTTAAAGCCATGACGAATAAAAATCTATTCAAGGGTAAGAATCCACACTATCAGATAAGAAATGGCGAGCTGATTGTTGGTGTTATCGCCCTAGGATCGCTGGGTTTGGGGAAGTCTTTTCCCGATTATCTTACCCCAAGCGAATTGGATGTTACCTCGGTATCCACCAAGTCCGAAATGGGTTTATTTGGGCACGATTCGGTAAACTATGATGTTATGCTTGCAAGAGGCCTCGAAGGGATTATCGCAGATTGCAAAAAGGAGCTTAAATCAACTGAGCATAAGATTAATCATTACAATATTCTTTCAGATTATTGCGACAGAATTGAAAACGAAGGCGCATTTAATAAAAAGATAACCAATCTCAAGTCAAATGGTAAAACAACTGACATTATTGAAAGTTTAAAGGGAGTTTTCGAAGATCATGATGAAAGCAAAGGTAATAGAACTAAAGCGTATGATTCAAATTTGAAAGGATTATTCGAAATTTTAGAAACCCATATTCACACTAATTTTAGTAATATTTCCAAAAAACGCAGTAGTAAACAAGAACCGTCTAGTTTTCCTTATCTAAAACAGATTAGAGAAATATTAAAAAGCAAAAAAAATATTCTTCATAATAGACAAGACTTTTATCAATCAGTAAAAATTAGCTGTCAGGCTGTTATTGATTACGCAGGTCGGTTCTCGGAATTGGCTAAAGCAATGAGTTTAGATGAAAAAGACCCTATCCGTAAGGCTGAATTGAACGAAATAAGTAGAATTTGTAGTAAAGTTCCTGCAAAACCTGCAAGCACATTCTACGAAGCACTTCAATCCATCTATTTCTTTCACCTTGCCCTGCACAGTAGCATGAGCCAATTATCGTTGGGTCGGCTCGATCAGGTACTGCAACCCTACTATAAGAAAGAGGATCATGAAAAACAGCAGGAACTCTTCGAATGCTTTCTGATAAAATGTGCCGAGCGTTTGATTCTCGATTCAACAACTTTTGTCAAGCAAGATCACCTCGATTTTGGTTCAAACCTGCTTACTATTCCCGTACCTCTCGATCAGTGGTCTGAATCAAACGAGTTCCTGCAAAATATCATTATCGGAGGGCAAACCCGCGATGGTAAAAATGCGGTGAATGACTGTACCTATCTTATCCTTAAAGCATTTCAGAAAACAAAACTTTATACTCCTACCTTGAATGCAAGGATTTATAAGGAGCAGCTGGAGGATGGCAAATATTTGAATGCGGTGGCTGAGTGCTTGTTTGAAACCAAAAATGGAATGCCGGTTATTGGGAATGATGAGGTACTTATTCCTGCCCTGCATAAATTCTCTGGTATCCCCTTGGATGAAGCAAGAGACTATGTAATTGATGGCTGCTGGGAACCATTACTCAATGGCTCCTGCGACTGGACTTTTAGAATGTTCAATATGCTTACCGCACTGGAATGTGCTTTAAACGGAGGTGCTACGCTAAGTTCAAATGAGATATTGCTAAGAGGACAGAAGATGACCTACGAAACGGCTTTACCAGCAGTGGATAAAAGCATAGACTTTGAGGGATTGAAGGGCATCCTTAAAAAGCATATCAAGTTCTTTACCGATAATTCGGCATTAAGCATTCATATGCTATACCTAATTGATCAGGCAGTCAACCCCGATCCATTGTATTCCGCTTTACTAAAGGGGTGTATGAAGACCGGAAGGGATAAAACATGGGGAGGAGCCGATTATAAACTAGCCGGAATTATCCCCGCAGCTGTGCCCGATACAGTAAATACATTATCAGCAATTAAGAAATGGGTGTATGATAAAAAAGAGTTTGAATTGGCGGATGTTTTGGATGCCTTTAGAATGAGTTATAAGGGTGCAAATAAAGTCCAACAAGAGTTGTTCGATAAGATAAAACTCAAATTCCAAACAGATTCTCCAAAATTTGGTAATAATGATAAAGAATCGGTAGAGATGATGCAATGGGTGCTAAATACATTCTGGGATTGTGTTAAGGAATCGCACGCATTAGCCGAGGAGGTATTTTTATATCCACCGAAGAAAGGGGATGAAGCAAGAATAAAATCTCTTAGAGCGCTGGCTGGTTATGCTGGAAAGTCATTAAAAGAAGAGTTTGGTGAGAATTTTAAGATAAATATTACCGCCGGAATGGGAACATTTGAGCTGTTCGACATATTCGGTGGTGGAAATGCCGCTTCGGCCGACCGCATTAAGGCTGGTGAACCTATTGCCCGAAATTTTGCGCCTATGGTAGGAACAACTAGCTTTAGCATTGGGCATCTCTTAGCATCATTCAAAAAACTAGGGCTTAATCGATTTGCTGGTGGGGCTATCACCGACCTATGTCTCGAAGAAAGGGATTTAGAAAAGAATGGTCCCAACATAATTAAGTCTGTTATCCAGAACTTTATGTATAATGATGGCAATATGATGACCATCACTATTTCTGATAAAAAATTATTGGGCTTAATCTATAGCTTATGTGAGAAAAACAGGGGTGGTGATGAGGCAGCTAAAAAGGAGCTAAAGAAATATGAACATGTCAGCGTTCGAGTAGGTGGTTTCCAGATGCCTTTCGTCACTTTGCCGCCAGCAATGCAGAAGAGCTATATCGATAGGCCAATGTCTCCGATTAATTAAACAAGGTTCTGTTTTAAAATGTTGTGGGAAATAAAAGAAATAACGCCACGAAGACTCAAAGGCGCAAAAAAATAGACTTGTCTGAACCTCGTGTCTTTGTGACTTTGCTCCTTCGCTGAAGCTTCGGCGTAAGCGTTGTGGCAAAACTTTATTCTACAATTTGCTAAAACACAATCTTAAACAATAACATTTAAATAAGCAATTATGAAAAAAATTCTTTTCGTATCCGGTTTACTACTATTAATCGGAGCATGTCAATCGCAATCATACAAATTTGCGGTATTGTGCGATACCAGAAGCGATGCGGATAAAAATGGGATTACCGGAGTAAATGTATCTGCCGTTAAAGGGGTATGTAGCCATCTAAAGAATTCGGGGGCTGAGTTTGTTTTAGCCCCGGGCGATTTTATTTGTGGTAATGTAACCTGGTATAATTCAACAAAAACACCTCCCGACAATCAGACCCAGTATCAGGCATTTTTAACCGCTTGTCGATCGGTAGGCGTTGGTTTGCCTAGTGATAATGACAAAATTGCGCTCTATGCCGTACGAGGCAACCATGAATGTTACCAGCAGATTCTGCCTAAAAAAACCATTGAGGAAGCCTGGTTAAAGAGTATTGGTTACTCACTA
This sequence comes from Bacteroidales bacterium, assembly GCA_003818205.1. GTDB lineage: Bacteria > Bacteroidota > Bacteroidia > Bacteroidales > Tenuifilaceae > UBA8529. The sequence continues at coordinate 9,097 of RPRQ01000022.1, forward strand.
CCCAAGAATGGCCCTGATAAAGAGATAGGTTTCACCTATAGCTTTGTTTACAAGGGCTCATTGTTTATTGGTTTGGATCAATATATACATGCAAATGCAGCCCAAAAAGATAGCATAACCATTGATCAGAAGTGGTTAGATAAGGAGTTACTCAAATACCCCGACTCCAAACATGTATTCGCTTTTGGACATACCCCTGCTTTTGCTGCTCAACATCAGGATTGTTTGGGACAAGACTCAATCGCCAGAAATAAATTTTTACAATCGATAAACAGTCGTTCAGGTGTTTATTTCTGTGGGCACGATCATTTCTATGCACGAGCCGATGTTCCGGTTTACAAACCGAATGGTGGAATCGAAAACTATATGCAGCAGGTAATCACCCCGAGTGGTGCTCCTTTCCTTGGAGGATTCAGCCCTAAGTGGAATGGTGAGTACAAGAATCAAAGTGTAAAAACAGAATCATACATCGACAATGCCGTGGGATATCAGCTGGTAACTGTTGATGGGAATAAGGTCACCGTTGAGTTTATTGCCACTAATGATGCATGTACATTTACTATCGATTCTACCGGAGCGTATTCCTATACCTATAATGATAACTGGCAAAAATGGAATTTTGTAACAATGTCAAAGTTTTCATATGAATTACCGATAGGAAAGTAAAAGCACAAAAAGATGAGTTGTTTAATCTTGAGCAATAGAAAAATGTAACTACTCACCACGGAGATCACAGAGGTTTGTTTCATTAATCACAGAACAGTAACCTTGATTAGTTCTTTTAAACGTACAAAACAAATACATTTTATTTGAGCAGTCGTCATGCCAGAAATAGATTAATATTTGTTTTTATTCTCATTTGTTCTCTGTGATCTCTGTGTCTCCGTGGTTTTTGTTCATTTCGACTACTGGTGAATAGTTACGAAAAAATAAGTACAAGTATATTTTAAAAACTAAAAAAATAACAATGGAAACAAAATACGGATACATGGGCAGAATCCTTTGGATAGACTTAACTAAAGGTACGTTTAAGGATGAAAAAATCCCTGATAAGGTATATGAAGACTTTCTGAGTGGTTATGGACTAGCATCTAAAGTTATTTACGAGAACCAGCCCATTGGTATTGACTATCGCGATGAACGTAGCATAATTTCTGTTATGAGCGGTATTTTAACCAATACAGATGCTGGCTTCAACGGTCGTTGGATGCTAGCAGGGAAAAGTCCTTTAACAGGATGCTGGGGTGATGCAAACTGTGGTGGCAATTTTGGACCTTCGATAAAGAGGAGTGGCTACGATGGGATTTTTATCACAGGAAAAAGCGATAAGCCGGTTTATATTTATATCGATGATAAACACAAACAAATTCTACCCGCAGAAGAATTATGGTCCCGTAAAGATGCTGTTGAGACAGAGGATATTCTGATAAAAAAGCACGGTAAGGATGCAAAGGTAATCTGTATTGGCAGTGCGGGTGAAAATTGCTCGCTCATCTCGGGTGTTGTAAACGACGGCGGTCGCCTTGCGGCACGAAGCGGATTAGGTGCCTTGTTTGGTGTTAAGCAGCTGAAAGCCATTTGTCTCAATGGTTCTCAAAAGGTTTATGAGCATAATAAAGCGGAGGTACGGAAAGCAACCGTTGAGCTAGCTAATGCATTAAACAATTCTACAGATTCATTTTGTACTACAATGAAGTGGTCGGGAACAGCAGGTACTACCGACGACTCCGTTAAAACAGGTGATTCGCCAATAAAAAATTGGGCAGGTGTTGCCAAAGATGATTTTCCGCAAGAAAAAGCGTCAAAGATTAGTGGGTATTCAGTAACAAAGTATCAGGAAAAGGAATACTACTGTGCTGACTGCACATTTGGTTGCGGTGGAATTTGTTCCGTTAAACATAATCCATTACTGAAAAAAACGCATCGCCCAGAATACGAAATACTAGCCGGATTTGGTGCTTTAGTGCTATGCGATGATGTGATGGCCATATTCGAAATCAATGAAAAGTTAAACCGAGCAGGTTTCGATGCCATTAGCGTTGCAACAACCGTAGGATGGGCTTTCGAAGCCTATGAAAAAGGATTGTTTAAAGATAAGTTTCCAAAAATAAAGCTTAAATGGGGTGATTCGAAAGCCTTAGTTGAATTGGTGGACGATATTATTGCGAATAAGAACCTTGGAGCCTATTTAAAGGATGGCGTAAAAAAAGCGGCTGAGTATTTTGATAAAGAGGGAAAAACAGCCCCAATGCACGTGCATGGTCAGGAACTTCCAATGCACGATTCGCGCAAAGATGGCTCTTTGAGCCTTGGTGTTGGCTATGAAGTTGAGCCCACTCCGGGTCGTCATACATCCACAAATGCGCAATGGGAGCAAATGGCCGATACGCATAGTGCCGATGCCGTATTGAATGATAATAAGTTGAATATTAAATTCCAGAAAAGGTATTTACATACAGATATGTCGCACGAGGAGCAGGGGCAGGATTTAATGGCTGCTAGCTGTTCAGAAGATATTATAAACGGCGCAGGACTATGTAACTTTAGCTTTATGGGACCTTATGTTCCTGTGGTATCCTGGCTGAATAATGTTACCGGATGGAATAAATCCTTTGAAGACTATATAGAAATAGGCAGAAGAATAAAAACAGTTCGTCATTCATTTAATATCCGAGAGGGAATTGATGTAGCCAATATAAAAGCTCCCAGTAGGGCTAAAGGAGATAATACTCTGAAAGATGGACCCAATGCCTATAGCGCTAATGTATTGAAGTGGGATGACGCAAAAGCCGATTATTATATCTCCATGGGATGGGATGTTGATACCGCTAAACCATCAGCTCAAACCCTAAAAGATTTGGGATTAGGCTTTGTTGCTAAAGATCTTTATAAATAAGAAACGCTTGCAGTATTTACACTTATACAAATGCGTAGTAATTTGTTGTAAAAGCTAGCTTAACGATAAAAACACAGTTGCATTGAGATTATAAGCAAGTAAAAACCATTGAGCTCGACGGCGACTTGTCCGACTACTATCGGATAACGCCGTCGTTCTATTAATACAGGCATGGAGTAGTGAGATAGTTGACAGTAGTTAGGAGTCAGAAGACGGGAGTCGGGAGTCGGAAGTCAGGTGTCAGAAGTCGGAAGTCAGAAGTCAGGAGTCGGAAGTCAGGAGTCAGAAGTCAGAACCCAACTCCGGATGCTGAGCCTGTCGAAGCATCACCTCTCTGCATGCTAAGACTTTCGAAGCATAATCTCCCCGTATGCTAAGCCTTTCGAAGCATAATCTTTCTGTATGCTGAGCCTGCCGAAGTATCAAATTATTTCATCTTCAAATTTTCAAATTAATTTTTTTCGTTTAACTTTATAAGGAAATCACTTACAAACAATCCGTTAACGGGTTATTTTCTGATTATTGAGGTGCGGTTGAATTTTATATTCAATAAGTGTGTAGTTGTAGGACGGTAATTTAAGAGTTCGTTTTATTTAACGATATGGCAAATTTCATAAACATAAACCGCTCCATAATGGAGTTAATATATCGACCTGAAAAGGATGCGTATTAGTATAAATGGTAAAAAATAAAAGAGTTGTATACCATTGAATAAACAATAATAATCAAACTAAGTCTATGTCAAAATTCAAACTTCTTTTCACTGAGTATTTTGATATTGAGGAATCAATATTAACAAATTATGGTGCTCTTAACATTTGTTTAAGTTCGGACATTCCCCTGTTTATAGACCCATTTTTATTGTTTGCTTCTGAAAAAACGGAATACAAAAAACTACATAAACACGTTGTAGACCACTTACTTTTTCTAAAAAAATATGCAACAGAAAATGAATTTAAAGATATTGACCTTAGACTCTTTAGGTTTCCTGAGATAAAACAAAATTGGTTAGGTTTAGCTCAATATGGAAATGGAGGAAAAGGTTTAGGACCTAGATTTGCAAAAAATGCAATAAAGGCATTTAATGGTTTTTATAAATCCTTTGGTGAAGAAAAGATTACAGATGAAACGCATATAGAAAAACTAACACTTTTAAATTCAGGAGTTGGAAAGGATTTCATTAGTGATTTTTCTACTAATTTAATCTACGAGTACCTTTTGGAGTATACTGAGAAATTCGCTATTACTAATCTGAAAGAAAGCCAAGTAACAGAGTTCTCAATTAGATGTAAATTCAATAAAGAAACCAAAACATGGCAACCTAGGACTTTCAAACTCCCATATTTTTTTAGAGAAAAGGGAGGTGATTTTATTCTGCTTACTCCGCTTGATATTTTAACTATTGATGAAGCTATTATTAATAGCTCTGATTTCTATAATAATTTTAATAATGTAACGCGTTCAATAGGAAATGATTCTTTAAGAACAGCAATCAATGATTATTTTAGGTCGCATCTGCCAAGAAAACCAAAGAAAAAAGATAGATTTAAAGCTTTCGTTCAGACTGTTGAGCAATATCCCGATTTAGTTGACCTATATATTAGAATCAAAGAAGACAGTAAAAAAGTAGCTGGAGCTATTGCATTTTCTAAAATTGAAGAGATTAGAGAGCATTTAATTGATGCATTAACTCCGTTGTGTAATTTATTAAATGAAAATAGTGAGTTTTATACAGTAAAACCAAATAGTTATGACGAAGCTCTAAAAAGAGCTAATTACCTGAAAGATGTTATTGAGAACAATGATGGATATAGGATTTTCTATGATGGCTCAAGACCAATTGCAAAAGAAGATACAATTCAGAGAATTTTTAGGTTAACATGGTATGCTTCACCATACGATGTGAATTCAGAAGTAAATAATGGTAGAGGTCCTGCAGATTATAAGGTATCTTTTGGTAGTGGAGACTCTACAATTGTTGAATTTAAACTAGCAAAATCATCGTCTCTTCAAACAAACCTAGAAAATCAAACTAACATTTATAAAGCTGCTTCAAAATCCTCAAGTGATATTTCGGTAGTTTTATGCTATACTTCAGCAGATATCCGAAAAGTAAATCGGATATTAAAATTAATTGGAAAAGAAGGACATGAGAATATTATTATAATAGATGCAACACCTAAGATTTCTGCATCTAAAGTGAAATAAAAACCACTGCTGGCGCGGACATGTTGTCCGCGCCAGCAGTGGTTTTTTACATTAATATTTATTGTTAACAAATTGAAAATATATAATTTACCATTAATTTGGTTACAATAATAAATTTAAAACTAAGGAGGAAAAACTATGGGAATTAAGCCAGGCCCTAAAAGGATTGCTAAAACAACAGGGCAACCAGACAAACGTCAACGAGACAACAAAGAAACTCCGAAAAATACCCCTTCACAAAAACCTCACAAACACAAGAAAGGAGACTAACATAACATTAATGACCTTGATTTTCTCTACGCTAGGCGTTGTCCTTCTCGGCTCGGCATAGATTGAGCGCAGCGGAGACAGAAAGCACAACAATATAAAATGATATTACAAGTATGAAAAATTTATTTTTTTTCACGGGATTGCTTTTATTGACCTTTTGTTCATTTGGTCAAATGAAAGAAACTTCTGGAGATATTAATTTTAGAACATCCCCAGAAATTAGAGAAAACAAAATATGTGTAATACCAAAAGGTACAGTTGTTAATATAATTCAAGATACAGTTGAATTTGAAAACTGGATAAAAATAAATTATAATGGAAAGAATGGATATGTTTACAATACTTTTCTTAAAGATATATCCATTGATTCAAAGAAGAAGAACAATATTAATTCTTCTGATAATGGAGTTAAATATTATAAAAATTCAAATGGTGAAAAAGTTCAGTCTCCTACAAAATATGATTCACCACCAGTTGGAGCAACTGCAGAATGTAATGATGGAACATACAGTTTTAGTAAAAGTCGTAGAGGAACATGTTCTCACCATGGAGGTGTAAAACGATGGTTAAAGTAAAGTATTTATACTTATCCGCACCTACGCTTACGCTCACGCGGATTTGCAATCTCGGCTCGGCTTAGATTGAGCGCAGCAGAATCTAAATCGTGTAAACCAACTATCTCAGTCCGCACCAAATACAAACCCACCAAAGCCAACATAATAAATATTGAAATATGAATTAACTAAAAGATGAAATTAGATAACGATTTAATTGAGCCAAAATATTCAAAGAAGGATTTAAAATGGTCCATTCTATTACTATTTGGATGCTTTTGTATTGGATGGAATGTTGCCAATGTCCTGCATGAGCTGGGTCATGCATTTGCAATGGCATTGGTAGGAGTTCCTATTAAAGAATTCGTATTAAACCCCTTTTCGTGGTGTTGGACCTTTGCGGAGTACCAGAAGTATTCACTGCTTTTATCACTTGGTGGGGTAACATTTGGTCTCTTATTCGTTATACTTCCTTCCTTTGCAGCCATTTGGATTCGAAGCGCTTATTTCCGAATACCTGCATTTACAATCGCCGCTTGGGCTCTATCAATGGATGGAATATACCTGCTAACCGGTGCTCTGTTCAGTGCTGGTGATGGTAAGGAAATAGTCGAATTTGGTGCACCTTATAGCCTCGTTATATTTCTTGGTTGCCTATATTTGATGTTAGCCCTATTTATGTTTGGGTTGATTCATCCACTGGTTGGAATTGGTAAAAATTCATCTATTACAAAAAGGTTTTTAATATTTGGAGCTGCTGTATTTCCTTACCTCCTAATGATATTCTTGTATAACTTCATACTGAATAGAAGAGAGATATTGCTTTGGACCTCATTTGTTCTGGGAGGAGTAGTGCTTATTTGGATGTCTGCTGTTGCTGGATATTTTTGGGCTAGAATTGGTAAAGGATTTGATGAAATCAATCGAACAAAAATAGGCTGGAAGCCTGTGATAATATTTCTGATCATCGGATTTATTATAATTGCCGGAGAGTTTTTGATCTTTGGTATTCATGAAAACCCGTTTGGGAAGTAATAGTTGGAAAAATATATTAACCGATCGCGTGAACATGCTGTCCGTGCGCCAATAGTACAAGACTTAAGAACATACTACCTATGAAGAGTATATTTACTGATAAGGATAAACAACCTAATGATAACGATTTGAAAGAGTCGTTGGGTGAAACATATCAATTATGGCAGCTGATTAAGGATTATGTTATTTCGAAATACCCGAAAGGATTTGAGGAGTGGAGCTGTTCAAAATACGGTTGGAGTTTAAGGATTAAGGATGAAAAGCGAGCGATAATCTATCTCTTACCAAGAGACAGATTCTTTAAAGTAGCATTTGTGTTTGGACAAAAAGCAACCGACATGATAATGAAAAGTCAGATTGCAAATTCGATTAAAACAGAGCTCGATTCTGCGAAAGTTTATGCCGAAGGTCGAGGGATTAGGGTTGATATTATGGACAGAACGATTATTAGCGATATACAAAAGTTAGTTGATATTAAAATGGCTAACTAAAACACCGCTCGCGCGGACTACTTGTCCTGCAAGGCGGGATGCTATCAGTGCGCCATTATGAATGTATTTATAGAAATGTCACGGACTGTAAGTCCGCGCCAGCAGGCCAATATTTCAGCCCTACAGGCTTATTTTAGTTCATAAATAACAGAAACCTCTACTTTTCAACGTATCTACTTTTCCGCAAAGGCAAAAAGATTAGCTTAATAAATTTGTCAATAGTTCGAACAACATAATAATTTTTGAGTTATAAGAGAAAACAAATGCTAGCAAGTAATTGCATTTAAATGTTAACCAGTATGTCAAAACTACTATCACCGCTCAAAATAAGAGATATTGAATTAAGGAATCGGATTGTAATCTCCCCGATGTGCATGTATTCTGCTGTTGATGGGTTCGCCAACGACTGGCACTTAGTGCATCTTGGAAGCCGTGCAACAGGTGGAGCAGGATTAGTTATACAGGAGGCAACTGCTGTTTCTCCTGAAGGTAGAATTTCGCCCGGTGATCTAGGGTTGTATAACGAGGGGCATATCGAAATGCTACAGAGAATCACCTCATTTATTCACAGTCAGGGAGCAATTGCAGGGATCCAAATTGCTCACGCCGGAAGGAAAGCAAGCTGCGCTAAACCATGGGATGGAGGAAAACAGGTTAAGAAAACGGATGGTGGTTGGACAACCGTTGCTCCTTCAGCACTTCCTTTTTATCCCGATGATGAAGCGCCACAAGCGCTTGATATAGATGGAATACAGAAAGTAATCGCTGATTTCCAAAATGCTGCCAAACGTGCACTAAAAGCAGGTTACAAGCTGGTTGAAATACATGCAGCGCACGGATATCTGGTTCACCAGTTTCTTTCACCCTTGAGCAACCATCGAACCGATAGTTATGGCGGTAGCTTCGAGAATAGGATACGCCTGTTGCTTGAAATCGTAGAAGGAGTAAGGGGTGTTTGGCCTTTATATCTGCCTTTGTTTGTGCGTATATCGGCCACCGACTGGGCTGAGGGAGGTTGGAACCTCGATGAGTCGGTAAAACTTGCAGCAATACTGAAAGATAAGGGTGTTGACCTAATCGATACCTCATCAGGAGGAATGGTGCACAATGCAAAGGTTACCGTTGGTCCGGGTTATATGGTTCCTTTTGCGGAGCGTATCAAAAAAGAGTCAGGCATTTTAACGGGCGCTGTTGGTTTGATAACCCAAGCGCAGCAAGCCGAGGATATTTTACAAAAAGGGGAGGCTGATCTAATCCTTATAGCAAGGGAATCGCTCAGGAATCCATATTTTGCAATAAACGCTGCAAAAGAGCTTGGTGATGAGCATAAATGGCCTCTTCAATATCTTAGAGCGAAATAGTTTTTTCCATTCTGAATAGATAAACTAAAGGATTGCCCTTAAAAAATGGACAATCCTTCGTTCTAAAATTATCTATATCTTCTTCCCAATATAGAATACATAGCCATAGTACTCTTTATACTTGAAGTATAATTGAGTTTCGTGCCTTTCGCTCGCTATGAACTCTTCAGCAGTTTTATTCCCTTCATATTTCTTAAGGAAGATTTCCTGCGCCTTAGCCTGCGGAGTATAGAAATGCTCTATCCAGCAATTTTCGGGTAGAATAAATGCGGCAACAGGGATATACCCAGTTTTTTGCATTTGGTTAACCTTATTAGGAATAGTATCTATGCCCGAATAAGCATTTTGCCAAAACTCATCTATTTCAGTAGGCCTTTCATCGGTAAACCAGGATGCCTCGGAAACAGCAATGTAGCCTCCCGTTTTCAGGAATTTACGCCACTCATTCAAGCCCCGTTCAAAACCGATATTATAGATTGCTCCTTCAGACCAGATAAGGTCTAACTCTTCACTCTGAAAAGGAAGGTTGTCCATCGAACCTACGACACCTTTTACTCTATCTTGAAGATTCAGCTTAATGGCATTCAAGTTGAACAGTTCGATAAACTTAGGAAACAGGTCGATACCTGCAATATGGCCCAATGCATGCTGTGCTAGAACCATTGTCTGACCGCCTGTTCCGCAGCCAATGTCGGCAATAAGGGATTCGTTGGTAAGATTATCGATAAAATTCAATGCTTTAATGGTTACTTCGGGGCTACCTGGCCCTTGTCGTACTACACTTGAAAAATATTCGCAGATTAAATTGACATCGAAATCGTGAATTGATTTATTTTCGTTACTCATGATTTTAATTTTTTTTTATTGTTGAAATCAGGGTATAGGAATATAATATATCCTTTACCAAGCCTCAAAATATATTAATATATTGAAATGAAAATAACTCCGACAAGATAATGTCAGAGTATATTAAAGGGATAACCAAAGGCAGAATACCAAAGGTTATTTACTTCACCAAATCCTTCTTAGAATTAAACATCCAATGTTTTTAGATTGAGCAAAGGTAAAGATTTTTTTATTATGTTGATTATTTACTAAATTTTGTTCACTTTTTAAGCTGTGGTAGTAAGCAATTAAAACAAATTATTAGTTGACAGTTAACACCTGCCAGACCGGTAGGCAGGGTTAATGGTTCACGGTAACCTCTAACATATCTACTTGTCAGCAAAGGCAAAATGATTAACTTTGTAAATAGAAAACTGCTATGTAGAAACGGCGATTTTGCTGAGCGGGAGAACCTTTGGGATTGTTAAGTACAATAAACCAGAACCTCTAATTAAATTGGCAGTATTGGTCAAAGTAAAAAGGTATAAATGAAAAAGGACAAATTATTATCTAGACTCAAGCAGCTTTATTTGCTTGAATTCTGTAATATCTTTTTATTGCCATTTGTTTTTTGGCTATTCGGGCAACCACACAATCATGTGTTGGGTCAAAATACAATTGTGGCAATGGCATTGAATGGAGTCTTGCTGCTAGAAGGGAGTTATCTTTGGTTTCGTATTAGCCGAAAATTGAGATTCAAAGAACAATTTGATTTTGGGAGAACTTTTAAAATGCTAAAGATTTTGAATTTTGGGCTTCTGGCATTGACCATAATCATCTTTATTGTTAACCCATTTCAAGGGGCTTATGACAAAATTGGGACAACACTATTTTTGTTACTTGCTGTATTAGAGCATATAAACTATTTTGAGATTCAGCTTATGTACGACAATAGTAACGACCTAAAATATATAAGACAATACAGACGATTTAAGGTTGCTAAATTGAAAAGGCTAATGGCTAAGGTTTGATAAAGCCACTACCCATGTAAGACATGGCTATAAGCAAATAAAACAAAATTTAATAGCTGATGGTTGATACCACCCTATGGGGTTATTTCACACAACAGATAACATACTTCGGGCTTCCGACTTCTAACAGCATCACAGCAAAACCTCTCCCCACTATCCAATATACCACCCCAACGGGGGTTTTAGCATTGCGACAGGCTGCGTTTTACCGATATTTCAGCCCTACGGGCTTACCTCTGACAGCTGATAACCGACAACCGATAACAGGCAATAGACTTCTGTCTTCCACATACATCATAGTAAAACATTATCACAGCAACAATTCAGAACACTTTTAGCCATAACCCCAATGGGTGATTTTTACGCATTAAACCTATTTGTAACTTTGTCTCAACAAATTTTTGCAAGTACTAGCGTGGCGAAAAGTGTAAAATAAACAAAAAGACTTTAGTTTAAATTGGCGTTTAAATCTTATTGTTTTCTTAGTGTTCCCGCCTGCCAAAGTAAAAGACTTTTTACGGCGGGCAGGTTAGTGCCTTAGTGGCTAAAGAAAGATTTGCCACTAAGGCGCAAAGTCACAAAGCATCGCTAAAACAAGTTGTAACGCTAAACTACACCAACAAAAATACTAAGCTATTTGGGGCTAATATAAAGGAGGATACTTTATGCCAGTCGTTTATAAAGGATCAAATAATATTCAATCAGATGCTGATGGTATTGTAGGAATTATTGCACTTGTAGGAGTTGCTATTGGAATTGGTGCTATTATATTTATTGCAATATCTTTATATACCTCAGTAGTATCCTTGACTTTTCCTGCATTTATAAATGCACTTACCGTCTTTTCACCTACAAGCACTTCATCATTAGCGAATTGTTTCATTATGGCACTTGAGGGAATGCTAGCAGGTTATTTTATAGGATGTATGAAGAAATCGTTAATTCTAGAAAACATATCCTTTTACTTTTTCTTGTCAGAACTATTTTCATTTGATGCTTTTAAGAGCGATCTCAATTTTATATCAACCATGATTCTATCGCTTTTAGTGGGTGGTACTGTGGGTTGGATTGCTGGAGCAAGTGGTACAATAGGGTTAACTACATTTTTATACACCGATTCACATAGTATTATTCATAATATTTTAGAAACATCACAACCTATTGTAGCAATTGTAATGCATGGGGGTGCAGGTGGAGCAGGTTCAAGCGGAGGTTTTTTTTGGGTTGTACTAATTATTCTAATTTTTGTATTTCAAGGGATTATAGTTGGTGCTGCAAGCGGGCTTACTTTCGGAGTTTTGATGGGGAGCTTAAATGGTGCGATAAAAGGAGGAGCTCTTAAGTACGTTTGCAGCCTTATTGTGGTATCCGATAAACCTGAAACTAAAAGGGAAATAACCTGGAGATCGTCAAAAAAAGGTTTTATAGAAGGTGCTATTGTGGGCGGAATTGTTGGTCTTATTCAAGGATTATTAACTTCAATAGCATTTTATGATAAAAACAAGTGAGTTTTCAGCCCAAAGCTAAGAGTAAACTAATTGCCTAACCTTAATAAGTTGGGGTTTATTTATAATAGATACGAAAGTTTTAGATGTCACGGTCTTCAACCGATCAAAGCATGCTCGATAGATTCAAGTCCTCAACAGCAGAGGACTTAGCCGAGGGGGAGAAGTGAACTAACGAAAAGTTTACTGATAGCAAGTGTCCGGACAGCATTGGTTTGCGCTATAGCTCCCCTCTCTCAAATTTTTCAATCATCTCGCCTGCAATACTTAAATTTAAAGAGTGTTGTGGAAGATTTCCTCTGGTGAACCACGCGGCATCTGCAATTTCTTTGTCATCAATAGAAATGGGCTGATTTTCATCCGCTTCAGCCACAAAACCAATCATCATTGAACCTGAAGGAGGCCAGGGTTGACTTTTATAGTATCGGATATTCTTAATATCCAACCCCACCTCTTCCTTCACCTCTCGTACTAAAGTCTCCTCAAGCGATTCGCCAACATCAGCATACCCGGCAATTAATGAATACCAACTCCCGGAAAAATTTGAATTGCGAGCTAACAGTATTTTATTATTACAAACGATGACTACTATAACTGCCGGCGAAATTTTTGGATAAACAGTTGTTTTACAATTGGGACATACAATGGCTCTTTCATCAGGCTTATGTTGAGTTTTTGTCCCACATTTTCCGCAAAATTTGTTTTGCGAGTACCAATTCATCAGATGGAATCCGACAATGCTGACCCATGCTATTTCCTGCTGCCTCGTAGTTCGGAAAAAACTGATTTCCTTATAAGCAAAATGGGGGTTATCTGCCATCAGGTTATCCCATATCAGAAAACACGGAACATCATTAAGGGTAAATAGGAATGTATTGTCTGATTTATCAGAGATTTCTAGAAAATCTCTTCTTTGTGGTATGTCAAATTCATCACCACTGGTTTTCAACAGCAACGAATCTCCATTATAATGAAGGATAAAATCGTTTTCTCCAATATTTTTATTTGCGAGATAAAGATTATTGAAGCGGTGGGGAAATATTTCGTGAATCATTCTGATGGCTAATTTAATTCAAATTACAATTGTAATGATGTTTAATCATGCGAAGATAGTAGCTTTGTATTAAAGTATTGATATCCCCCATTAATCTGAGGCTGTAATCAAATAAAACAAAAAATCATAGGGTTCGGCAGCAGTTAAATGCTTTCGTGTAGTTTAGAGCACTATATGGTATTTATTCTTTTCACTAAAAAATCAATAAGACTCAAAGTAGTTACTTATATTTCAACCCTACGGCTTAATTATAAACCTTATGCTTCTGACTCCTGAACTCTGATTTCCACCGCTAAGTGAAGTTTCCAAACTACGCTTTCATAATTGGTAGTCTTAGGCTCGCATCATCATAACGACCGTCTTTGTCACCACAAAACGGTCAATTCTTATTGATAAACGTATTTGGGCGATGGCTCACGAATATAGAACCAATTTTGCCATGACATTACTCTAGTAATCAATTTTTCCCCTAAACTTTTAAGGAACTTCATTGTTTTTATAAAACACTAAAATAAATTAAATTTATGAGAACAAACAAATCATCATTCAAAACCATAGTTTATACAGCCTTATGCCTTACATTAATTGTTAATGATGTAAAAGCACAAGAGATGCATAAAATGGATGTCAACAAGGCCGTTTGTGTGCTTTATCCGACTCAGGGTAACAACGTTTCAGGAACAATAACATTCGAAACCACTGGAATAGGCGTAAGGGTTGTTGCAAATATCCATGGATTGACTCAAGGTAAGCATGGTTTTCATATACACGAGTGTGGCGATTGCTCAGCCGCTGATGGTAGTTCGGCTGGAGGTCATTTCAACCCAATGGGGAAAAGTCATGGAAGCCCAATGGAAATGATGCGGCATACGGGTGACATGGGGAATATTGAAGCTGATGCTAACGGAGATGCACATTTAGATTATACTGATAATATGATTTCTTTATCTGGAGAGTATTCTATAATAGGTCGTTCTATGATTATTCATAAAGCGGAGGATGACCTCAAAACACAACCCACTGGCAATGCAGGCGCGCGCATTGCTTGTGGTGTTATAGGTGTTGTCGAATAATCCTCATTTCAACGTAATCTTGTGCGAAGGCAAAGGAGTGCTGGCAGACTATAGCGTAACTAAGGGATGGTTTACTAACACATCCAATACATTAAAGCCAAGTATTATGTTTTGACCTATGAATCAACTTTAATGGCTGTGTTTTTTATCGTATTGACATAAAAAAATGATGAAAAACGGAAATTGTAATATCTGGAAATTCCCATGATTCAGCAACTAAAATTTATTTAACGACGGATATAAATACCACAAATTCAAAAATTTAGCAAATAAGAGGCTGTCTCTAAAGTCGAACAAGACTGGAATAGACAGCCTTTTTTAAGTTTGAGTAAAACTACCACCGGCTGAGCCAGTGGTTTTAATATCAGAGCCCCCTAAAGAGGGGAAATCAATTATTCTCATCATAACGTTCTTCATCTTCTTGACATTTTACATACCGCCTAAAACTCGCATTGGGAATACACATGCTAGCGTTTAATTCCTTAAACGACATTGATATATAATTATTGCTTATCATAAGGGCTAGGTTTTGAGCAAGCGGGTGGGAACGGCATCCGATGCCCGAAGGGCGAACTCAGCGAAGCTAAAACGGTGAACCAGAGCATGCCCTGATCGTAGGCAGGAAGCGAGAGGCAGCATTGCTTCGATTTGAACTTTTTTTGTTTCAAGACAAAAAAAGGAAGGGGGCAGGGTCAAAGTCCCATTGGATTTTAGTCGGACAATAATGATTTTAAATAATCAATAACTCAAAAAAATGAAGTATATTTCAACAAACAAAAAAGGAAACTATTCAGCAGTAGTCGAATTGAACAAAAACCACTGAAACACAGCCCGTCCCGATGTATCGGGAGTGGCAATTATAAAAAACGACTGAGTATCATACGAAATATATAAAAATACGAACCTGCCCGCCGAGCTTAGGCAGGCGTGTCTCTGCGATGAGTAGTTACAAAATATAAACCGAAATCATTAATAATTGTTATGGCTATTGCAGCATCACCTCATAAAACAAGCCGAATTAAAGAAAGGTTTATAGAATGCTAAATGTAAACATCCAAATGAACAATTCATCGTGGTTTCTTTTGGCATTATTATTCCAACGGGAAATACTTCATATATTTATCTACAGATATTAATTGTCTATGAGTGAACTTGTAAAAATATTGGTTGCAGATGATTCGCCGTCTATTCAGCTATCGATTCAGAGCATGCTTATGGCAGATCAGTCTAACAAGTATTTAATACATAATGTTAATGATGGAAGGCAGGCCTGTATTATGGCTTTAAATGAAAGACCAGACCTTATTTTAATAGACATTGAAATGCCTGTTATGGATGGTATTGATGCCATAAAGAAAATAAAAACACACAACCTTTTAAAAGATATCCCGATTATTGTTATGTCATCGAGTCGCAAATTTCAGGAGGCATTTATAGCTGGAGTCGATGATTTTTTGATTAAGCCTTTTAATCAATACGAATTATTGCTCCGAATACAGCTTAATCTAAAGTTAGCCAATATCTCTGCTGAGTTAAAAAATCAGAATGAATTGCTAGTATTACAAAAGCAGGAGGTTACTCAGCAAAAAGAATTAATTGAAAAGCAACAAATAGATTTACTCTCGGGCATACGTTATGCAAGCTATATACAGAAAGCCATATTGCCAGAAGATGTTCTTATTGATGAATTGTTTTCTTCGAATTTTATTCTTAACAAACCTAGAAGTATTGTTAGCGGAGATTTTTATTGGGTTACCCAAAAGAACGATCTTAAGTTTTTTGCTGTAGGAGACTGTACTGGACACGGTATTTCGGGAGCACTAATGACAATGGCAGGTATTGCTTTCTTAAACGAGATTGTTAATGATTACAACGAGTACGAAGCAGATAAAATATTAAACGAGTTACGTTTAAGGGTTGAAAAACTTCTACATCAAAGAGGTACAGCAGGTGAAGCCTCTAATGGTATGGATATTGCCCTTTGTGTTTATAACAGCAAAAAACGAATAATTCAATATGCTGGTGCAAATAATCCAATTTATATTATACATGCTGATAAATCATTAGATGTCTTTAAAGCCGACCGAATGCCTGTTGGTATTCATTTTAATCATGAACGTCCCTTTACTAGTAAAGAATGTATAATTAGTCAAGGTGATGAGGTATATCTATTCTCAGATGGTTTTCCTGATCAATTTGGTGGATCAAACGGACAAAAATTCAGATATGATCAGTTTCGTGAACTTCTTATCAGGTGCTCTAGTTCACCTATGAATGAACAGCTAAAGATATTGGAAAACACTCTCGATGATTGGATGATAGGATTTGAGCAAATAGATGACATCTTAGTTATGGGTATAAAATTTTAGTTGTCAATTTTTTCAACTAATTGTTAGCAACAAGTGTAAAAGGCAAGTACGAAACATGAAAATAAACCTATAAGTTGATTTAATGAAAATTGATTGTATCTTTGCAGAAAATTTATTCACCTTTCATTACGCGAAAGAAAAGAACAATGAGTATGAAAGATTAATGGATATATGGACAGATGTTAGTTATTTACATGCTTATGCAAAAAGAAACAAGGTAAAAAATATTTATGGATTTATTGATGACATATTGAAGTGTGCTGAAAAAATTCAAGACTTTTTGGACAACATTAGCCAAAACAAAGAACCTTTTGGTTCTTACTTTGAACCTTTACAACAATCAGAAAATGACAACAAAGTGCTCGCACTTCAAAAAGGAAAAATACGAAAAAATCAACTTCGTTTGTATGCAGTTAAAATAGATGCTAATTGTTTTGTAATAACAGGAGGTGCAATAAAAATGAGTCAAAAAATGGAAGACCACCCTGATACCGCAAATGAATTGGAAAAATTGAAAAAAGCAAGAATCTATTTAAACCAAAATGGTGTATTTGACGAGGATTCTTTTTTTGAACTATTAAATGAAGAATATGACTAACAAAGAAAAGTTTTTAGCCTTAGTTTCTAAAGAAAAAAACAACACTTTAGAAAAAAACAAAGAGCGAATCAAAAACAGAGCAATGTTGAGTGAATCGCAACAAATTGCTATGAAGGTATTGAAGAAATTAGACGAGTTAGGGTGGACCCAAAAAAACTTGGCAAAAGCAATGGAAGTAAGTCCGCAACATGTGAATAAAATAGTTAGCGGAAAGGAAAACCTTACAATTGAAACTCAAATTAAATTGCAAAATATTCTTGATATTCCAGTATTAGCCAGTTATTATGAATCACGTTTGAAATCAATTGAAGAATTGATTCTAACAGTTGAAAAGAAAGTTGAGCGCATCTATGCTACAACAAATCTAGTTCCTGTTAATTATCAAGATTCAAGAAAAATTAAAATGGAATACGATACTTTATCAGGTGAGTACTCATATCAATTAGCTGTATAATGAAAAAAGAAAATGCACAAATAGGTTTTGCGTTGTTAGGTATTAAGACTGAGCAATTTGCAGTTTTCGAAGAAAATTATAACCCTAAACAAGAAACCGGTTTGGGTTTAGAAATTCAATACAAAATAAACAAATCCAACAACCAAATTGGCGTTTTTTTAGGATTTGAATTTATTCAATCAAAAAAAGTATTTATTAAAGTAATTGTGAGTTGTCACTTCAAAATTGAAGAAAATTCTTGGAAGAGTTTTCTTCAAGAAAAAGAAACTAAGTTAGTTGTTCCAAGAGGTTTTCTTGAACACCTAGCAATGATTGCTACAGGTACAACTAGAGGTGTTTTATTTGCAAAAACAGAAGGAACCGAGTTTTCAAAATTTATCATCCCAACTTTAAATGTTGCCAAAATGATAAAAGAAGATGCCATATTCGAAATAGGGAATGAATAGTTGCAATTTACGAATTAATTAAAACACTCGTTGCCAACATAGATTCACTGATTATGAAAGAGATGTAATACCAAACTGCTAATATGATATTGAAAATAATTATGTTAGCGAATCGGTATAAATTAGAAAATCTGTGAACAAAGCGAAGCGATTTCATGAACACCTTATAAAAAATGACAATTTGTGAATAATCAGTGGCAATATTTACTGTAAAGACAGACTCTAATTAACTGGTAGATTTTTTTTGTATTTTAAACTATTTTATGAGAACAGTTAAAGGACTTGTTTTGAGATTATGGTTTCCAAAAATTAATTTTCAGAAGCGAAGATTTGCGAGTTCTCTTTTATATCCTGGGGCATTTTTTCAGCTACCTATAACCCAATTATTATTACTCTTACTCCTTGTTTTGCCAATATTTGTCAATGGGCAAGAAAGTATAAATGAATTTGAAGTTTTAGCCAATGAGTATCTAAATCAAGGGAAATACAAACAAGCTGCGGAATCTTTCAACAAATCAGGCTACGATTATCGGAATAGAGGGAATAAAAGGAAGGCTGCCGATGTATTTGAGAAAGCGTATAAACTTTTCGATAAAGAGGGTAACGATAATGTATCAATCGAAATCAGTAACAACCTAGGCATAGTATATCTCGACGAAAATAAATACGCAAACGCATACACTGCTTTCTCCAATACGTTAAAACATGCTCGAAGAGTAAAGGATACGACCGAAATATTTAATTCATTAATCAATGTAGGTAGTTTAGCTATTGAATTATCATTATATTCCAATGCTATTGATAAAGTGAATGAAGCGCTAGGGATAGCAAAAGAACGGAACAATAATAAATATTTAAAAGAATGTTACAGTTTACTTGCAAGGAGCTATGAGAGAATTGGAAATACTTCAAGTGCAAACGAGTTTTACAAGCTATACTCGATTATTGATCAGCAAATTAATAATATTGAGCCTGAAGAAATAAGTTCAGCTTCGAATAATAAGTTTAGCATATTGAAAAAAGAGAGGCAGATAGCAGAAATTCGACCAAAATTTAAAAATGGAGAATTGAGGTTAACTCCAGATTCAATGGCAAGGATATCACAATTACTTCAACAAATGTTAACGCAAATAGGGCTTCGTAACTCACAGCTCAGACAGAAAGAGATACAACTACAGTACGAGAAACATATACGCAGAACCCTTATTATTGGAATTATTGTAGTTTTAATCTTCCTGGTCATACTCGGTTTTTTACTCAGACAGAAACAGCTCTATAATAAAATATTAAAGCAGCAAAAGGAGGAAATTACGCAACAGCGAAATAAACTCGATGTTCAGAATAAAAAAATAACAGACAGTATTTACTTCGGGTTACGTATTCAACAGGCTATTTTACCAAGAATGAAAGAATTAAATAAGGTCTTTGAAACATTACTTATTTATAAGGCAAAGGATATAGTGTCAGGCGATTTCTATTGGTATCACGAATCAATTATTGATGAAGTAACATATCATTTTATTGCTGTAGTAGATTGTACTGGGCATGGCGTGCCAGGCGCTTTTATGTCCATTATTGGAAACAGGATACTTAACGAGATTATAATAGAACGTAGAATTTTTAACCCCTCTGAAATTTTAATTGAAGTCAATAAGCTTCTCAGGAGGGATCTGGAACAGGACAACAATAAAACAATAAGCGGAATGGATATCGCTCTGTGTCGGATTTCTTTTAACAATGGATATAACGAACTTGCTTTTTCAGGAGCTAAACGTGAGATTATCATATATAAAGCGAATACTGGTACACAGGAAATAATACATGGAGATAAATTATCGATTGGTTGCTTAACATCTGGGAAAACAAATATCTTTAATGAAACGAAAAGAGATATTGATGCTGGTGATATTATTTTTATGTTTACCGATGGTATTATCGACCAGCCAAATATAGAAAGAAAACGATTTGGCACAGAACGATTTATGAACTTTATAGCTGAAAATATTGATTCCTCTATGGATAATATTGAATCGTCTCTTGAGTCATTAATTGACAATTATAAGGAGTCGGAAGAACAGAGGGATGATATTACTGTTTTGGGTATTAAATTGAAATAGATAGAAAAGTGGCTTTATCAAGTACATATAACGATTTATTAATCTCGTATTACGGGCCTTTCAGTATGCGAATAATCTCCACAATTGGTAAACATCTCACTGAAAACATAAATGCATCAGAAATTACGAAGATGAAGCTGTATAGGGTGTTTATTGAACTCTGTCAAAATGTTGCACGCTATTCAGCTGAAAGACATGTTTTACTTGATAGCTCAATTATTGGTGTAGGAACCATTCATATTCAAAATAACGACTTGTATTTCAAATGCACAACAGTAAATAGGATTTTAAGCGAACATCAAAATGTATTAATAAAGAATTGTCGTGAAATTAACAGCTCTACAAAAGAAGACCTGAAAAAAAGAAAAGAAAAGTTTCGAAAAGAATCTACTATTCTTGATACTGGAGCTCACATTGGTTTAATAGCAGTATGCTTGTATTCAGAAAATCAATTTGAATTCGACGTTACAGATAACCCTGAAAACAGTGCTACCTATTTTTCAATTACTGCAACTATCAATAAAACATAGAATGCAACGATCATATCTTTTCAAAATATAAATTATCTTTACAAAACGGAAAGAAATCATTAAATAACAAGTAGAATGGAAAGCCTATATATCAATAGTTATCCCGATTTGGTTTTTTTCCCCATTGTTGATTTTAAATACCAAACTGGGGTGTGTGAAATTTCAGGTGAATCGTACATGGAGGATACTTATAGTTTTTATGAACCTGTAATTATCTGGCTAAGGGAATATATGCAGGAGAAAAAACCAATCATCTTTAATGTTAAGTTAACCTATTTCAATACCAGCTCATCCAGATTTATACTTGAAATGCTTGATTTATTCAAAAAATACCTGAATGAAGGGAATCAAGTTATTGTTAACTGGTACTATAAAAAGGACGATCCCGATATGTTAACAGAAATCAACGAATTAATCGATGAGTCTGGAGTCGACATCAATATTTATACAGTAACCCTTCAATAATAACTTTTTAACGAATTTACTCGTCAACTTATCCGCTATTGGTAACCCAAAACTTACCCTAATTGCCTAATTATCAAATTATCAAATTGTCAAATTATCATATTAATAAATTTTCAAATTAAACATCCTATCTTTGCGCCCCGAAAGAGATTCCTAAAATGAGTTTAGAAAAAGAGATAAAAAGGCGTAGAACCTTTGCCATTATTAGCCACCCCGATGCTGGTAAAACCACTTTAACCGAAAAATTGCTTCTTTTTGGGGGGGCAATCCATATTGCGGGTGCGGTAAAAAGTAATAAGATTAAGAAAACCGCAACCTCCGACTTTATGGAGATTGAGCGTCAGCGCGGTATTTCGGTTTCGACCGCCGTAATGGGTTTTGAGTATAAAGATGTCAAGATAAATATCCTCGATACCCCTGGCCACGAGGACTTTGCTGAGGATACCTACCGTACGCTAACAGCTGTAGATAGCGTAATCATTGTAATCGATCAAGCTAAAGGCGTTGAGACGCAAACCCGCAAGCTGATGAACGTTTGCCGGATGCGAAACACTCCGGTAATTGTATTTATCAATAAGATGGATCGAAATGGTAAAGATCCATTCGAGCTACTCGATGAGATTGAAAGCGAGCTGAAGATTAAGGTTCGCCCATTAAGCTGGCCCATCAGTTCTGGTCCAACATTTAAGGGGGTTTACAACCTTTTTGAGCAGAAGCTTTGCCTATTCTTCTCGGAGGACAAGCAATCATTATCCGATGATGTCATTAAATTTGATGATGTTAATAGCCCTGAGCTCGATCAGTATATCAAACCCTTCACCGATAGATTTAGAGAGGAATTGGAGCTCGTTAAAGGTGTCTATCACGATTTTGAAATTAACAGGTATTTGAGCGGAGAGCTCGCTCCCGTATTCTTCGGTAGCGCATTGAATAATTTTGGGGTACAGGAGCTGCTCGATTGCTTTATCCAAATTGCACCACATCCACGACCTACGGTTACTGATGCTCGTGAAATTTCACCATTTGAGGAGAAATTAACAGGCTTCGTTTTCAAGATATTCGCCAATATGGATCCAAACCACAGGGATCGATTGGCTTTCCTAAAGATATGCTCTGGTACTTTTGAAAGGAATAAGTTCTTTCACCATGTAAGGCTCGATAAGAATTTCAAATTCTCAAGTCCAAACGCCTTTATGGCCGATAAAAAATCGATTGTCGATTTTGCATATCCAGGCGATATCATTGGTCTGCACGATACAGGTAGCTTTAGAATTGGTGATACGCTAACCGAAGGAGAAATACTTAAATTTAAAGGTATCCCAAATTTTTCACCCGAGCTATTCCGCTATATCGAGAATGCTGACCCAATGAAGTCAAAACAACTTGCGAAGGGTGTCGATCAGCTAATGGACGAAGGGGTTGCTCAGCTATTTATCCAGAAATCTAATGGCCGTAAGATTATTGGAACCGTTGGTGCGCTCCAGTTTGAGGTCATTCAGCATCGCTTGGAGCATGAGTATAGCGCAACCTGTAGGTACGAATCAATCAGCTTGCATAAGGCATGCTGGATTGAGAGCGATAATAAGACCCAAATTGAAGATTTCCGCAAGCGTAAATTCAACAACCTTGCAGTTGATAAGCATGGTAGAGAGGTTTTTCTAGCCGATTCACCATACTCTTTACAAATGGCACAGGAGAAATTTCCGGATATTAAATTCTATTTTACCTCGGAATTCTGAGAATCTAAACGCAAAGACACGAAGACGCAAAGTATATATTTTCTTAGCGTTGTTGCGACTTAGCATTTAGTTTTTGATTAATAAAAATGCCTTATCCGTTTCTGAGTTTTTTCCTGTATTACTTCCTGAACATTTCTCCTTTCTATCTTGCTCTCAAGCCACGAAAGGATATCAAAATACATGAAAGCTCTCTTCTCGTAGGTTGTTTGCTCCAGCGGTAACAGCTGGTCGTGCAAATCTTGGAAAGCCTCGGGCAGCTGAGCAGGGGTGATGCTTCCCAATCGTTTTAGGAATTTAAGAACAATCTTTTGGAAAAGGTGTAAATCCTCCTTTTTAGCCAAAAATCTGTATGTTGATTTTATATGGTAATCGATTAAATCCATATTTTTCAGCTCGTAATGGCTTATAAGGCTCAGGATACGTGCAAAACATAGTATATCTGAGCGTAAATCCAAATCCTTATCATTTATAACCTGGTTAAGCCAATAGATAACCTTGCTGTGTTGGCTATCGCCAAAATACATACAGGCGAACTTGTAGTAGAATATAAGGATGTAGTGCTTATCAAGCCTATCCCTAAACTTCTCTAGGTCTTCTGAAATCTCAGGAATAGTCTTTGTTCCCTCGGTAAATTCGCCAAGTAAAAAGTATTTATTGATTTTATGGGTTGACCCATATTTAAATAGGAGTAATTCTATATTCGGTGTAACCGTCAAATCAGGAACATTTGCTATTGAATCGAATTTTTCCACCGTAACAAGGAATTCATCGTATTTCGAAAGCTTCTCCTGTGCCAAAAGCAGATTGTTAATCGACTTGATGTACATCTCTATCTTAGGCAGGATATACTGTGGATTCGAATCAAATAACGACACCATCTTTTGTGCATACTCGTATCCCCGTTGAAAATCTTGGGTGAAGAAGTAGTAGCCCGTGAATGTATTATAAAGGTGCATCTTCTCGGTAAACGATAGGAGCTCCTCCTTAAAAACGGGTAATGTACTGTAAAGAAAACTGTTGGCTAGTTCAAACTCCTTTTGATTTCGTATAAACCCTATCTTAATGTAGAACGAGTATAGCTTAAGCGTTAGATTCGAAAAATCTGAGATATTCGAAAGTTTATCCTTTAACGAATCTATCTCGCATATCAATCTGGTTACATGCTCCTCGATGTTTGTCTTTATAAACCTAGTTACTAGCTTCTTTTCCAAATCCAATATCTCATAAAGCAGATAATTCTTATCGTATTTAATGGCTAACGCCTTTGCCTTTTCGAGCATCTTAATGCTCTGATCGTACAAACACCTATTATATAGAAGTTGAGTATAGTCAACCATCTCTCGAATAGTTAAGTAAATGCTATTCTCCGGATTAGTAATTCGCAAGCTCTGTAGAATCTGTTTATACAGGTGAGCCTTAAGGTTCGATAGCTGGGCTGGTTTAAGCTCTTTCTCTTTCTCTAGGATTTTCTCCTCATCGTACTCCTTATGCTTATCGATATAATCGAAAAGGATGATATACTTTAAATCTTCGGGGTTACCGTTACGGGAGGCGTAAATCTTGAACGAACGCTTCTCTGCTTTGGTTAACGATTTAATTAGGTAGTATAAAGGGTCGATATTGCCGTTGGACATTGTAAACTCTCCTTAAATTAGTTTTAATATAATAATTTAATTATCAGCAGTATATAATGCTCCGTATATACATAAGTGTGATTTTGTGAATCGTAAAAACCAAAATTTATGGTTTTGGATGAGCATCAAAGGCGAATACTTTCGCCGCACAAGAGAGTGAACAAATATAAATAAATTATGGGAAAACAAATTTTTATTTTTGATACAACCCTGCGCGATGGAGAACAGTCGCCTGGTTGTAAGTTGAATAAAAATGAAAAATTGATTTTAGCTCAGGATTTGGAGCGGCTTGGTGTCGATGTTATCGAGGCTGGGTTTCCTATTTCAAGCCCTGGCGACTTTGATGCGGTTAAGGATATCGCTTCAATAATTAAATCGGCCACAGTTTGTGGGCTAACCCGAGCGATAAAAAAGGATATCGAGGTTGCTGCTGATGCTTTAAAGGGTGCAAAAAGACCTAGAATTCACACCGGTATAGGTACATCCTTTTATCATATCCATCATAAGCTTCAGATTACCGAAGATCAGGTAATCGAAAGGGCTATTGAGGCTGTAAAGTATGCAAAAACCTTTGTGGAGGATGTTGAATTCTACGCCGAGGATGCAGGTAGAAGCGAGAATGATTTCTTGGCAAGGGTTGTTGAAGCAGTAATTAAAGCAGGTGCAACCGTAGTTAATATCCCCGACACTACAGGTTACTGTTTGCCCGAGAACTACGGACAAAAGATTAAATACCTTTTCGAGAATGTAAAGGGCATTCATAAGGTTACCATTTCAACGCATTGCCACAACGATTTGGGATTGGCAACTGCAAACTCCTTAGCAGGGGTTCAGAATGGTGCTCAGCAGGTAGAATGTACTATAAATGGCATAGGTGAGAGGGCTGGAAACACCTCGCTAGAGGAGGTTGTGATGATTCTAAAGCAGCACAAGGGGCTCGATTTCACTACCAATGTGAATAGCGAACAGCTAACCTCAATTAGCCGTAAAGTATCTGCTTTAATGAGAATGCCTGTTCAGTCGAATAAAGCAATAGTAGGAGTTAACGCTTTTGCGCACTCATCGGGAATTCATCAGGATGGGGTGATTAAGAATAGGCTAAACTACGAGATTATCGACCCAAAATCGGTAGGTGCTGAGGAATCGGCCATAAAACTTACAGCACGCAGCGGTAGAGCAGCGCTAAAGTATAGACTTGAAAAGCTTGGCTATAACCCCAAGAAGGAGAAACTTGACTCTATCTACGCTGATTTTCTTAGTGTAGCCGACCTTAAAAAGGAGGTTGATGATAATGACCTAATAGGGTTGATGCACAAGGAGGCAATGCTGCCTGTAACCTAACTCTAATTATGGTGCAGGTTTATTACTTATTACAATTTTAATTACAATGGAAGGATGGAAAAATGGAATATTGCCTGCCGGTAGGCAGGGCAGACAGGGAAGAGAAAAGTTAGTATTAACTCCATCATTCCATTATTCCAACATTCCAAATCTGTAAAACATTCGTTTTTTATAACTGTTTTTTCATGAAAGGAAAAACTCTTTTCGACAAGATATGGGATTCGCACGTAGTTCATTCAATACCTGAAGGTCCTGATGTTCTATATATCGACAGACACTATATTCACGAAGTTACTAGCCCACAGGCGTTTGATGGGTTAGGTCGCCGTAAGGTTAAAGTTTTTAGACCAAGGCAAACAACTGCCACTGCTGATCATAATGTGCCTACAATCAATCAGCACCTTGAGGTTAAAGATTTACTTTCCCGCACGCAGCTTGATAAGCTAAAGGAGAATTGCGATAATCATGACATTGAATTGTACGATCTAAATCACGAATTCAATGGGATTGTTCATGTCATTGGTCCTGAATTAGGTTATACACAGCCAGGAATGACAATAGTTTGCGGCGATAGCCATACATCAACCCATGGTGCTTTTGGTGCTATTGCATTTGGTATCGGCACGAGCGAGGTCGAGATGGTGCTGGCAACTCAAACCATTCTTCAGTATAAACCTCTAAGGATGAGGATTAACGTTGAGGGTACAATCCAAAAGGGTGTTACCTCAAAGGATATTATCCTCTATATAATTCAAACATTAGGTGTTGATGGGTCAACTGGCTATTTTGTTGAATATGCGGGCAGTGTTATTCGCTCAATGTCCATGGAGGGAAGAATGACGGTTTGTAACATGAGCATCGAGATGGGAGCAAGGGGTGGTTTGATTGCCCCCGATGGAATTACTGAAAAATATATAAAGAATAGGCAATTCAGTAAAGGTAAGATTGATTACATCGACTACAAAACCGATGATAATGCCACTTTTGATAAAGAGGTAAGTATCGATATTTCTACTTTAGAGCCAATTGTTACCTATGGTACAAATCCAGCAATGAGCATTCCAATTAGCAAGGGAATACCAAAACTTGAAAACCTAAATGAAAACGATCGAGAGAGCCTAAGCAAATCATTAAGGTATATGGGCTTTCGTTCGGGTCAAAGAATTGAGGGTGAAAAGGTCAGCTATATCTTTATCGGTAGCTGTACTAATGGACGAATCGAAGATCTGCGCGATGCAGCAAAAATCTTAAAGGGTCGTAAGGTTGCTGATAATGTAACGGTTTGGATTGTTCCGGGCTCCAATCAGGTTGCTTTGCAGGCAAAGCAAGAAGGGCTCGATAAAATATTTAGCGATGCTGGTGCAGCAATGCGCCAACCAGGGTGCTCTGCATGTCTCGCCATGAACGATGATAAGGTTCCTGCTGGTGAAATATGTATCGCCACATCCAATAGAAATTTTGAAGGCCGACAAGGAGTTGGAGCAAAGACAATACTTTCAAGTCCTCTTACAGCAGCAGCATCGGCAGTTACAGGTATAATAACCGATCCAAGGGTTTTTCTTTGAATTTGGGATAGTTATTTAATGGAAGAATGGAGTATTGGAGTTTTCGAAATTAAATGGTAGTACAACCCATCATTCCATCGTTCCAATATTCCAACAAAAACTATAATAAATTTATAAAACTATGTCTGCCTTAGCATTTAAAAATATAACATCAACAGCAGTTCCGCTCGGCATCGATAACGTTGATACCGATCAAATAATACCTGCCCGCTACCTTAAAGCGGTTACTCGTGGCGATTTTGGTAAAAACCTTTTCGCCGATTGGCGCTATAATAGCGATGGCAGTATAAATAAGGATTTTATACTCAATAACCCAATATACGAAGGACAAATACTTCTTACCGGAAAGAATTTCGGCTGTGGATCAAGTCGTGAGCATGCCGCATGGGCTCTTTCCGATTATGGTTTTAAGGTTATCCTATCGAGCCATTTTGCCGATATCTTTAAGAATAATGCGCTGAATAATGGTATCCTGCCTATACAAATATCTGAAGAGATCATTGCTAATCTTTTGAAACTTGTCAGTTCAAAGCCTGAAACAAAATTCATTGTTGATCTTGATAAACAAATATTTAGTACAGTAGATAAAAGCATTACAGAAAACTTTCAAATCAACGCATTTAAGAAAGAGTGCATGCTTAAAGGATACGATAGCATCGATTATCTTATCAATCTAAGGGATAAAGTTGAGCGGTACGAGGGGAGGAAAGTTGGGTGATGAAAGAATGGAATGATGGAAGATAATTGTTAGAACAAACCATATTTCCAACATTCCAATATTCCATCTCATTAAGTGTAAAAAAAAATAATTATAAACCGAATTCATACTAACAAGTTAGTAATCATGAAAAAGACAATTGCAGTTTTACCTGGCGATGGAATAGGACCCGAGATTACGGATCAGGCGATTAATGTATTAAAAACAATTTCCAATATGTACTCATTCGATTTTACATTTGAGTACGGACTAATCGGCGCAGCAGCCATCGATAAAACAGGCGATCCTTATCCTGCTGAAACGCATGATCTATGCAAAAGAGCCGATGCAATTCTATTCGGAGCAATTGGTGATCCAAAGTACGATAACGATCCTAAAGCTAAAGTTCGTCCTGAGCAAGGGCTACTTAAAATGCGTAAAGAATTGGGCTTGTATGCCAATATTCGTCCGCTTAAGCTGATCCCTGGCTTGGAGAGCAAATCACCTTTGAAAAGGGAAATTATCAAAGATGTAGATTTCGTTGTAGTTCGTGAATTGACGGGTGGCATATATTTTGGCAAAAGAGGGCTGAATGAGACCGACTTTTCAGCTTTCGATACCTGTACCTACAATGCCAAGGAGATTGAAAGGGTAAGCATTGTAGCTTACGAAATAGCCAATAAACGCAATCGAAAGGTTTCTCTGGTTGATAAGGCGAATGTGCTTGACACATCGAGGTTATGGAGACAAATTGTTAAGAATGTTGCCAAGAATTACCCGAATGTACAAACCGATTACCTGTTTGTTGACAATGCTGCAATGCAGCTGATACTTAACCCACGTCAATTCGATGTAATCCTTACAGAGAATATGTTTGGCGATATCCTTACCGATGAGGCAAGCGTATTAGCAGGTTCGTTAGGCCTTTTACCATCGGCATCTGTAGGTGATTCGGTATCACTCTATGAACCTATTCATGGTTCATTCCCCCAAGCAGCTGGGAAAAATATTGCAAATCCAATCGCTACAATTCTTTCAGCAGCCATGATGCTTGAAATGAGTTTTAATACTCCTGATGCGGCTAACCTTATCCGGAGGGCAGTAAATTCAGCCATTGGCAGCGGTAAACGTACACCTGATATTGCAACATCAAACCCTATGGGCACAAAAGAGGTAGGTGCATGGATTTGTGATCATCTTGAGCGTATTTCAGAGTATTCCAACTATTACCTTTTCGAGGAGGAAAAGGCTGCTTGGTAAATTTGTCGGTTCTCACTTGTTTAATTTTCATTTAGACCGAAAAATCTTGCAATATGTTTGCAAGATTTTTTTTTTTTGAAACAATTAAACCCTTATATCGTTTACAACTCTTATAGTGGAATAATTTTAAAGAGAGAGATGGATAGTAGAGTTTTTGGATTTTCCTTGACAATTGGAATATTGGTTAGCTTAAATGTTTTTACTCAACCAGTTAGAAAGAGAGTTGATGCTTTAAGAATAAATCAGCACATTACAATTGATGGTAAATTGGATGAGGCTGAATGGGTGAATGCCTCTGAAGCAAACGGCTTTATTCAGCACGAACCCTATAACGGTGCTGCACCTTCCGAGAAAACATCAGTCAGAGTGCTTTTCGATAACAGCGCCCTATACATTGGCGCAAGGCTCTATGACTCTAATCCAAGTTTAATTTATAGGGAGCTGGGGCAGCGGGATAATAATAGCCTGAAATCGGATTTATTCTCGGTATTCATTAGCCCATACAATGATGGGATTAACTACTCAGAATTTATTGTTTCAGCTTCAGGGGTTCAAACCGATATAAAAATAACAGGTGAAAATGAATCAAAAAGTTGGGATGCTGTTTGGACAAGTGAAGTGAGCTTTGATGGGCAGGGATGGGTTGTTGAGATGAAAATTCCCTACTCTGCACTTCGTTTTACAAAGGGAAGTATTCAAAATTGGGGTATTAACTTTGGGCGAATGATAAAGCGCTACAACGAGTGGAGTTCATGGAATTTTATCGATAAATCGATTTCAGGCGTTGTCAGCCAATCGGGTGAATTAACAGGGGTTAATGGGATAAATCCTCCTATTCGGCTTTCGCTTAGCCCTTACATTTCGGGCTATGCCGATAAGCTACCCGATTCAAAAAAGGTTGATTACAAATTAAGCGGAGGACTTGACCTAAAATATGGAATTAATGAGGCATTTACACTCGATATGACTTTAATTCCTGATTTCGGACAGGTAAAAGCGGATGATAAAATCTTAAATCTTTCCCCTTTCGAAGTTCAATACTCTGAACAAAGACCTTTCTTCACTGAGGGAACGGAGCTGTTTAATAAAGGCGGAATTTTTTACTCCCGCAGGGTTGGTGCTAAACCTTACTCATTCTATGCTATTGAATCGTTAATCGATACAACGAAAGAACGAATCGAAGATAATCCCAATGAAACAAAGATGATTAATGCTACAAAAATATCAGGTAGAACATCTGGCGGATTTGGTATAGGCTTTTTTAATGCTATGACCTCTAACGCATTTGCTACAATTACGGATACATTAGGCAATAGTCGCAAAATTATGACTCAAGGATTTACTAATTATAATATGATTGTTCTGGACCAAACATTAAAGAATAACTCCAATGTTAGCTTAGCCAATACACATCTTTACCGACCCGAAGGACATTATACTGCCAACGTAACCGCTACCGATTTCACCCTACGCGATAGGTCGAACCGTTACGCCATTTCAGGGGTAGGGAGCCTAAGCCAGATTTTTAACGACTCAACCACAAGGGGATTTAAATCGAACATAGAGCTGGCAAAAACAAGTGGGAATTTTCAATTCGAGGTTGGAAATAATATTGAGAGTAAAAACTATAATCCGAACGATATGGGTTTTTTACAAAATCCTAACGAGTTCTCCTCTTGGGTCGAATTGGAGTACAATGTATTTAAACCTTTTTGGAAGTTACTTAACTTAAACTCTTCGGTAATGTACTTTCATCAAAGTCTTTATGAACCAAGAAGTTTTACCTCATCATTCATTTTTTTAAATTTCAGGACAACAACATTCAAACGAAACTATACTATTGGGATTAATGCTGAAATTCAACCTGTTGATATTATTGACTTTTATTTACCTCGAAAGAATGGTTATCAGGTAATTCTCCCAAACCGTAGCTCATTTAGGCTTTTCGGCTCCCCCGATTATCGCAAATCGTTTGTAGTCGATCATGGTATTAATTTATGGTTCGCCGACCAAATGAGCCAAAAGGGAATTGGTTTCAATCTATCACCGAGAATACGTTTTAACGATAAGCTGTTTGTTATCTACAAAATTAACCTGCAATTTGACTATAATGAGATAGGCCAAGTGAATGAGATTGGAGGTGCTGTTTATGTGGGTAAGAGGGACATTGTAACCCTTGAGAATATGATAAATGCTCAATATACATTCAACGAAAAGGCATTTATAAATTTGAATATCAGGCATTATTGGAAAGGGTATGAGTTCAGCAAATTTTATCTGCTCAGTAAAGATGGAACGATGTCAGCCACATCGCCAATTGATGGCTATAACAACAACACAAATTTCTTTGATGTATTCCTAGATTATAAGTGGAATTTTGCACCCGGAAGCGTGTTATCTGTTGTTTGGAAGAATTCAATTGCTCTATCAAAGGATAAGATTGAGTATGATTATTTAAAAAACTTTAAAGATGTTTGGAATACACCTCAAACCAATAGCATTTCATTTAAACTATTGTATTACTTAGATTATCACATGTTAAAAAAACAGCGATAACTTTTATATTAATTCTAGAATAGTAATCTTTTGCCCATTAAAAACCACAGTATCCCCTGTGGTTTTTCCTTTTAATGTCTGAAAAATAGGAGCTAAGGGAGATATTGCGTAAAATTCTCCCTCTGGCAAGGTAATTTTCCCAATGCCAATAGAGACATAAAACTTCTGCTTATTAGTAATTACTAATGTATTTATAGTTAACTCCTTATTCTGATTTGAGGGGTCTAGTTTCTCTAAAAAATCCAATTCATTCATTGCCTTTTCGTATTGAGCCGCATGCAGATCTCTTTTTCTCAGAAGTTGAGCCCTAAATGAATCATACCTATCTCGTGGCGCACCATACTCGTTAGCCGCTATTTGCGCTTCATCCATTGCAGCTTTAGCGTTATCAAGAATATCCCTTTGCTTTTCAACGCACATTTGATGAAGTTTTATCTTTAGTTCAATTAAATCCATAGAAATAGATAATTTTTTCAAGTAAATTTACGGCATTAATTCATTCTAACTACACCCTTATGGAATTTACCAATAAACGTGGCTTTGCGAGTGATAATAACTCAGGGGTTCATCCCGTTATGATGAAGGCAATAATGGATGCCAATCATGGTCATACCATTGCATACGGCGATGATCCTTACACAGCCCAAGCAATTTCTAAATTTAAAGAGAATTTTGGGGACGATATTGATGTTTTTTTTGTTTTTATTGGTTCAGCAGCAAATGTACTTGGTTTAAAAGCTATTACCGAGACCTATAATGCCGTTATTTGTACCGATACCGCTCATATTCATGTAGATGAGTGTGGTGCACCCGAACGATTTACAGGATGTAAGCTATTAACCGTCACAGCTCCTGATGGTAAATTAACCGTTGATTTGGTCAAGAAACACATGCACGGATTTGGTTTCCAGCATCATGCACAACCCAAGGTAATATCCGTATCACAAACAACGGAGCTAGGAACCGTATATACAATTAATGAGATTAGAGCATTAGCCGATTATGCGCATCAGAACGGAATGCTACTGCATATGGATGGGGCAAGATTAGCCAATGCAGCTGTATCGCTTAACCTTGGTTTTAAAGAGTTTACAAAAGACGCAGGGGTTGATATCCTTTCATTCGGTGGCACTAAGAATGGGATGATGTATGGCGAAGCCATTGTTTTCTTTGATAAGAAGTATTCCCAAAACTTTATGTACACCCGTAAGCAGGGTTTACAACTTGCTTCAAAGATGCGTTATATATCCGCTCAGTTTAATGCTTATCTTTCTGATAAACAATGGGTAAATACTGCAAAACATTCCAATAGAATGGCTCAAATCCTTGCTGAAAAGGTTCGTAGTATCCCTTGTGTTAAAATAACTCAAAGGGTTGAGGCCAATGGCGTATTTGTCATTATCCCTAAAGAAGTAATTTCTGCTCTTCAGAATG
The DNA here is from genome assembly GCA_003818205.1 of Bacteroidales bacterium. GTDB lineage: Bacteria > Bacteroidota > Bacteroidia > Bacteroidales > Tenuifilaceae > UBA8529. The sequence continues at coordinate 42,605 of RPRQ01000022.1, forward strand.
AGTACTTCTTTTACGTTTGGGACGAAGATAAATCGGAGGTTCGGTGGATGACTTCATGGGATACAACCGAGGAGGATATCATTAATTTTACAAATAGGTTGAAAGAATTGGTTGAAAGTTAGTGATTCAATAGATTATATTATGTATCAATATATCAATTGCATATAATCCGATTTTTGTTTCTTTAATCAAATTTATTCCCTTTGATTGGGAATTAAACTCCTAAGTTGATAGTTTTGCCTTCGTCTCAAAAATGGTTTATGCATCGTATTATTATCAGATATAAGCACGTTAAAGCAATAGCAGTAATCTCCTTTTTCTGCCTTTTCTTTTTAATCGATTTTTCATCAGGATTTTCATTAAAGGATAAAAGCGCAAATTCAGGTTTTAGTAATTCTGTTTATCCAAGAAGTTATACGTTAACTAACGATAAATCTGAATTAGAATCATATAACAGGTTGGACCAATCATTCAACTCCTTTATCAAGAAATGGGATTTAGCAGGAGCATCTGTGGCCATTGCAAAAGATGGTAAATTACTATACGCTAAGGGTTTTGGATATGCAGATAAAGAGGATAGTATAAAAGCCGAACCTTTTAGCATGTACCGAATTGCTAGCGTTTCGAAGCTGATTACTGCCGTTGGCGTAATGAAGCTGATTGAAGGTAAAAGGCTTAATCTCAACACTAAAATTTTTGGTGAGAATGGTTTACTGAACGATACCTGTTATTCACATTACGTCGATAAACGTGTTGAGGATATTACAGTTAAAAATTTACTTAATCATTCAGCAGGCTGGACAAGCTATTGGGGCGATCATATGTTTATCAACGATATGATAGCCAAATCACTAAAGAAACCTCTTCCTATTAATTTACAGGATATTATTACCTTTGCTCTGTCAAAAAAACTTCATTTTCAGCCCGGTACATACAGCTCATACTGTAATCTAGGCTTTTCAGTTTTACAGCTCGTTGTAGAAAAAGCATCGGGACAATCCTATGAATCATACATAAAGGAGAATGTTTTTTACCCATTAAATATTGAGGATGCCAATTTATCTTTCAATTTCGATAGCCTTCGATACCCCAATGAAGCAAGATACTACGAAATACCCGAGGCTCAAAAAGTTATTGCCTTTGATGGTTCAAAGGATTCAATTCTTAAATGTAGAGGTGGCAATGATATTAGAACCCTGGGAGCGGCTGGTGGCTGGGTTATTTCATCGGTAAGTCTGCTTAAACTTCTTTTAGCCATCGATGGAAACGATAATTTCCCTGATTTGCTAACCCGCAAGTCGATTTCAAGACTAATTGAACGTGAGGGAGAATATCAACCATTAGGTTGGAAAACGATATACCCCAACGGTAAATGGTGGCGTTCGGGTTCTTTTCCCGGAACTTCAGCGCTGGCTGTAGTTCGAAGTGATGGGTTTACCTATGTTTTTCTTACGAATACTAGCCCTTGGTCAGGATCTAAATTCCCCTATGAAATTGATAGGCTAATGAGTCGTAACCTAAGAATGATTGAGAATTGGCCAAACGTTAATCTTTTCTACCCATCACAACCTGTTAATTAGTTCTGGATTACTATCCTATCCTAAATTCTATAGCCTAACCAACCTTTTTCGAAAACCAATTTCTTGGATCCAAATAGGATTTGTATTTAGTAAATAGCTCTTTCCCTAGAAGTAATCCACCTGACCAAAAAGTAACCTCTGCAATAATAAATACAATAGTCGAAACCGTTAGCTTAGTTTTACCAGCTAAGTTTAGAAAGGGTATTAAAGGTAACGATAAAAATAGCAAGCAGGATAAAATAATTAGGATTAATCCTAACTTGAATTTCCAACTCTTATTCCCCATAGTGTCTTAATCTAAAATAATAATGTCGTTTTTTTATTATTGTATTGTATATTAGCAATGTATGAATATATTTAATAATCAAGAGTCCTAGTTCAACGAAAAATTCTTTTGAAGCGCATCCTCGTTATTCTTAACCAATTCGTAAAATTTTAGCTGCTTGATTAAGAACTTTTCCATTCTCAAATGGTTTCTGAGTGAATACAATTTATACTTATCCTCCGATTTTAGGAGTAGCGATTTAGCAATATCAAAAAGTTTAAATGAACTATGCGTTGCAATAGCACCGTTTATTGAGTTTATCTCAAGTTTTAACTTCTTTACCAAAACGATTAGTTCAGGATTATTCGTATTAAAATCATCGTCAACATACTCAACTACTCCGCCGCTATAGAGCTTATTGGGTAGCTCGTCAAAGAAATCTAACAGATGAAAATTTCGAACACACTTAATAAGAACAACCATCTCATTTAGGCTGTTCTTTGCTACAATGCTTTGTAGTTCAACCTCACAGCCATAGGAGGTTATCTCATCACTTGTGGTATAAGGAATGCCAAACCTCATACCTGTTTTCTTGCAATCCTCGATTAGCTCAATATAACGAGGCTCAAAGATTCGTAAAGGAATTTCCTCGCCTGGTAAAAGAAAGGTTTGCAATGGGAACATTGCGAGTGTGAAGTCGTAAGAATTCATGCAATCTATTTAATGGGTGTGAACTTTATTGATACAGAGTTGATGCAGAACCTCTTGCCTGTTGGCTTTGGGCCATCGTCGAAGATATGACCGAGATGAGCACCACATTTCTTGCATAATACCTCGGTTCTTATCATTCCATGGCTAGTATCATTATGAAATTCAATATTATCTTTATACTTCGAATCAAAAAAACTTGGCCATCCACAACTTGAAGCAAATTTTGAATCCGATTCAAAAAGGTTAGCACCACAGCAAACGCATGAATAGATACCTCTCTCGAAAAAATCCCAATATTTCCCTGTAAACGGTCTTTCTGTTCCTTTTTCACGGGCTACAGCATATTCAATATCGGATAATTTACTCTTCCAGTATTCATCCTTCTTAATGGAATCAGTACTTTGTGCCATTATGCTAGTATTTAAAAGTATAATTATCGATATAATTGGAGTTGACCTAATCATTTACCAAATTGTAATTTCGTTAACTGAGAAACGTTAAACTCTTTAAAAAGTTCATTATGGTTGATTTTATTAAGTATTTTTATATCAACTTTGTAATTAAAATCGTTTGAATTCATAAATAAACCAAAATACACATGAGAAAGATAGCTATACTTTTAAGTCTGTTTTTCGCCACTTGTTTTGCTGTGAATGCGCAAACAACCGAAGAACGAGCTCTTAACCCATTCGATAAGCTGATAATTGATAGCGATGTTAAGGTTTTCCTAACTAAAGGGAATGAAGAAAAGGTGAAAATTATTGTTTCCGGAATCGAATTGTCGGAGGTCGAAACCACGGTTAAAGGAAAAACCTTACAAATTCAGCTTTCTCGTGGTGTGCATATGGATATTAGCGCTGAACTTTACATAACCTACAAGGAGATTAGGGATATTTCAGTAAACGCATCGGGTCGCTTAAGCGTTCAAGGTCCTTTGGTTGGCGATAAGGTTGTTCTAGTAGCAAATACTAACGCTCAGATTGATACTGAGCTGGACCTCAAAACAGTTGATGTTAAGGTAGGTCAAGGAGCATCTATCCGCATAAGCGGGAAGGTAGGTTCGATTGATGCCAAAGTATCAACAAGGGGTATTCTTTCTGCTCTCGATGTACAATCCGATAGTACATATATACAGGTTGGTAGCGCTGGAACAGCAAAGATAACAGGTATTTATCTACTCGATGCAAAAGTTGGGATAGGAGGAACTCTGACCTATTCAGGTGCTCCCAAAGTAAAGAATATTAAATCTGGTTTAGGGGCTACTGTTAACGCTATAGAATAGTAAATATTTTAGTTTAAAAGCTCACTAATGATAAAGTTCGTTGGTGGGCTTTTTTTATTAATAATAGTTAATATATTGATATTAAATATTTTACAAACAAATTAACCATCTGGTTAAAATATTTGGTTAATTTATTTGCAAATTCAAAAACTCACTCATATATTTGCCACATGGTTTAACCATATGGTTAATTAAATAAAACAATGAAATGACCGAACAACAAAAAGATACCGAACAGCTTATTCTAAATGCTGCTCGGAAAGTGTTTATCGAAAAAGGGTTGGATGGTGCTCGAATGCAGGAAATTGCAGATGAGGCGGGTATTAATAAATCATTGCTTCATTACTATTTCAGGGGCAAGGAAAAACTCTTCGAGATGATTTTTCAGGAGGAGATAGGGAAGTTCTTCCCTCAAATGGTAACATTAATGGCATCGCCAGAGGTTAGCTTCGAGGATAAGATAAGGACATTTGTAGGTAACTATATCTCAGTCTTTATTAAGAATCCATTTCTTGCCCCATTTATTCTAAAGGAGATACACCGGAATCCTGAGAATATCCGTCAATACTTTATAAGAGCAGGCATTAATGTCGAACACGTTAAGTTTGGGATTGGCATGCTTGGTCAGCAGCTGAATATGAGCTTTGAAGAGGCAAGGCATTTTATAATTAACATGATAAGCCTTTGTATCTTTCCCTTTGCGGGTCGTCCCCTGATCGAAAAACTACTATTTCAGGAAGATAAAGCTATCTATGAGCAATTCTTGGAAGAGAGGAAGAAAATGGTAGCCGAGTTTATAATCAACGCATTAAAAAACAGAAATATATGAAAATAGTATTGAAATTCTTCTTTGTTTTATGGATTGGTTTGTCTCCAAGTTTGGTGTTTGGTCAAAGAGTGGTTAACCTATTGGACCTATATAAAGCGGTAGATTCAAATAATCCATTAGCAAGGATACCTTCGGGAATTGATTCTGTTTATCAGCTTAAGCATAGCAATCTAAAGGCTAACTATTTACCTAAGCTCGATGTTAATGGCTCGGCTACATGGCAATCGGATGTTACATCGCTAAATGTTAACCTTCCCATTCCTGGATTTACGATGCCTAGCGCTGATAAGGATCAGTATAAGGTAGCACTTGATGTATCGCAGCTGATATGGGATGGTGGTACAACCAAGGCAAAGGAGGATTTAGAGAGTTTGAATCAAACCCTTGAAAAGAATAGGGTTAATATTGAAATCTATAGCATTAAGGATCGAATTACAAACCTATTCTTTAATCTATTAATACTAAGAGTGACTGAAAATCAGCTTAACCTAATGTCTGCTGATCTCGATAAACGGATTCAAGAACTTGAATCAAGCGTGAATTCAGGTTACATCCTAGGTTCAACCCTCGATGGTTTAAAAGCAGAAAAATTGAAGCTATTACAGAACATCGATGGTGTTCCTGCTCAAAGGCAATCGTTAATTTCATCATTAAAGTCATTAACAGGCATTACCCTTCACGATAACGATATTTTTATCCTTCCAAACCCTGATTCTCTTAGCGAGATATCGTGCATACGTCCCGAATTTGAGGGGTTCAAGTATCAGCAAAATGTATTAAACGCATCGTCTAGCCTTATTGCTAGAAAAAGATATCCCATTCTCGTAGGCTTTGCCTCAGCTGGATATGGTAAGCCGGGCTTAAATATGCTAAGCAATAGCTGGGATACCTACTATATGCTTGGCGCAAAACTTTCGTGGAATATATGGGATTGGAACTCGGTAAATAAGGATAAGCAGCAGCTAAAGATTCAAAAGAACATCGTTGATTATCGTAAACAGGCCTATCTCGATGGCTATCAGGCTCAAATTGATGGAATTTTATCTGAAATTCAAAAATTGAATAATCAGCTAAGCAAAGATCATGAAATTGTCAAACTACTGCATCAGGTAACCGAAAGGAGTGGCTCTTCATTAAAGAATGGAACGATTACCTCTGCCGTTTATCTAGCTGATTTTAACTCCGAATCGAGATCGAAACTTGAACTTGAACTCAGAAAAATTAAGCTCTCATTGCAGAAAGTGTTACTTTAAACATTAGTGGAAACGAATTGATTATTAAATAATTAAATATATGAATAAGATTTATAAACCATCAATATTAGCATTTGCTCTTATTGGATTTGTATTAGCCTCATGTAATCGTGATGGTGATAAAGCTGACGCTTATGGAACCTTCGAAACCGATGAAATCACCATCTCTGCTGAATCATCGGGGAAAATCCTAAGTTTTACTATCGAAGAGGGCGATCAGGTAAAATCAGGTCAGAAGGTTGGAAGCATCGATAGCATTCAGCTTTTCTTGAAGGTTAAGCAGTTAACAAGTCAAATTGATGCCATAAAAGCGAGAATTCCCAATATCAATGCTCAGTCCGATGTACAAACAGAGCAGCTTAATGTTCTTAGTATAGAGCATGATAGGGTTAAAAAGATGTTCGCCGATGGCGCTGCAACGCAGAAACAGATTGATGATATCGAGGGAAGGCTTAACCTTGCTAAAAAGCAAAAGGATGCAATAGATGTTCAAAAAACATCTGTATTTGCCGAAATACCTGCATTGAACGCACAGGTAGAACAGATTAAGGACCAACTTCATCGCTGTAGAATAGTTAACCCAACCGATGGCAAAGTGCTGATTACCTATGTAAATCAGTTCGAAAGCGTAGTTCAAGGCAAAGCCTTATATAAGCTTGCTAACATGGACTACATGTACCTTAGAGCTTATATTTCTGGTGCCCAACTTCATAGTTTTCAAACTGGCAGTAAGGTAAAAGTTTATACCGATAGCGAGAACGATAAGCTAATCGAAATGGAGGGTACAATTACTTGGGTGTCGCCAGAAGCTGAGTTTACCCCAAAAATCATTCAAACCCGCGAGGAGAGGGTTAAATTGGTTTACCCTATTAAAGTAAAAGTTAAAAACGATGGCAGTATAAGAATTGGAATGCCAGCAGAGGTAAGGTTAATAAATGGGCATTAACTTGTTGAATAAAATGCAAATAAGCAATTGTGTTTCATGCTATGAATACAAATAGGATAGATAAATGTTTAAAAACTAATACGATTCAATATGATTGAACAAAAGCATAAGCTATTCTTGATAAAAATTGCATACTGGCTGGGCGTGATTGCAGATGCAGTTTGGGCAGTTGGTTTGATGTTTCCTCAGGTTTTCGCTATTCTAACTAGTACACCTGATTTTAACCCTAATTTGCAATTTAGATTAGTCATGTACATTGGTGGAATATTAATGACAGGTTGGACTATTCTTCTAATATGGGCTGTTAGAAAGCCAATTGAAAGAAGGTTCATTATTCTTCTAACGGCTATTCTTACAGTTGGATTATTTTTTGTTTCATTAAAAGGTTTTTTGGAAGGGAATACAAGCAATATCTGGATTCTAATTAAAATTCCAACGCTATTCTTTTTTATGGTTTCAAGCTATTTTCTTGCAAGAAATATAGACAATGCGAATAAAGTGCAATAATAGATGAGTTTTTTGCAGTCATTAACTCAAAAACAAATGAATAAGAATTACGAAAATATAACATATTACACTAAAATTATTGGTGCCATTGATGCAAAGGCAGGTTCTTTATGTTTGATAAAACTTTCACTCCAAACTTTCTAACATTTTTTGGCATCAGAACCTTAACTTAAGAATTAAAGTATGAAAAACAGACAGAATAAAGAGAGAAAATTTTGGGATAGATTTGCTAATAGCTATGATTCATTCATAAAAAACACGGTTGACAAAACGTATAAATCTATTCTTGAAAATATAGATTCTGAGCTTAATGTAAACCAGAATATCCTTGAGATTGGAACAGGAACAGGAATTATACCGTTTTCTGTCTGCTCAAAGGTTTCATCGATTACTGCGATTGATATATCTCCTGAAATGATTCGGATTGCAAATCAAAAGCGGAAAGACTCAAACATCAAAAACATAGATTTTCAAGTTCAGGATTCGTATTCCTTGACTTTCCCCGATAAATCGTTTGATATTGCTATTGCATCCAATTTATTACACCTGCTTTATGAGCCCGAGAAACCATTGAATGAGGTTAAAAGGGTTATGAAAGATGATGGAGTTTTCATTGCTCCAACATTTTGTGTGGGAGAGAATATGAAGAGCCGAGTAATTACAAGCCTTGCAGGTGTATTTAGCGGATTCAGTATTGTAAGTAAATGGAGTATCAATGATTATAAAAGCATGTTGGTCAGTAATGGATTTACTATTGATAAAGCCATAAGAATTGATGGAAGATTCCCATTAGCTTATATTGTAATGAGTAAAAACTGAACGTTACTCAAAAAGAGGTCGGTAAACTTTCGAGATATATAAATATCAATACTGTCTCGTTCTATTTTCTTATATAATTTATTAACAATCAGTTAACGTGTTATGAAAATCGATAAAAATCAAATAATAGTTTACGGTGGTACCGGTTACTACGGTCGAAAAGTGGTTGAAAAGCTCGTTAAAAAAGGGCAATCAGTAAAAGTTGTAAGCCGAAACTCGGAATCAGCCAGAAAAACACTCGGGGATAAAGTCGAAATATTTCAAGGTGATGTTACAAACCGCGAAACCATTATCGAATCGCTTAAAAATGTTAATGCTATAATCATTTGTCTTTCAGCGATGAGCAATAAGCTGATTAAGCGAATGAAGCAGATTGAACGGGATGCCGTGATAGCAATTATGGAAGAAGCTAAAAAAGCGAATATTTCAAGATTGGTCTATATGTCGGGCTATGAAATGAGGGAGCAACTTTTAGCCGACCTAGGAATACCTGAATTTGGAGCCATAAAAATTGAAATTGAATCTAAAATCTCACAATCAGATTTCAGCTGGACTATACTTGGTGATGCTCCTGCCTTTGAGATATTCTTCGCCTTTATAAGGAATGGGAAGATGACAGTACCCGGAGGTGGGTTCAATGCAATTCCAACCATTTCGGCTGAAGATGTTGGCGAAATTACCGCTCAGGTGGTAATGCGTAACGATTTAGCAGGAAAACGAATTAAGCTAACGGGGCCAGAAGCTTTAACATTTCCAGAGGTAGCAAAAAGAATCTCTTTGATAAGCGGTAAAAAGGTTAAACATATTGCAATACCATTGGCTATAATTAATGTAGTATCATTCATACTGATTCCATTTGCTCCTTTTGTCCGATTTCTGTATAAAAGCCTTAAAATGTTGAATAATTTTCCAAAAGATTTGGCCGATAAGGTACCAGAAGACCATAAACGATTAAGGGAACTTTTTGATTATGAGCCTGTGAGCTTGGAGGAGGAGATTAAACGAAGGATCAGTGAAAATAAACTTTAGGATACATTACAATGAACCCTATTATAGTTAATAAACTAGCAAAATCATACGAAAAGGTTAATGCCTTAAAGGGGATTTCCTTTGAGGTGGAGGATGGGGAGCTATTCGGGCTAATTGGGCCCGATGGTGCTGGTAAAACAACTCTAATTAGGATTTTAGCATCATTACTCTTGCCCGATACAGGGAAAGCATCATTAGTAGGAAATGATGTTGTGAAAGATTTTCATGAAATCCGAAAGATTGTAGGCTACATGCCCAGTCGATTCTCGCTTTACACCGACTTAACAGTGCAAGAAAATTTGGAATTTTTTGCAGGTGTTTTTGGCTCAACCATTGAGGAGAACTACTATTTGATTAAAGATATTTACCACATGCTAGAGCCTTTTAAGGGTAGGCTGGCTGGTAAACTCTCAGGAGGTATGAAGCAGAAGTTAGCCCTTTCGTGTGCGCTGATCCATAAACCTAAAATTCTTCTGCTCGATGAGCCAACAACCGGAGTTGATGCTGTTTCTCGAAAAGAGTTCTGGGCAATGCTAGGCAAGTTAAAAGCGGAGGGGATAACTATTCTAGTTTCTACACCTTACATGGACGAGGCATCACTTTGCGATAGAATCGCTTTAATTGATAAAGGAGAAATTCTTAGCGTTAATACTCCCAAAGGAATTATAGCGCTTTTCCCTCAAAAACTATACGGTATAAGTACACCCAACTCATTTTCATTGCTCAATCATCTTAGAACGCTCCCTATTTGTAAGGATGCATTTCTTTTTGGACAGGAAATACATGTTACAACAAGTAATAGCAATATAACGTGTGAATCTCTCCACGATTTGTTGTCAAACTCAGGTTTTACGAATTCAACGGTAACGCTCATTGAACCTACGGTTGAAGATTGTTTTATGCAGCTAATGGGGAATAACAGATAATTAGGATGGAAAAAAAAGAGATAATCATTGAGGTTGAAAACCTTGTAAAAAAGTTTGGGCAGTTCGTTGCCAACGATAACCTGACCTTCAAGGTTTTTAAGGGCGAAATATTCGGATTTCTTGGTGCTAACGGTGCTGGGAAAACTACTGCCATTCGGATTCTGAGCGGTTTACTTGAACCAACATCGGGGAAAATAAGTGTTGCGGGCTATAATGCGTATAGTCAGCGCGATTTAATAAAAGCGAATATCGGTTACATGAGCCAAAAATTCTCGCTTTACGATGATTTAACTGTAAGGGAGAATATCAGATTCTTTGGTGGGATATACGGATTATACGGAAAGATTTTAAAGGCTCGAATTGATGAGCTGCTGAGCGATTTAAAGATGACAGAATTTAAGGACGACCTAATTTCATCGCTTCCATTGGGGTGGAAGCAACGCTTGTCCTTTTCAATTGCTATGATTCATAAACCCGTAATTATTTTCCTTGATGAGCCCACTGGTGGCGTTGACCCGATTACCCGACGGAGTTTCTGGGAAATGATTCATTCTGTTGCAAATCAGGGAACTACAGTTTTTGTTACTACTCACTATATGGATGAGGCAGAATACTGCGATAGGGTAACAATTATGGTCGATGGCAGAATTGAAGCTCTTGATTCTCCTGCCAATTTGAAAAAAACATTCAACGCCAATAGCATGGATGAAGTATTCGTTATGCTTGCCCGAAAAGCGAAAAGTGCCTAGAGAAACTAAAGATGAAAAAAGTTAAAAGTGCACTAGAGTACTTCGAGTACTTAAAGTTGAAAGACATAAAGAATTTAGTTTTTTCAAATACTTTAGGCACTCTAGGCACTCGAAGTAATTTAGGCACTTCTTAATTTAATTTGACTTAACAATGAACAACTCAAAACCAAATAAATTCTGGGGCTTTGCCCTTAAGGAGTTTAGGCATATTTTTAGAGATAAGCGAACGCTACTCATTATTTTTGGTATGCCAATAGCAGAACTGCTTATATTCGGTTATGTGGTTACCAATGAGATTAAGGATGCGAACATTGCCATACTCGATAAATCGGGCGATTACCTTTCTCAAAAGTTAACATCTAAACTTGCCTCATCGGGTTATTTTATACCTACAACCTACCTATATTCAGAGAATGAAATAGAACCTGTACTTCGTTCAGGTAAAGCAAAAATGGTAGTGGTATATGAACCCAATTTCGCAGAAAAATTTTTCAGAGAAAAAAATGCTGCGATTCAGATAATTACCGATGCATCGGAACCCAATACAGCGAGTCTTTTAGCTAATTACGCAGGGTCAATCATCAACAGTTTTGCTTCTGAAAACGGAGCGAACGAATTGAGGTCTTCGCCCATCGATATAAGGGTCAGAATGCTTTATAATTCAGAATTAAAATCGGTTTTTATGTTTGTCCCAGGAACAATGGCGTTAATCCTCATGCTATTAACTGCAATGATGACAGCCATTTCCATTGCAAGAGAAAAGGAGCTGGGAACAATGGAAGTACTGCTGGTTTCGCCGTTAAAACCATCGCACATTGTACTTGGTAAAGTCCTTCCATACGTTGGTCTGGCATTCATAAACGCCTTGGTCATACTCTTTCTAGGTTATACGGTATTCGATCTACCCATGAGGGGTAGCCTTGCTCTATTGCTCCTTGTTAGCTTTGTATTCATCATACTTGCATTATCATTGGGTATTTTTATATCAACCGTTAGCAAAACGCAACAGGTTGCCATGTTCTTCTCAATGATCGGTTTAATGCTACCCACGATGCTTCTCTCAGGGTTTATCTTTCCCATAGAGAATATGCCGTTGGTACTTCAATGGCTTAGCGCATTAATGCCCCCCCGGTGGTTTATTTCGGCAATTAAAACAATTATGATAAAGGGAGAGGGTATTGCCTATGTTTGGAAGGAGATGTTGATAATGATAGGCATGATAGTATTCTTTTTGACCCTTAGTATAAAGAAATTTAAAGTAAGATTAAGCTGACCATGAGAGCGATTCTTTTTATCATCCAAAAAGAGTTCCTGCAGATATTCAGGAACAAAACCATGCTGCCGATAATTTTTCTTCTTCCTATTATTCAGCTGCTTATACTAGCCAATGCCGCCACATTTGAAATGAAGAACATCAACATCTCTGTTGTTGATTACGATAATTCACGAATATCACGTGAGGTTATTAGCCATTTTGATGCCTCTACCTTTTTTACAATCATACCTACGGAGCAGTCGGTTGAAAAGGCTCTTGAGCTAGTTCATTCCAATCGAACCGATTTGGTTATGGTTATTCCGAATGGTTTTGAAAAGGACATCGACAACTCAATCGCGCCCAAAGTTCAGCTATTGGTCAACTCCATAAATGGTATGGGGGCAAGCTTAGCATACGCCTACTCCTCATCAATACTGATGAACTTTACTAAAAATATAGCGATTAAAAAATTAAATGTTAATATTCAAACGCCGCCAACAATATCTACACAAACCAGCTACTGGTATAACCCTGAGCTGAAGTACTCGCACTTTATGGTTCCGGGTATTCTAGTTATTCTGGTAACAATTATTGGAATGTTTCTTACAGCACTAAACCTGGTCAGAGAGAAAGAGCTTGGAACCATTGAGCAAATCAACGTTACACCGATAAAACGATACCAATTTATTATTGGCAAGTTGGTACCATTCTGGATAATCGCAATGTTCGAGTTGGCATTCGGATTGCTTGTTGGTAAGTTACTCTTTGATATTCCCATCAACGGAAGTTTAACCCTTTTATTCTCATTTGCTGGAGTTTTCTTGGTGCTTGCGCTAGGAGGAGGGCTTCTACTTTCATCCATCTCATCATCTCAGCAACAGGTAATGTTTGTTGCGTTCTTCTTCATGATAGTATTTGTGCTAATGAGCGGAATTTTCACTTCAACCGAAAGTATGCCGAATTGGGCACAAATATTCAACCGAATAAATCCATTATACTATTTTATGAAAGTAATCCGAATGGTTCTGGTTAAGGGTGCAAATCTCTCTGATATTCGAGAGAGCTTTATTTCAGTCTCTATTCTTGCAGTTACAATGCTTTCATTTGCAATTTTTAGGTATAAAAAAACCTCCTAGCCTCAAATTTCGAATAATTCATCAAAATCTGCAAGGCTAACCAAAATAGTTTCTTTCATCCTGTTTTCTTAGTAAAAACAGGGGGTTTGATGCGTTAATGACGAAAATCACTATAATTATCAACACGCTATTCATTGAATTTTTATAAAATCCAATGAAATAATCATCACTTTTGGTAAGTTTACCGTATAATTGGAAGTTGAGAAATTGTGTAATTTTCGAACCGATTAGATTCGTTATCTTTAAATCATTATAGTGAATTTTTGTTTTATTTCTTAGTAAAGTATGGGAAATCCTTTTAATATTCTTGCTTTTCCTAAAAGAAAAAGTATTCTTATACTTTTGTCAATTATCCTTATATCATTTTCATTTACCTCAGAAATCTTTGCCCAAAAAGGGTTAACTTGCTTTGTGAAGCTAATTGTACGTAAAAGTGATTCCAGCGGAGCAAAGATTGTTTTATCAAAAAATGGAACTACAGTTCAAGAGGTTTTCGCCAAAAAAAGCGGTCGTTTCGAGGTTGTACTTGAATATGGTAGTGTTTTTATCCTCTCATTCGAGAAAAAAGGGTTTGTTTCAAAGAAAATTGAAATTAATACTACCGTACCTGACCTATTTCCAAAGGATGTAGAGAATATAAAAGATTTTGATGTTGAAATCTTTCCACAAAAAGATGGTGTAAACGTAATGGTTTATAACAATCCGGTAGGAAAAATTAGATACGAAGAGGCAACAGGCGATTTTGGCTACGATACCGATTACTCGGCTACCATTAAAAAGCAGATCGATCAGGTTGATAAGGACATGGCTCAAAAGGAGAAGGAGCAGGAGAAGCAAGAAAAAAAGAAGATTGATGATGCTAATAAAGAGAAACTTTTAGCTGAGGCAAGCCTAAGAAAGGAAGAAACTGAAAAAAAGAAAAAAGCCGAGGAGGAGCAGAAGCAGAAGGAGATAGTACAGCAAAAAGCCATTGCAGAAGCAAAATTGCTTGCAGAAGTTAAAAAGAAAGAGGAGCAGAAGAAACAAGAGCTTGAGCTAAAGCAAAAGGCTGAGGAGGATGCAAAGAAAAAGGTCGAGGAGGAGACCCGTTTAAAGGAAGAGGCTCGTAAAAAGGAAGAGGCACGGATAAAGGAAGAGAATGAGAAGCGTATGCTTGCTGAACAAGAAAAGAAGAGAATAGATGAGGAGAATAAGCTGAAAGAGCAGGAAAAACTTAAAAAAGAGCTGGAAGTAAGACTAGCCGCTGAAACGAAGCTAAAGGAAGAAGCAAAGCAAAGGGAGCTAGAGCAAAGGAAAAAAGCAGAAGAGGAGGCACGATTAAAAGCCGAAACCGAAGCGAAGCAGAAAGAAGAAGCTATTAAGAGGGCGGAAGAGCTGAAGAAGAAAACCGAAGAGGAAGTTCGTCTAAAAGCAGAGCAGGAAGCGTTACTAATGGCTGAGAAGAAGAAGCTCGATGAGGAACGGATTAAGGCTGAAAATCAGAAAATTCAGCAGGAAAAAAATGAAAGACTTCGGATTGAGCAGGAGAATAAAATAAAAGAGCAGGAGCGGCTAGATAAAGAAGCGGAGGAACGACGATTGGCTGAACTAAAGCTTAAAGAAGAAAATCAGAAAAAGATTGAGGAGTCTAGAAAGCAAGCTGAGGAGCTAGCTCTGGTTAAAGCTGCTGAGGAGTCGAAAAGGGCTGATGAACAGAAAAGAATCGAAAGGGAACGTTTGGAGAAGGAGGATGAGGAACGAAAGGTTCTTGAAGAGAAACGTTTAAGGGAAAAAGAGGAAACCGAAAAGAATGAAAAGGAAAGAATGAAGAAGGAGGATGAAGAACGAAAATTGAAGATTATTTCAGAAAAAATTGTTAACGATAGAAAGTATCAGGAAGCAAAAGATGAAGTATTTAAGGTGATTCCACCTGAAGAGCTTGCTAAAAAGTATTCGAATGAACGCTCCGATGAGGTCACTAAGCTGAAAAGGCTAACCATTACCAGAACAGTATTCAACCGAAATAAAGCTCTTACCTTTTATACGAAGGTTGAGCACATATATGGCGGTGTTTACTACTTCAAGGATGCATTCGATATTTCAGAATGGCAATACAAGAATGATACAAAATAGCATCATTACATTTCCCCTATTCTCCTATGAAGCAATTTATTACCGCTTGTCCGCGAAATTGCTATAGCACCTGTAGTTTTAAGGTTTTTGTCGATAATGGAGTCGTTGTTAATATCGAACCACTATCGGAGAATAAAGCCACCCCTGAGGGTATCTGCTTAAAGGGTTTAAGCTATATTGAACGGGCTAACTCTCCCGAACGAATATTGTACCCCCATAAAAAGAATAAGAATGGCTCCTTCTCCCGTATCACATGGGACGAGGCTCTCGATACCATTGCCCAAAAGTTGAACTACTTTAAAAAAGAGTTTGGCCCTCAAAGTGTTCTTTTTTACGCTGCTAGCGGTATGTCGGGACTTCTCAACGATTTCAGCGGAACGTTCTGGAAGGAGATATATGGTGGCGCAACGAGGGTGTATGGGAACTTATGCTGGCCTGCAGGGCTTGAGGCAACCCGATTGACCCTTGGTGAGAATAAGCACAATGCTCCTTGGGATTTGGAGAATGCCAAGCTTATCATTCTTTGGGGTAAAAACTCAGCCGAAAGCAATATACAGGAGATGATTCCTCTTGGAAAAGCTCTGGATGATGGTGGCAAGCTAATCGTTATCGATCCCCGTCGAACGGAATCAACCCAACGTGCTGAAATTCTTGCTCAGCCATTACCCGCAACCGATGGAGCCTTAGCCTTAGCTATAGCGAACGTGCTAATCGAAAACGATTGGATTGATCACGATTTTATCGAAAAATACGTTTTGGGTTACGATCAGTTTAAGGAAAGCGTTAAGAGCTGTACACCCAAATGGGCATCCGAAATCTCAAGCGTTCCAGAGGATTTTATCCGAACAATGGCATGGATGATTGGCAATATCAAACCCATGACCCTTATCCCTGGCTACGGTATGCAGCGTTACTCCAATGGAGGTCAAACCACAAGATGCTTACTCGCTTTATCGGTACTAACAGGGAATATCGGAAAGGCCGGTGCCTGCTGGCACTATGCAAATCTTCAGAGCTATGTTTTTGACGATCTGCTCGAACCGCTCTGCTACTACCCACCCGAAATACCCGATGGCATCATCCGTCGAGAGGTTTCAACAGCTAGGCTTGGCGAGGATATGCTTGCACAGACCAATCCACCTTTAAAGATGATTTGGGTAGAACGGGGAAACCCCGTTACTCAAAACCCCGATACCAATAGTGTACTGAGAGCCTTTAACGCACTTGATTTTAGAGTGGTAGTTGAACAATTTTTCACCGATACTGCACTTGAAGCAGATATTGTATTGCCTGCTAAAAATATGTTTGAGCAAACCGATATTATCGGGTCGTACTGGAATCCTTACGTTCAGCTACGCCAAAAGGTGGTTGAACCTGCTGGGGAGGTTAAACCTGAAACAGAGATATACTATTTACTCGCCCAAAGGATGGGGTTCTCGGAGGAACAACTCGATAGTATTCTTTTACCTCCGGGCGAAGAGGCTGTAATAAATTACCTGAACGAAAGGTTAAAACCATTCCCTTCGTTAACCATTGAAAGGCTTAAAGAAGGACCTGTTCTAGCACCGAATTTACAGGAAATAGCCTTTTCCGATTATATTTTTAGAACCCCATCGGGTAAGATTGAGCTAAACTCCAACGAAGCATTCGATAAATGGGGAGCAAATCCACTACCAACCTATGAAAAAGGGGCTGAAGCGAATAGTGCATTCGACGATCAGTATCCGCTTTACCTAATGAGCCCAAACTCCAAGAACCGTATTCATTCTCAGTTTAGTAATTTGAAGATTATCAGAATGATCAGCGGTGAACCTACGCTTCAGATTAACCCAAGTAATGCATTTGAAAGACAAATAGTTAACGGTGATTTAGTGAGAGTATTCAATGGGAGGGGGGCGTTGATTATTAAAGCCGATGTTTCCTATCAGGTTAGGGTTGGCTGTGTTGTTATCCCAAATGGGTGGTGGAAAAGCCAAGGTGGTGCTATTAATGCCTTATCAAAGGGACGAGAAACCGATATGGGGCATGGTACAGCATTTCACGATAACAAGGTTCAGGTTGAAAAGTATTCTAAATAATTGCCATGAAGGATAAGGGGTTTATTTTCGACTATTCAAAATGCGTTGGCTGCCATGCCTGCATTGTAGGATGTTACAATGAGAATAGAACCAACCCTCCTATAGCCTGGCGTCAGGTGAATGCATTGAATGATAAGAAAATACCATTAGCGGGTTTCCTTAACCTGTCAATCGCATGCAACCATTGCATCGAAGCACCATGCCTAAAGGCTTGTCCCGCAAAAGCCTACTCCAGAGATGGAATTACAGGGGCTGTCATCCATCAACCTGAAAAGTGCATTGGGTGTAAGTATTGTACCTGGGCATGCCCTTATGATGCCCCAAAGTATAATCCCCAAAAGGGTATTGTCGAAAAATGCCATTTATGCAATCATCTTATCATCAAAGGGCATAAACCTGCCTGCGCAAACCAATGCCCAACGGGTGCCTTATCGTTCGGTTTTATCGACAATACAAACCAACCTCAACCCTTTGGAATACCTAAAACAAAATATCAGCCAAGGATAAAAACTTTACATTCAAACATTATGAATAGCATTCCCGAAATGGATTTAAGCGTTTCGGGGTATAGTCAAAAGCACCTTGCAACCAATAAATCGAATGATAAGATTAATGCATTCGAAGAGTGGCCCCTGATTATATTTACATTCTTATTTTCATTCCTCTCAGGGTGGATTGTATCTTTTAAACAGGAAAGCCCATTAGTTCAGAAGGTGCTATTCATATCTCTAGGTTTTATAGGTATTCTCCTAAGCGCTTTCCACCTCGGAAAACCATTCCGAGCACCCCGTTCGATTACTAATTTGAAAACAAGCTGGTTAAGCCGCGAAATACTTTTTAGCGGGCTATTTATTTCATCATCAATATTTTACTTTTTTATCATCAATTCTATCTTATTTCTTTTAATCACCTCATTATTAGGCTTATTGCTATTGCTGTCAGTAGAAATGGTTTACTCAATACCCGAAAAAAAGTATGTGACTCCGCTACATAGCTCCAATACTATTATTACCGCTCTGATGTTTGGGCTTTACTTTAGCGGACTATTCAAGTTGCTTGTAGGGGTAATCGTGCTAAAAGCTATACTCTACTTAGTTCGAAAGAAAGATATTGATAACCACCTAAGCCCCATGCAGGCGATTTGTTTAACCATAAGGTTTTTAGTTGGTTTAATGCTACCATTATCAGTAATATTGCTATCGAATCCGATTAAACTAGAATTTATTATATACTGCTTACTGATTGGCGAATTGATCGATAGATATGAATTTTATGACGATTTGTATATCAACTCCCCATCAAGAATGTTGGATCAAACCCTAAAAAATAAACTTAATTGTATAACAGAATAGTCATTTAGATTAATCAGAGGTATTCTATGGTTTTGCATATCACAACTTACAAAGAATGGGAGAAAGCTCAGCAGGAAGGCGAATATACTGCACCCTCCCTTAAATCAGAAGGATTTATTCATTGTTCAACAATAAAACAGGCTGTAGATACGGCAAATATATTCTTTCGAGGACAAAATGGATTAGCTCTGCTTTGTATTGATGAAAATCAATTAGAATCCATATGCAAATATGAACCACCAGCTGCTGGTGGTCAACAGAATCCAAGTGTTGGTAATCTATTTCCGCATATATATGGTCCAATCAACGTATCTGCTGTGGTAAAAGTAGTTGATTTCCCTACAAATGAAAATGGCTTTTTTGTACTACCCGAGGAGGTGCTTAACCTCTGAAAAAGGATATTACAGATCATTATTAACCGAGAAAAAATCTAATTTTAAAAGGTCGCAGCAATGCTACTTCTAGCTAAAATATAATCGTCTATTCTACAAATAGTTCGCAGCAATGCTGCTTTTTAAAGTCGCATAGCGATGACCTATTTGTTGTAATTTTCATTAAAACGAAATCCAAGCCCCATTGGGGGCGACCTATACATTGTATGTAGTAATATCAAGTATTTCATGAATTTATAATATTTTAGTCGGTTAGTAGTGATTACCGATAAATATTTAGTGAATAAGAAATAGTTTATTGAAGGTTGGTTGTTCGGTTTAAACACCCCAACATCGTTTGTTAAGAAATTGTTAAATACACCAAAGTATAAGCATTTTTATTTTATGTTCTAAACGTATTGAGGACAAGCTTTTAATCGGCTCAAACACATTAATTAAACATAAAATTTGTTGATTCGGCATCATTTTTTGAGCAACTCACCAAAAGGATTACTTTTGATGTTTGATAATCATCCCAATATTTATAAATTTGTTTCTCAAAGAAATTCAAATTTTCATAGCATCTAATCAGAAAAAACCATGGACGTTATTAGCATTAAAGGAACTCAGGAAACACCAGAAGTATTGCTCGATAGCAGTAGGGGGATTTTTGAATTGTCTGGCAAATCTTTACCCGAAGATGTAAAAGAGTTCTATAACCCCATACTCAAATGGTTTGATGAGTATTCGAAAAATCCGAATTCCTCTACAATCCTTAAAATAAAGATGGACTACTTTAATACTGCTTCATCAAAAATGATTCTCGAACTTTTCGAAGTGGTAAAAAAAGTTCATTCTGGTGGTCACGAAACCATTGTTGAATGGTACTATCAGGAGGATGATGAGGATATGCAGGATGCTGGTCAGGATTATTCTGATTTAATTGAGATGCCCTTCAAGCTCATAAGCTACCAATCGGTCCGATAGCACTATATTTTCAATGAACCATATTAATTTGGTATTCAATGATTTCAAATTATATATAAGCTAATGGATAATCTTCTCGTTGAAGCAACTGATATTACCCCTAGGATTGAATTCAGCAAACATACTAATACGTTTAAAATAATAGGTAAATCACTACCTGAGGATGTTAAAAATTTTTATAACCCTATAATTCAGTGGTTTGATACCTATTCGTCGCAACCAAACCCTGAAACACATCTTATCCTTGAGTTTGAGTACTTCAACACATCATCATCAAAGATGATCCTTATTCTCTTAAACAAACTACGCGATATTCATCGAAGAGGATTTAAGGTTTTGGTTACCTGGTCCTATCCTTCGCACGATGCTGAAATTGAAGAGGCCGGTGAAGAACTTGAAGAATTGTTAAATATTCCGTTTCAATTTATAGCAAAAGATTAATATTTTTATTGTTATTTTTGTAATAATCACTATATTTAGAATTCAGTTTTTATTAAATAATTATGGAAAAATTAGTTCTATCAGAAACAAAGGATTCACCTAGCGTTCTTCTAGATCCTAAAACAAATATTTTTAGCATTGCTGGTGTATGCCACCCTGAGAATGTAACAAAGTTTTATGAGCCAATAATTGACTGGATTGAAAAGTACAAAGCAGAAGTCAAGGTTACAAAAAACTCGAAGCCAATCGAACTCTCCCTGTTTTTTAAGTATATTAACTCTGCATCTTATAAGTATTTACTTACTTTTCTCCAGCTTATCGAAGGGTTTACAACAATTGGAATGCCCGTGAACGTTATTTGGTATTATGAGCCCGACGATGTTGATATGCACGAGGCAGGTGTTGAAATTTTCGACTTTTCAGGTGTGAAGCTACCCTATGTTTGTAAGGTAAAAGCTGATTAAAACAGATACTAAGCAATAATTGAAAAAGCAGCCTTTTCCGGCTGCTTTTCTTTTGTGATCCAGCTGGGATTCGAACCCAGGACCCCATCCTTAAAAGGGATGTGCTCTACCAACTGAGCTACTGAATCGATAGGATTTCGTTTCTTTCGTGATCCAGCTGGGATTCGAACCCAGGACCCCATCCTTAAAAGGGATGTGCTCTACCAACTGAGCTACTGAATCAATCTGTCAACAAAAAAAAAGGACTTCCTACCGTCCCAACGATCTTTTACGATCAATTCCTTTTTTCAAAGGTGCGGCAAAATTACTAATATTATTTATGCCACCAAATATTTTTTAAAAAAACTAACCCTTACTTTCTATATGATTTTCATCAACTCTTCGCATTGATGCTAACGAATGGTTCAATGGCTTAATAGCTAGATTGTTCAATAGTTTTGCGTTCTTCTCAAAATATAATATAACGTGAGTTCGATTTAAGAAATGATAGTAATACTCTAAATTGTAATTTGTTACAAGTTTATCATATGGTATTGGAATGATGCCTGCCTGCCGGTAG
>RPRQ01000023.1 GCA_003818205.1 Bacteroidales bacterium
CTGGAGCCGTAACCCGTGGTCAGCCCGTACTCAAAGGTAACCGTGGTGCTGGCGTTGTTCGCGTTGACCGTGCCGTTCAGCGTTGCCCCGGTGCTGGTTACGCTTCCCGCCGCATCGGTGGTTACAGTTGGTGCTACACCTGCTACATATTCAACAACCGATATTGCTGTTGCTGTCCCAACATGATTTGTCAGTCCGGCAGTACCTGTTCCTGTCGCACCAACATTAGGAGTACCTACCCAGTTCGAGTTTCCCACTATATTAACTAAATCTGGTGAAGGATAATTGGTCTTTATGAAATTTAAATCTGTACCAGAAGGCATGTTTGCATAAAATAATGCATCATCATCATCTGTGGTATTATTATCTAAGTACCAATAGTAATAAAGACTATAATCATCACAATAGAGATAGTAATTTTGGGTTTCGTGCTTCCAATATTCCATTCCAGACGATCCCATTGTTCCCGATTGTTTAACATAAACACCATTTGCTGCTGCCGGAATAACAACAGTTGTTATTTGCAATTTTTGTGGAGTAACTGCGCTTGCTCCATAGCCTATGGTTAAAACCCAAAAAAGTAATAACCATCTGACCTTTAAAAAAAAGTAGAATTTTTTCATACTTATCGATTTTAAGTTAAATACACAAATACGGGTTCTTCCAACCGGAAACCGATTGAACATGAATATTAGTAAACGCCTCATTATTATACCTTAAGGCCTCCCCCTGATCAACTATTATTTTAGTTGCTTTATTGTTCTTAAAAACTATTTTTTCAATATCAATGGTTGGTGCTGCTAAAGATAAATCGTGATGAAAATTCCGGGCTCCTCGTGGGCCATTAATTGTTATAGAGTTAATCGCATTGATTATTATTGTTCTTTCACCTTGCAATAGTTCAGCCATTAACCTATTGAACAACTCACCCATTTCAAAACCCATTGCAGCAAACTCTGTAGCTCGTTTTCCGGTTAAATACTCGTATATTTTTTTAAAAGATACGTTTTTTTCTTCCAACGAATCGTAATTCCAGCCCGATGCTGTATATAAATTTAATTCTGAATAGTTTAATCCACTAATTATTTCTTCCGATGCCATATGCGATGTAACAATTAAAGGCATCCTATTAGCTAAACTCGATTTAAGGAATGCTTTATAAAAATCTTTAGCTTCGGAACCACAAAACAAAGCATGTAAATAATCAACTCCAGATTCAGCAATTTTTTTCAGATAAATTTCAAGCGGTTCTTCTATATTCCGAACATTCGGATCATATGGAAGTATGTGCATGTCAATTTCGTCAATTCCTTGAGAAAAGACTCCCTGACAAAACGATGAGTGCATGTGATAACCTGCCTCATAAATCGACATCAGAATAGCTCCTTTTCCATTGAACTTACGTTGAACCCAACGTCCAAGTGCAAATTCCATTTGCCACATCTGCAAACTATTAAAAAAGACCGATCCCGATATTTTTGACATTGGCGGTAAATATTCACCCAAATCAAAAAAGAATGCAAGCTTTCGATGCTGTTCAATTATTTGTGATATCTCGTTGATTAGCTTATAGCTAATTATCCCAGAAACAATATCAACATTATGAAAGAAGCACAATTTATTTACTGCTGTTTTTACAAGTTCGTTATTCCCTTTATCAATATATTCTGGGAAAAACTGAAAACAAGTTCTGTATTGTTCTGGAATTGCGGAAAAAAAACCATCAATAATATCTTGCGACATATTGGATGCAATATTCGAAAAAGGAAATAAAAAGCCAATTTTTATTGTTTTATTCATTTAGATTTAGCTTAACAGAAAGCATCTTCAGTTAATTATTATTTCAATTACTTTTTAATATAGATATAAATTAGGACTGATAAAAAATCAGCCCTAATTTAACTATGATAATATACTTTAGAAGTATAACATTCTCTTAAGGACGACTTGGATAAATACCCTCAGTTACAATACAATAATTCAACACCTGAAATGGTTGCATATTTGTAAACGGCAATCCACCTCCAATTGCGGCATTTACAACCGTTCCGGTAACCGCACCACCACCAACGTTTAAAGCTGTATCAGGAGCAACACCATTATATAATGCACCACTTCCTAATGATGCCAATGTAGTATTCCTGCCTCCGGGATTTGGTGCAGCTCCTGCACCACTATTAGCTTTAACTGTTACAGAGTTGCCAGTAAATACTGCTGTATGGGTATGGTTTGGTAATTGATTTAATGTTAATGTAGTGGCCTCAGAACCATCTTTTTGTCCTATTTGACGAGGAGTTAATCCCGCTCCATTGCCTTGTCCGATAATAGTTCTGCCTTGTAAATCGGGTACACCAAAAGTTTGTTGACCATTACCGCCGTATATTGTACCCAATAAAGAATACAAAGCAGTATTCTGTTGAATATTTAACAATGCACCATTACAAGGTACAAAACCTTGTGGTGCCCAGTTGAAACCAAATGCAAAAATGGTTCCTAAATAAGCTTCAATCATAATTTTTAAGTTTTAAGTTAATAATTAAGCTATATAATCTAAATTTTTAGATTCAATTTTTGGTTTGTTACTCTGGTTATACCAAAACTCAATTGATTTTGGGCAATTATCTCGCAATTCGACATACCTTATGGGCATATTTAAGCTACAATCGTTTAAACCTAAAACCTCATTGCCGAATACTTTAATTGTAGTATAAAGCAAAAGGTCGTAAGGTTTATTAAATGTTTGTGGTAGGGTCACAACTTTTCTATATTTACTGCAATCTAAACTTATTTTATTTACAGAGAATAGTTTACATAGATGATTTATCTCACCACCTTCTTCGAGCAGCTGATCCCCATCCCATATACCTCTTTTCCTTAAATAGACATCAATTGTAATTTGTTCGGGAATGAAAATGGTATCGGGTTTACACTGAGGTATCAAGTTTTGCATAATAGCTACCTGTGGTTCCTTCTTCAACCCTGCCTGCATTGTTTCGGAGATCACAATGTCGTATGGTTGATCTACTTTATAAACTGCGGCATCGGCTAGAACAAATCCTTCGGCATATTCTCCTAGCTCAAGCTCTTTTAATAGCTTTTCTGCTGCAATCAGGGATTCACTGTTTATATCTAAAAAGGTAACTCTTATTTTATCGGCTGAGTAGTAATGAAGAAGAGGTGTAATTAGAGTTGCATAAGGGCCACATCCCGCATAGAGAATTCTAACCAAGGTGTTACCATTGCTAACCGTTGAGTCAATGGCCTGCTTAATACCACGGAGAAAAATTGCGGTTCTTTTCATCTCAAGGAGACAATGTGCAGCACCTGACGGAGAAATGGCTTTGCCTGATGGTAAATGGATATCCCCTACACCTAAGTTATTCATGTCGATACCTGTAATTGAGCTGAATACTTCATATAGGCAATCTGCCGATTGTTTCATTTTTTGATAATTTTCTCCACAGCTAATTAATATTTCAGCTGCTTCTTTAACTATATTACAATTCTTAGCAAATAGCATTAATAATTACATTAAACATCATATAAATATAGCTTTTTTACTTCAAAAATAAACATCACTTATAGTTATTTTTAAAAAAAATATCAACCGCCAATATCCTATAATAAAAGCAATTACAATATTAACCCTTTTCTAATATTCAAATCAACGTACACAAAATGATTGTTTAGGCTATTTAGTTCACTTTTTTTCGATGTAATGTGAACAAAATAATTCGTAAATGGTAAACGAGCGGGTTATCGCAATATGTTTTTTTAAGCTTTAAATTGACTAGATCGTGCTTGTTGCACGTTGGTTCGACCTCGTCATTTATATCTTTCGAGAAATAGAGATCCGTTAACCCACTTCATGCTACCTCACCCGTATTGCTTAAACTACAATATTAAGTAAGGAACACAAGAGCCAAACTAAAGAACCTACTAGGTGGATAAAGCAGAGCCTTGTTGTTTGTTTTCACTTCGCACCTTACCGAATAGTTACAAAGATTTCTTATTTTCGCAAAGAAAAACCAAACTATACAATGATTAGAATAACCATGAACCCTATTCGCTCATGAGAAAACCTAAGAAGCAATTTTATGTGGTTATCCTTGTCTTTACATTGATTGTTGGGCTAGTCATTTACAAAATATTTTTTCAACCCGATACTTTTCATATAAATAAGTTCAAGTACCCCATTTTTGGTATTGACATTTCGAAACACAACGGGAGAATCAATTGGGATAAGCTAAAAGATCAGAAACTCGATTTTGTATTCATTAAAGCAACCGAAGGCAAAACTCGCCTAGATCCTAGATATCAGTATAATCTCAAGGGAGCAAAGGGTATTAAGGTTAGAGTTGGCGCATATCATTTCTTTAAATTTAACCGCGATGGGGCTGAGCAAGCACGTAACTTCCTTAGCAGGGTTAAAATAAGCGGGTTAGATTTCGCCCCAATACTCGATGTTGAGGAATCTGGTAATTATACTAACAGAAACAATCCAAAGCTAGTTATCAAAGAGATTCGAAAGTTTATAAACTTCGTTGAGTCCCGAACATCCAGAAAGGTAATTATTTATACCAACGAACATGAGTACAATAAGTACATTAAAAATAACTTTAATAGCAACCCCCTTTGGATATGCTCACTCGATGAGGCACCACCCATCGATAGGAAGTGGAAATTTTGGCAATACGCTCACCGTGGGAAAATAGAAGGAATCAAAGGGTTTGTTGATCTGAATACTTTCAATGGCAGTAAGAGAGAGTGGAATAGCTATATCAGCGGAGGAGCAAGGTAAATCTCGAAGATTACCTTGACCCTTAAACATGGTTTTGTCTTTATTCTAAAAAAATCATTAACCCATCTGATTATTAATACTAGTGTTATGTTAATCATACTATAACGCATATAGTATTCAGAGCGTTAACCGATGGGTTAACCCATCGGTTAAAATAAAAACGTAATAGTACATACTTAACATTACACAAGTACCCTAAGAAAACCTGATTTTTTTTATTATTAAAATCACTACTGATCGACTAAAATATTATATAATTCATGAAATACTTGATATTACTACATTCAATGTATAGGTCCCCCTGCCTACCGGCAGGCAGGCGGCAGGCAGGCCTAATGGGGCTTGATTTTCGGGTTTACCCGAATTATTGACTTCGTTGCCTGGCAACTGCTGGACCGCTAAGTCAATCAGGCGGGTTAATAAAAGTTACTACAAATAGATCGTCGCTCTGCGACTTTAAAAGCAGCATCGCTGCGAACTATTTGTAGAATAGATGATTATGTTTTAGCTAGAAGCAGCATCGCTGCGACCTATTGAATATAGATTTTTTCTCGGTTACTAATGTATTAAAATACAATATCGCTTTAGCGTTTTTAAATCAACTCCTTCACCACGCATGGCGGTTTGGGAGGTTTATTAACCTAGCATAGTCCGCAGGACATGCTAGCGTTAAATTCCTTAAACGACATTGAATTAAAATAGATTTTATCTTTTATTTAATAATACTAACAAAATGTTATGCAATAATTACAAACTTAACTTGTATTTTTCAGAAAAATATCCTTTAAAGTAAATCCGATCGAAAACTATTAATAAATGAATCTCTTTAAACCAGTATTTATTATTTTGATTTGTTCTGCTAGCGTTTCCCAATCAATCGCTATAAATGATACTATTGTCAACCTGTTTACAAAATTGAATAGTAGCAAACCTGCTGAAAAAGCAATTATTCTGAATCAGATTGCTAAGCATTATCAGGATTTTAACTTTACTAAAGCCGTTTACTACTCTGAACAAGCTATTGAAAGTGCAAAACTAGTGAATGACTCTACTGAACTTGCAAATGCGTACTATAATCTGGGTTACATTCAACTCTTAAAGGGAGATAATAGTCAAGCCAATATCAATTTAACCAAAGCTTACAATCTATATAATCTCCTAAGTAACAAGTTAGGAATTGCTAAGTCTAGCGATAATTTAGCATCACTTTTCCGCTATGCCTCCTCTTATGATAAATCATTGAAATACCATACTACAGCGTTAAATATATTTATTGAATTGAACGATACTACAGGTATAATTGGATCAAAAAATAACCTTGGCATTCTATACCGAAATCTAGATAATTATCAGAAATCGCTTTCGTACTATCATGAAGCTCTCAAACTAGCAAAAAAAACGAATAGCAAGCTTTTATCCACAGTTTACAATTCAATAGGTTCATACTATTGGTACAAGGAATCTTACGATTCAGCATTGTTCTACTACAGAAGAGCCTTAAATATAAACCCCAGAACACTCCTTTTAAAAGAAAGGAACTCTGCAGCTTTAAACAATATAGGTAATGTATATAGAAGCACTGGGAAATCTGATAGTGCTCTTTATTATTATAAAAAATCTCTCGATAGCTGTACTCGCTATGAGTTAAATAATCTTGCATCAATAACTTTGAAGAATTTTGGCATTATATATAATAAACTTGGTAACTACGATGAAGCCTTAAAGTATCTTGATAAAAGCGTTTCAAAAGCAAAAATGGCTCGTTTAAAACGAACTATCAGTGAAGACTACCTACATTTATCCGAATCATATTCAAGGCAAGGCAATTATAAAAACGCATTAGAGTATTATAAAAAATATTCGAATCTTCGAGATTCCATTTTATATGATGAACAGGTTAATAAGATTACTCTTTTTGAGGCAGAAAGCGTTTTGCAACAAAAAGAGATAGATAATGCTAATCTATCAAAAAACATTGCAGAACAAAAACTTAGAATTAATCGCATTAGTAGTCTGTTAATCATTTCTTGCCTAATAATTGGATTATTAGCAGTTATTGCATTTACTTTTTACCGAAATTCAAAAAAAAGGTAACTATTCAGCAATAGCCAAAATATAAAAAAAGAAATAGTTCGAAAAACCCAACTATCTCAAAAAGAGGTAATGTGGTCATAAATGGTTGGTAAAAAATTTCAATTAGTTTTGTAATATTCACTTGTAATCTGAAGAGGAATTAGGCTCTGCAGGAGTGCAACCTACCAGCAATAGGATTACGGATAAACAGTAGTGAGGGGGTGCTTCGGCATCCCTTTCTCATTACTGGCATCCTTTATGGCTAGGAAAACTTATCTTTTGCTGCTTGGTTGCATAAATGTAAATACCACCTGATGAAGTTTTTCTTAGCTATTTTGCTAAGACCGCGGTGTAAGTTTAGTTTTTCCTTCAGATGACCGAAGAACCCCTCCAATCGGTTTGTCGTGTGCGGTATTTCAGGGTAGTACAAGTACATGAATAGGCAGGGTAATGCCTTCCTGATAAGCGTCATCGATTTCCTTATCGTCTTATGTTTGTACCAGTAACCGTCAGTTTTGGGGTTGTACACCCTCTCCTCAAGAAAAATCTTATAGTATTCGTACCAGACATTCAGGTCAACAACCCATTGGTTGGCCTCTTTTACCGTTTTGATGCTTGTCAACCGGTTAACGATGCTCAGCAGATCCAAACCAGCACTATTCTTAGGGTGCTGTGTAAGCCATGTGCGGCATTGACGCTTAACGTGAACAACGCATCGCTGCAGTATCGCCCCTGGAAAAGCCTGGTTAACGGCTTTCAGAATAGCCCTATGGCCATCGCAGGTTACGCTCTTGATATGGATGCCCATATTTCGGAGGTTCTCAAGGTCCTCGCGGATCTCAACGTAAAGCTCATTGCTGGTAAGTCGGTAGAGCTGAGTGTGCTTGATATCGTTCTGGTAGTAAACCACTAGGCATACACCATTTGGAAAGTAGGTGGCATCTACGAGTAGGCAGGCCTCTGTTTTATGACGGATCTCTATTGTTGGGGCTTTTCCTAAATACTTCCTGAATAACCTTTGTAAGCTGCTTTGGGACATGCCGCTATCACGGGAAAGAGTCTTGTACACCTGACGCTCAAGTATCCATTTTTTAAACCAGCAGAAACAGTTAACCTCCTTCTGTTCTGGTCTATTTCTCGTAAATAGAATGCCACAACTCTTGCACTTGAACCGTTGATGCCCATTCCTCATCCCCCATAGCATGACATCCAAACTACCGCAGGCCCAGCAACGCTTTTTTTGCCATTTTTCAACAAAGAAAAAAGTTTTATGAAACCCTTTTCATAAAACTTTCTTATATCTCAATGCTATAAACCTATTCGGAGGTTTTTACCAACCATTTTTGACTATTATGTCCAAAAAGAAAGGCCTCCCTCTCAGGAAGCCTTTCTTGTTTAAGTATATATAAGATTTAGAACTTATAAACATTATCAGCAATCAGCTTGTCAGCAATACGACGACGAGCTTCTTTAACATTCACGCCAGCAACTGTAGTTAGCGTACCAACTGCTTTTGCAAGTTTTGCTGAGATTTCTGGAACGGCATAAGAATAGATTGCATCCAGTGCATTCTTGCGAACAATTTCTGCAACATCGAAAACAAATACATCAAGAATATCCTTATAGATGGCTGTCTCAGCACCCTTCATCCCTTCAAGTTTCTCAACTCTAAGTGCTAGCGATTCTGCAACGTAAGTCATCATAATCATCTCGGTAAGGTTGTTCTGAACCTCCTGCTCCTGAACAAACTTCTTATCGAAGGCTTTAAATGCACCGTGGATATTCATAAGAACTGCTTTTTTGAAGTTCTTAATGTATCTCATCTTCTCTTGGTAGTAACTTTCACCAGCTACTTTACCATCGGTGATACTGTCAACACCATTGAAAAGTGCTTCAGCAGGGCCGAATAGGTCGAAATCACCCTTCATTGAGCGTTTCATTGCGGTATCGCAAACCAATAGGCGATTAATCTCGTTGGTCCCTTCGAAGATACGGTTGATGCGTGAATCGCGGTAAGCACGCTCAACGTTCATTTCGGCTGAGTAACCCATTCCACCATGAATTTGAACACCCTCATCAGCAACAAAATCGAGTACTTCTGAACCGTAAACTTTTAGGATTGCATCCTCAACTGCATAATGGCTAATAGCATCAATTGCAGCACGACCATAGTCGCAACCCTCCGCTTTGTACTTTTCCATTAGCACATCAATCTCACTGCTAACCCTGTAAATAGCCGACTCATGAGCAAATGTTCTGATAACCTGCTCAGCTAGCTTATGCTTGATTGAACCAAAATTCGAAATTAATGTATTGAACTGTTTACGCTCGTTAGCATATTTAACTGAAAGGCTGATGGTCTCCTTTGATGCACCGATTACGTTTGCCCCAAGTTTCATTCGACCCATGTGAAGGATGCTCAACGCAATACGAAAACCCTCACCTCGAGCACCTAGCATATTCTCAACAGGAATCTTTACATCGGTATAGTAGATTTGTGCTGTAGATGAACCCTTAATCCCCATCTTATGCTCGTCAGGACCAACTACCACACCAGGCCAATTGCTCTCAACAATGAATGCGCTAAGTACGCGGTCATTGTCAACTTTAGCAAAAACAACCTGAGTATCGCAAAAACCAGCATTGGTAATCCACATCTTCTGACCATTCAGAATATAGTGCTTTCCGTCCTCCGATAACTTAACGCTTGACTTACCCGAATTGGCATCACTACCTGCTCCTGGCTCGGTTAAGCAGTACGCACCAACCAATTCACCTGTTGCTAATTTGGTAACGTATTGATGTCTCTGATTCTCGTTTCCATAATACATGATTGGTAAAGTGCCAATACCGCAATGCGCCATGTAGGCAACCGAGAAAGAGTATCCTGCACCTGTAGTTTCTGCGGCAAGCATCTGGGTTACGAACGATTGTCCGAATCCACCATACTCCTCAGGTATTGAGATACCCATCATTCCAAGTTCACCTGATTTTTTGAGAATTGTTTTCATTAACACCCTGTCGCTCTTATCGAGTTTATCAAGGTTGGGATAAACTTCAGCCTCTAGAAAATCACGGCAGGTCTGAGCAATCATTTTCTGTTCTTCGTTGAACTCTTCAGGAATGAAAATGTCTTTGGCCTCTATTTCATTTACAAGAAATTCGCCGCTTTTCAAGACTTTTTTGTTTTCCATTTTTGTTGATTTATGTTAATAGTTGATTATAGTTCGAGTGAAATTGCAATAAGCTCCGCAATATCGTAATTTTTTATCTCGTCCTCCTTATTCTTGTATTTTAGACCATCGGTCATCATGGTCATGCAGAAAGGGCAAGCAGTTGCAATGATTTTAGGGTTTGTTTTGAGAACATCTTCTGTCCTCTCAATGAAAACCTCTTTATTACCGTGCTCTGCCTCTTTGAACATCTGAGCACCACCAGCACCACAGCATAAAGCGAAACTTTTATTTCTGTCCATTTCAACATAATTGGTTGTAATGGCCTTCAGTAAAGTTCGTGGTTCGTTGTAAATATCATTTGCTCTTCCTAAGTAACAGGGGTCGTGATAGGTAATTCGGTCGTTCTTAAAAGATGAGGCATCAATCTTTAGCTTCCCCTCTTCCATGAATTTATCGAGTAGCTGAACATAGTTGATGACCTCATAGTTTCCACCTAGATCAGGGTATTCATTCTTAAAGATATTGTAGCAATGAGGGCAAATGGTAATTATCTTTTTAACCTCATACATCTTAAAAATTTCGATATTCTGAAGTGCCTGCATCTGGTAAAGCATCTCATTTCCTGCTCTACGTGCAGGGTCACCAGTGCATGATTCCTCTTTCCCAAGTACAGCAAAACTTACATTAAGATGGGTCAAAATCTTCGTAAAAGCTCTTGCCACCTTTTTATATCTATCATCATAAGCACCTGCACAACCTACCCAAAATAAACACTCGGGCTTTTCACCTTTTGCAAAAAGGTCGGCCATTACAGGAACTTCTATCTTGCGGGTTTCCATTTTAATCAGTTGTCAGTTATTGGTTATCAGTAATCAGTTAATTGTTCTTAACTTTTCCCTCAACCTTTATTACAAATTATTTTACATTCATCTCTAAATCTACAGCCCAGAGTAAGCGGTCTTCAGCAGAATATTGCCAGGGTGCTCCATTGTTTTCGATGTTGCTAAAAACAGCCTTCAATTCACCCGGCGCAGAGCCTTCCTCCATTACTAGATATCGACGCATATCAACAATGAGTGTTGGGTGGTTAATATTTATTGGACACTCCTTTGCACAAGCATTGCAGGTTGTACAAGCCCACAATTCCTCCTCGGAGATATAATCGCGAATCAATGATTTATTATCGGTAAAATCTTTGCCATTCTTAATCAGCTTTGGACCTTTCTCCTTCATACGTGCCCTTAAATCCATAATTATCTTACGAGGAGATAGTTTTTTCCCTGTTATGTTTGCAGGGCAAACAGCGGTACAACGACCGCACTCGGTACAAGCCAAAGAATCGAAGTAGTTTTTCCACGATGCATCCTCGCAATCCTTAACACCAAAGCGTTCGATGGGGGCATCAGCTGCAGGTGCTGCAAAAGCGGCATTTGGGTCCATCATCAGCTTAACCTCGCGGGTTACATTATCCATGTTTGGAAGTTTTCCTAGTGGTTCAAGTCTTGATAGAAACACATTAGGAACCGACATGAATACATGGAAATGCTTAGAATAGGGCAACATATTCGCAAATGCGAATATCAACAAAATATGCATCCACCAGTAGATTTCGTACTGTACCAAAACCGATTCGGCCGATAAACCTGAGAATATTGCTGACAAATATTTACTTACTGGGTAAACACCTTCAATCGCACCACCAATAAGGGTTGTGTGACCATAGTATGCTGAGTTCATTCCTAAAAGCGAAAGCATCAGCAAAAGAATTATCGAAAGGGCAACGTTTGCATCGAGATGTGAGATTTTCTTCATCTCAATCCCTTCGAAACGCTTAACGTGTAGGAAAACCCTGCGGAAAAGGAATACTGCAATTGATATAGCAATTAGAAGTGCAAATACATCACCCGATGCCATAATGATATCATATAATACTCCTAAAAATTTCAAAGATTTTTCGATACCGAAAAGGCCATCAATCACCATCTCAATGCTACCTATTAGGATTACACAGAAACCCCAAAATACAAGAGCATGCAAAAATCCTAAAATTGGTTTACGGAAAATTTTGGTTTGCCCAAACGCAACCTCCATCATCACACCAAACCGCTTTCCAAAATCACGAACAGGGAATGCCTTCTTGGTCAGCTTAAAAAAGCTAATTATCCTTAGGGTCGTGAATGTAAATACCCCAAGTGTGATAAGAAGTGCTATTGCAAAAACTATTTGTTTTATCATTGATTATTCGTTTAATAATTAGCCACTAAGGCACAAAGACACAAAAACTAGAAGGATTAATTAGTGTTAATAAACCTTCTAATCCCTTCTTTTATCAATGGAACATTGAAGTTAATTAAATAGCCTAATTGTTTTCCTGAAAGTTTTAAATGGCTAATAATTTGGGCCTCCCAAACAGGATTTACTATTTCAACTGCTTTCAATTCAATGATTACCTTATCGTTTACAAGTAAATCTAATCGTAAACCTTCATCAAAGGAAATTCCATCATATACAATTGGAATATCAACTTGCCTTCTCACAATCAATCCACTCTTAGTTAGTTCATGCGCCATACAAATTTCATAAACCTTCTCAAGTAAGCCAGGTCCCAGTGATTTATGAATTGTATAAGCAGCATTAACTATTTTTCTTCCAATCTCTTCTTCTTCAATTGAAATTGTTTGAATCATATTATAATTAGTGCCTTAGCGTCTTTGTGGCAAAAAAATTACTTACCCTTTGCTTCCTTTACTGCCTCAACAAGTTTTGGAAGTACCTTACTCGCATCGCCGATAATACCATACTGTGCCGCACCAAAAATTGGAGCATCTTTATCGGTATTGATAGCAACAATAAATTTTGATGAGCTAACCCCAGCGATATGCTGTGTTGCACCCGAAATACCAATCGCAAAGTAAAGATTTGGAGCAATGATTTTTCCGGTTTGTCCGGTGTGCTCATCGTGCGACCTCCATCCTTCATCCGAAACAGGGCGTGAGCAAGCTGTAGCACCACCTAAAAGATCTGCAAGTTCAACGAGTGGACCCCAATTATCGGCAGATTTCATACCACGACCACCAGAAACAACAATCTCGGCATCGGTAATAAGAATCTTTCCTGTTTGTTTCTGAACTTCTTTAACCTGAGTTTTTACATTTGAACCATCAACTTGAACAGTAGCATTTTCAATGGTTGCACCATTTGCTGTTTCAACAAGTTCGAATGAGTTCTGAGCAAGAGTAATGATTTTAACATCGGTCTTTAATGCAAGATGTGCAAAAGCATTACCCGAGAAAGTTCTTTTGTAAACGGTAAAAGGGCTAACACTTAATGGCAATTGGCTAACACCTGCACCAATGGCTGCTTTTAGACGAACCGATAATCTTGGTGCTAAACCTTTACCTGTATTGTTGTTTGAAAGAACAATAACCTTTGAACCCTCTTTTTGTGCAATCTCAGCAATAACGCTTGTATATGCTTGGTTATCGAGGTTTTTTAGCGCATCATTGTTGATACTAATAACCTTTTTCACGCCGTAACCACCTAATTTTTTGAGTTCGCCTTCGTCAACATTACCAATAGATAAAGCAACTGCGTTTGTGTTTAGCATCTCGGCAACTTTTGAAGCGTATGATGCTAGCTCGAATGAAAGTTTCTTAAACTTTCCATCCCAATTCTCGGTAAATACTAGAACTGACATATCTTTTTTTGTTATTTACGATTGATAATGGATTAAATTACTTTAGCCTCGTTTTGTAGAAGTTCGATAAGCTGTTTTGGATTCTCAGCATCAACAAACTTACAAGCGGCGCGTGGTTTTGGCATTTCAAAGCTATCAACCTGTGTTAAAGGCTCAACAGCGATAGGCTCATATAGCTTAATGGGCTTTGTTCTAGCCATCATAATACCGCGCATCGCAGCAATACGCGGCTCTTTAGCAATACCTTTTTGTACAATTGCAACAAAAGGAGTAGGAACAGTAACCACCTCTTTACCGCCATCAATCTCACGGTTGATAACCACCTGTCCATTTTCAATTTTCAATGATGAAACGGCTGAAACAGATGGGAGATTCAAAAATTCCGAAAGCATACCACCTACAGATGAACCATTAAAATCGCTCGATTCAATACCACAGATAATAATATCGAATTGTTCTTTCTTAACTATCTCAGCCAGTTGTGCTGCAACAAAATACGCATCAGCTGGTTCCGCATTCACACGGATTGCATCATCAGCTCCAATTGCCAAAGCCTTACGGATAGTTGGTTCAGCAGCAACAGTACCAACATGCGCAATAGTAACTGATTTAACTCCTGTTGAAGCATCGTCCTTCAGCTCTAAAGCTCGGGTTAACGAGAGTTCATCCCATGGATTAATTATCCATTGAATTCCATTTGTGTCGAGCTTAGTGTTACCATCAACAAACTTAACTTTCGTAGTGGTATCGGGAACATTACTGATACAAACTAAAATTTTCATTCTGTTCAGGTTTAATTATCTAATTAGTTTCTGTTCTTGATTACAGTATAACAAATAGTTATATTTTCAAATTGTGAATATGCAATCTTTAAAACGAGCGTACAAAGATAAAATAAAATGGAAAAATACCATATCCTATTAAAAGAAGATAGTAACCATCTTAAAAATCAGTTTTGTAACAATGGAAAAAAACACAAAAATTAATCGCTTAGTTTTACATAACGATTAACTCCATCATATTTGGTTCATTATCTCATTAATTTGACTACATTTCATGAAATACTCTTTTACAGCATTTTTTGACCTTTGTGGCTTCGCCATCTCAAATTAATTGAGATTAATCATTTACCTTTACATCACTATAAAAATTGTATTAGCATGACCTCCGTTAAAAAGCCAAGCATTGTTTTTATTGGTGCAGGAAACCTAGCAACCAATCTTGCATTGGCTCTTTATAATGCCGATTGCATTATACTTCAGATTTACTCCCGAAGTATTAACTCCGCTCAACTACTTGCAAATAGGATTGTCTCGAATTATACTAATTCAATAGCAAACATTAATATCGAAGCTGATTTCTACTTTATCTGCATACCTGATAAAGCAATCCTTGGTGTTGTTGAAAAATTGAAAGGTATTAAAGGTATTGTTGTTCATACAAGCGGTAGTACCGATATCTCAGCGCTTTCAAGGTTTAACAACCATGGTGTTTTTTATCCATTTCAAACATTCTCAAAAAGTAGGATTATTCCCTTTGATGATATCCCAATCTGCATTGATGCTAATAATGACGATACTCATAATAGATTAAACAATTTAGCATTATTAATAAGCAAAAGGGTTCTTCCGATGAATTCTGAAACCCGCTCATGGTTGCATCTTTCAGGGGTAATAGCTAACAATTTTACCAATCATCTATTAGCGCTCTCATTTCAACTTTCCGTTGAGAAAGGGTTTAGCTTCGAACTTTTAAAACCTTTGGTTTTAGAAACCGTTCAGAAAGCCTTTGATGGAAATCCGTCCAACTCGCAAACAGGACCAGCCGTTCGATTCGATGAATCAACAATAAATCTTCATATTGAAAAGTTAAAGGAGTATTCGCCCGAATTGGCAGATATTTATAAAGCGTTAACTTTAAGCATTCAATCGCTCGATAAGAACAGGCGATAACAGATTGATTATATTTATTTTATGGTACAAAATTTTAAAGAGTTACTAAATAATGTAAAGGCATTCGCATTCGATGTCGATGGTGTTTTTACCGATGGAAACGTTGTACTTCATCCATCGGGTGAATTGATACGCACAACAAACACCCGCGATGGTTATGCCGTTCATGTAGCAATTGAAAGAGGTTTCCCAATCGCAATAATTACCGGTGGAAACTCACAATCGGTTAAAGATAGATTCAAAGGATTGGGTGTTACCGATATCTACCAAGGAATAACTGATAAAGCCGAGGCTTTAGAAGATTTTAGATTTAAGTACGGAGTTGAACTTTCGGAAATACTTTACATGGGCGACGACCTTCCCGATTACGATGTAATGAGAAAAGTGGGTATCCCCACCTGCCCTGCCGATGCAGCCCCCGAGATTCGAGGATTGTCAGTTTACGTTTCAAATTTCTCGGGAGGTAAAGGTTGCGTAAGGGATGTAATTG
The DNA here is from genome assembly GCA_003818205.1 of Bacteroidales bacterium. Taxonomy (GTDB): domain Bacteria; phylum Bacteroidota; class Bacteroidia; order Bacteroidales; family Tenuifilaceae; genus UBA8529. The sequence goes on from RPRQ01000023.1 coordinate 16,190, forward strand.
AACAGGTACTAAGATTAAACGATAAGTGGGGACCTGCGTCTATTAATAAACAGTAGCCAAGACAGGTATTTTGACGTATTGGATTTTTTTGATTCCTTAATTTGAATGGAATGTTGGAAAAGTGGAATGTTGGAACGATGGAATGATGGAAGAATGCATGCCTGCATATAGGCAGGGAAAAATGTAACAAGGAAATCAAATGTCTAGATGTATTCCCAATATTCCATTATTCCAATATTCCAAAACCAGATTTAGATAAATAAGGACTGTTATTTATTATTTGCTGAAAACAAAGTTCATATCTACCAAACAATGTTGATTATGTACCAAGTTCTAAGGGTTGTCCGTTTCAAGAATCTACTAATAGTTGCCGCAACGCTTTACCTTATGAGGTATTGCATCGTTCAACCATTACTTCATATAAAGAACCTTGAGCTGCAGCTCAGTGATTTTAGTTTCTTACTACTTACTCTCGCAACGGTTTTTATAACCGCAGCAGGTTATGTCATTAACGATTATTTTGATACCCGCACCGACCTCGTTAATAGACCTCAAACGGTTATCGTTGGACGAAGTTTGAGCAGAAGAATGGCCATTACGCTACATACTGTCTTTAATATAATTGGTGTTGCTCTTGGGCTTATCGTATCGATTTCCATTGGAAAACCTGTACTGTCCCTACTTTTCTTCTTTGTAGCAGGATTATTATGGTTTTATTCTACAACCTATAAACGGCAATTCCTCTTGGGTAATCTAATTGTTGCAACTCTTACCGCCACAGTTCCATTAATTACCCTGCTTTTTGAATTGCCTCGCCTCTATACCGTTTATTGGGAAATGGTTGCTCGGTTCGATATCAAACTAGGTATTATTACCTATTGGGTGGGTGGCTATGCCCTGTTCGCATTCCTGCTTACTCTAGTTCGTGAGATTATTAAAGATATTGAAGATTTTGAGGGCGACCAAGTTTTTGGCCGAAATACCATTCCTGTATTTCTTGGTAAGAAAGTTGCACGAACAGTTGCCGCCTCAATACTCTTCTTTACGCTTATTGCATTAGTATTCCTTTTTGCACGATACCTTAACTTTTTACCATCGGGTAATGTCGACTACTATACTTTAATATACTTTATTGTTGCCTTGGTAATTCCTATTTGTGTTCTGCTTGTAATGCTCTTAACAGCCGAAAATAAGGAGGATTTCCACAGGGCGAGCCGATTGAATAAGCTTATTATGCTTTTCGGGCTGCTATACACCATTCTATTTAGATTTCTAATTGTCTGATAAATCATGCTCAACGATATTTTAAAAGGGAAACGGCTAATCCTTGCCTCCAAATCACCCCGCCGTCAGCAATTGCTGCGCGAACTTGGGGTAGAATTTGAGGTACGTGCCAATGGAGATGATGAGGAGCTATTCCCCGATAACCTATCTATGACCGAAATTCCAACCTATCTTGCAATCCATAAGGCAAAACCATTACTTGATTCGCTTGCTGATAACGAGATTCTAATTACCTCCGATACCATTGTTTGGTGCGATGGTCATGTAATTGGAAAGCCCATCGACAAATATGATGCGTTTAAAATACTCTCATTGCTATCAGGCAATAAGCATGTTGTGGTTACAGGGGTTTGTATCTCATCAACAGAAAAAACTCGTACTTTTTTCGCTACCACCGATGTGTTTTTCCGAAAACTTACCGATGAGGAAATTTGGTACTATATCAACAACTATAAACCTTTTGATAAAGCTGGTGCATATGGAATACAGGAGTGGATAGGCTTTATCGGAATTGAACGAATTGAGGGTTCCTATTTCAACGTAATGGGACTACCTGTTCAAAAACTCTATATTGAATTACAAGACTTTATCTCAAGTAACTAAAAACCAAAACCAAATTTACAATGAAGAAATTAGTACTACTCTTCGCAATAATCCATACTCTATCGTTCAATCTAATTGCCGATGAGGGAATGTGGTTGCCTATCCTTATGGGTAAAAATATTGATGCGATGAAAAAGCAGGGCTGTAAACTATCAGCCGAAGATATCTATAGCGTTAACAACTCAAGCCTAAAAGACGCTATAGTTCTTTTTGGCAGAGGTTGTACAGGTTCGCTAATCTCCGAGCAAGGGCTAGTTATTACTAACCACCACTGCGGATTCGGTTCAATCCAATCGTTATCATCAATAGACCACGATTATCTAAAGAATGGTTTTTGGGCAACTGAAAAAAGCCAAGAATTACCTGCCGAGGGGCTAACCGTTTCGTTCCTTGTCAGCATGGAGGATGTAACAAGCAGAGTTCTTGCAAATGTAACAACTAATACGAGCGAGGCAAAGAGAGATTCCACTGTTGCTGCAAATATCGAAGCCATTAAAAAGATAGCAAAAGACGGGAATACCTATAAGGTTGATGTTAAAGCATTCTACTTTGGAAACGAGTACTACCTTATGGTTTATGAGGTTTTTCAGGATATTCGGTTAGTTGGGGCACCTCCATCAGCCATTGGCGATTTTGGTGGCGATTCCGATAATTGGGTATGGCCAAGACACACCGGCGATTTTTCGATGTTCAGAATCTATGCCGATAAAAATAATAAGCCTGCACCCTACTCCACCGAAAACGTTCCCTATAAACCAAAGAAATACCTTACCATTTCCTTAAAAGGGGTTAAGAAGGATGATTTCACCATGGTTTACGGCTTTCCAGGTACAACTCAGCAGTACATTACATCGCAAGCCGTTGATTTAATTGCCAATATTCAGAATCCTAATAAAATTGCCTTACGGGATATCCGTTTAAGAATTATGGAATCGTACATGAGAGGTAACGATACCGTTAACATAATGTATGCAGATAAACGAAAAGGAGCTGCAAACGCATGGAAGAAGTGGATTGGTGAAAGCTCTGGTTTAGTTCGCTTCAGAGCGGTCGATAAGAAGATTGATCTTGAAGGTAGATTTAAACAATGGGTTTCCGCTGACCCTAAACGTAACTCCAGCTATGGAAATGTTCTTCCAGCATTCGATAAACTATACAAGCAGCTAAAACCCATTGCCATTACCAATGATTTTAACCGCGAAGCGGTAAATGCCGTAGAGCTAATTAACTTCGCATCTACCTTTACACCTATTATTAATGAGTTTAGCTTACCTCAATTGGAAATAAAGAAAGTCGAAAGCCTTCTCGGCTCATTACGAAAAAATGCAAAGGCATTCTATAGTGAATTTTACCTCCCCATCGATAGAGAGATTTTTGCCAATATGATTAAGCAGTTTTATGAAAATATACCGCTTGATTACCAGCCGCCCTTCCTCGCAAACTTAGCAAAACAGTATGAAGGAAATTGGCACAACTTCGCCAAAGATGTTTATAAACAATCGGTATTCGCCGATAGCATAAGGCTTTTCACATTCCTCGACAACTTCGATACAACAGCAATATCAACCATAAGCAATGACTATATCTATCAAATCCATAAGAGCTTTAACAGTACCTACAACCAATTGATAGGGGGTCGCTACAACGAAATCACCGACAGCTTAATACTTAACTACAGGTTGTATATCCAAGGTTTAAAGGAGTTTCAACCATCAAAGCATTTCTTCCCCGATGCCAACTCCACCCTTCGGGTCAGCTACGGTAAAGTTGCAGGCTTCAACCCACAGGAAGCCATTGAATACTCATACTTTACCACGCTCGATGGTGTTATTGAGAAGGGGAACAGGAAGGTGTACGATTACGTTGTTCCCGATAAACTACAAAAACTTTATAAAGAGAAAGATTTTGGAGCATATAAAGTCAATGGAACCATACCCGTTGCATTTGTTGCTACCAATCACACATCGGGAGGAAATTCAGGAAGCCCTGTTCTAAATGCTGAAGGACAGCTAATTGGCCTTAACTTCGATAGGTGCTGGGAGGGCACCATGAGCGATATTATGTACGACCCGAAAATATGCAGAAACATTTCGGTTGACATTCGCTACGCCCTATTTATAATCGATAAATATGCAGGTGCAGGTGCTCTGATTGAGGAAATGACCCTAATCAAATAATTAAAGAAATAGTAAAGAGGCTGTTTAAAAATAATAAATATTTCAACTACAGAGTTAACAAAACATTAATTATCTAATGCTTTAACTCTGCCCCCTTTGCATTTTCTTTTTGCCCTTAGCGGTTAAAAATCTTTTTTTAACGTCAGCTCGATGTAAAAAACAATTTAAGTGCTATGTTATCAGTATTTTACTTTGAGGGGAGAAATGGAACCGAACTTGCGAACCGAACGGAGTGAGCTCAGCGCAGCTAGTTCGGCTTAGCCAATATTGGGATATTGGGATATTGGAAGAAAAAAGTTAGAAGAAACCCCATTATTCCATCATTCCAATACCATATGATAAACTTGTAACAAATTACAATTTAGAGTATTACTATCATTTCTTAAATCGAACTCACGTTTTTTTAGCCTCTTTACTTCAATCCAAAAGAGAACAGAGGTCAACACAAAGTTTTTATTTCACAAACTGGAAAAAAATACCTGAATGAAAGTCTATCTCGATAACTCAGCAACCTCCTGGCCTAAACCACCTGCTGTTCTTGATGCGATGAGTACATACATCAACGAGTACGGAGCAAGCCCTGGACGTTCCGGTCATGGCTTTGCGGTCAGAGCTGCACGCGAGGTGTTTGAAACCCGTGAGCTGATTGCCTCCCTGTTTAATGTAGAATCATCTGAAAGGGTAATATTTTCAGCCAATGCAACCCATGCCATAAACATAGCCCTTAAAGGGCTTCTAAAAAAGGGGGACCATGTAATTATTACCCATATGGAGCACAATTCAGTACGAAGACCTCTAAAATATTTGAAATCCATCGGCTTAATTGATGTTACAATAGCTGATTGTTGCGAAAAGGGTTATGTCGATATTGATAAATTGACATCCTGTTTCCGAGAAAATACGAAGCTCGTTGTAACCATTCACGGCTCAAATGTATCGGGTGCGGTGATGCCCATTGACCGTATTGGACAAATATGCAAGGCTAAAGGCGTTTTGTATATGGTCGATGCCGCTCAAACAGCCGGCTTTATCCCAATCGACATGCAAAACGATAGCATTGATATACTCGTATTTACAGGTCATAAGAAGCTCTACGGCCCACCCGGAATTGGTGGATTGTGTATCAGGAATGGTATCCACATTGATACCCTAATCCATGGAGGTACGGGTAGCCGGTCGGAGCTGGATGTTCACCCCGATTTTTACCCCGACCGCCTTGAAGCTGGCACCCCAAATACCTTGGGAATACTAGGTTTAAAAGCAGGTATTCAGTATATTATTGCAAAAGGGATAGATTCCATTCGTGAACGTCTCGGGCAGCAAACAGCCTTTCTCATCAATGCGCTAAAAGGCATTGATGAAATTACTCTCTATGGTCCAGGCACCAGTGAGAACAGGCTTCCCCTTGTATCGATGAATGTAAAGAAAATAAGCCCTAGTCAGCTTGCCCTTACCCTCGATAGTGAGTACGGAATTATGACAAGGGCTGGTCTTCACTGCTCTCCTTTGGCTCACCAAACCCTGAGCACATTGCCACAAGGCACGGTTAGGTTTAGCCTTGGTTGCTTTACTACCGATAAAGAAATCGATTACACCATAAATGCTTTAAAAAGAATAATTACTAGCTAAATATATTACATCAATGAAAACAGTAGATGCAAAGGGCAAACTTTGCCCATTACCTTTAATCATGACCAAAAAAGCCTTAAACGAAATCGCCGATAACGAAACGCTTGAAATCCTGATTGATAACGAAACATCAATGAAGAATGTAACACGTTTTCTTGCCGATCATGGAATGAATGCTCATGTGGAAAAGAAGGGTAATGTATTCCAATTACTGGTTAACAAAACAGGGGTAGTACCCGAAAGCGCAGCCGTTGGCGAGTACTGTGAGGTTGAAAACCCCATTAAGTCAAACCTTGTGATAGCTTTTCAGCGCAACAGACTAGGCGAAGGTGCTGAGGAGCTGGGGAATATACTCATCAAGGCATTTGTAAATACACTGCCCGAGGTTACATTGAAACCAAAAACCTTGATTTTCCTCAATTCGGGGATATTCCTTGCCCTGAAGGACTCGTTGGTGCTCGATTCTTTGAAAAAAATGGAGGAAAACGGTGTTGAAGTGCTAGTTTGTGGTACCTGCCTCGATTATTACAAAAAAAAGGAGGATTTGGGTGTTGGAAAGATTTCCAACATGTACGACATCCTTGAACGATTAACCAAGGCCAATAGCGTTGTGTACCCATAATGAAAACTATTGGACTGGAGCATAGATGATTAAATAATTTTTTCTAAGGACTTACTTGACCAAAGAAAATATTCGTCATTTTCTCTTTGCGCCTTTCCGCCTTAGCGTTCATTAATTCTCTGCAATCCTCTGTGCGTGTCTCTGTGTTTCTGTGTTTCTGTGTTTAAAATTAACTTTACCCATGAATTACATAATCCTCATATTCCAATCCACCCACCGAACGCTACTAGCCGAGAAGGTGCTTTTGGGGCATGGTATTAAGTTCGATATTATCCCAACTCCCAAGGAGATCACATCGGATTGCGGAATGGCCATCAGGATAAACCCCTCTTTAACGAACAAGGGTATGGTAATATCAATACTAAACGATAGTAAAATCGATTTTAACCTTTACGAAAAATGGATGCAGTAAAACCATTCGACCTTTTAAGCACCGTTGAATACGGTGGCTGTTCAGCTAAACTTCCTGCTAGAAAGCTTAGTGAAGCATTAGCCGATTTACCCAAAACACCCCACCCAAACCTGCTGGTTGACATTGAGACTCATGATGATGCTGGGGTTTACAGAATAAACGATGAATTAGCTCTGATTCAGACCACAGATTTTTTTCCACCAGTATGTTCAAATCCCTTTGAATTTGGGCAAATAGCCGCAGCCAATGCCTTGAGTGATATCTATGCAATGGGGGGAGAGGTGCTTACCGCTTTGAATATTGTTGCTTTCCCTGCAAAGTTGCCCCTTGACATCCTAAAGGAAATTTTAAGGGGTGGAACAGAAAAAGTTATTGAGGCGGGTGGAGTTATTATGGGAGGACATACAATAGTAGATGATATTCCCAAGTATGGCTTGGCAGTAACAGGTACAGTACACCCTAAAAAGGTGATTACCAACTCTGCTGCAAAACCCAGAAATACTCTTATCCTGACCAAACCCATTGGCGCCGGTATTATTATGGCAGGGAAAAGAATTGAAGAGGTTGAGAATACTCATTACGAAACCGTTCTTGAGAGCATGAAGCATTTAAACAAAGAGGGTGCTAGAATTATGCAAAAGTATGGTGTTATCTGTGCTACCGATATTACTGGATTCGGCTTGCTCGGACACGCCCTGAAATTGGCCATGGGTAGCATTGTTACCCTTCGAATCAATTCAATACAAGTACCTCTTTTCGATGGCGCTTTAAAATTGGTTGAGATGGGCTGTATTCCTGGTGCTTGCTTTCGAAATCTTGACTATGTTGAGAATCATTGCTCTTTCGAAGAATCTCTAGGCTACAACCACAAAATGCTTATGCTCGATGCTCAAACATCGGGTGGATTGCTGATTTGCTGCCCCAAAGGCAAAGAAATCGAAATGGTAAAGGAATTAATCGATTCGGGTTTCCCTACATCGGCTATTATTGGCGAAGTGGTTAAGAAAGAGGCTAAATATATTTCCGTTTTTTAATTCAGCTGATTTAAAAGTATTGAATTACGGATTGAAATAAATAGTTAACGTGAGTTCGATTTAAGAGTATTATATAGCTACTTATTAGTACTTTAGTGCCAATATTAACCCGAATTATTGACTTCGTCGAACTGACCGTTAGTTAGGGTCTGCTGATTAAGTGTTAAAACGCAGAAATATAAAATATTACAACATTTTTTTGTTGTGTAAGTGCAAGTATTTTTTATGTAAAAGACTAAAATACGTGCACTTGTTATTCTAATTTTAAATCCCGTAGGCATGACATTGTTCTCTGTTCTATCTACTTTATAATGTCGTCCCTACGGAGCTAAAATACTACATTGATATATTTTCTACCATAATTTCACCCCGCAGGGCTCAACGAAGTTAAAAAATAGCGAGTAACAGTCTTAATGACTAAATCTTATAGGAATCTACTAAAGAAAACACCTACAAAAAAATGTACCTGAATAGTTACAATTATTTTTTTCTTAGGGAAAGCCTAACATTAGTAATTGCTAGGCTTTTTTATTTGCTATTAAGTCTTGAATTAGAGTATTTTATAGGATCGAACTAATTAGATTTCAATTTTACTTTTATTTCAGATAGAAAGAATTTCAGGCGCATTAATATTGAATCGTTCTAAATTAACCCTCTTTAGTTATAATATGTTATCAAACATGATAAAAATCATCTTATGTGCAAAGATTACTTCCTAATTTCGGTGTTGTAGATCAGATACCTACAAATATATTTTGTGTTATTAAATTAACACTGTTATTAAATTAACGAATTAAATACTAATTCAAAAATAAGGAGAATTGAACATGCCTGAAATTAAAGAACTGGTGAAAAACCTTGCTAGTAAACATGGGAGAACACGGGAGAGCCTTATCCCTATTTTGCAGGGTGTAATTCATGAAGAGAGGTACATCTCTGATGAAGCAATGACTGAGATTGCTCGCGAGCTGGATATATCTGCCGCTCAAGTTTATGGTACAGCAACCTTTTACTCATTCCTCGACACTCAACCTCGTGGTAAGTATGTTATTAGGGTTTGTAAAACCATTTCCTGCGCCATGAAAGGGAAGAACCTGCTAACTCAGGAGATTGAGGATATGCTGAAAATTAAAGTTGGAGAAACTACTCAGAACAAGAAGTTTTCTCTCCTTGAAACGAACTGCCTTGGTTGGTGCCATAAAGGACCTGCTATGCTTGTTAACGATGAAGCATACACCGATTTAACCTCAGAAAAGGTCCGCGAGATAATTAATGAGTACATGAAAAAGTAAAAAATTGAGGAGATAAAACCATGTCATATACCAATCTAAAACGTGTTGACCTGATTTTCGACCAGGATTGCAATCCTAAAGAAATCATCAAGAACACCTTTGCAAAAAACAATGACCAAATAGTAAATGAACTACTCGAATCTGGGTTAAAGGGTCGTGGAGGTGCGGGTTTCCCTACTGCATTGAAGTGGAAATATACAGCAGAACAACCCGAACCTAATAAATACATTATATGTAATGCCGATGAAGGTGAACCAGGAACCTTTAAGGATCGCGAAATACTTTTCAAAGTACCACAAAAGGTATTCGGGGGTATGGTTGTTTGCGCAAAGGTTATTGGCGCGAAAGAAGGATTCCTTTACCTACGCGGCGAGTATCGATTTTTACTTCCCGAACTAGAGGCACAGCTTGCTAAATTTCATGCTGACCTTAAAGATCTAAAGATTGATTTTAAGATCAAAATCGTAATGGGTAGCGGTGCTTACATCTGCGGAGAGGAAAGTGCTCTATTCGAATCGATGGAAGGTCACCGTGGTGAACCACGTAATAAACCTCCCTATCCTACCGTTTCAGGATTCCGTAGTAAACCAACAGTTATCAACAACGTTGAAACGTTAGTTTACGCCTTCATGATCTGCATGCACGGTGCTCGCAAATTTAAGGAGCTAGGAACAGCTGACTCACGCGGATCAAAAGTATTTTCAATTTCTGGCGATACACCCAAAGCGGGTATCTATGAACTTGAACTAGGTATGACTGTGGAGCAATTCGTTGATGATTTTGGTGATGGAGATACAAAAGCTGTGCAAGTTGGTGGAGCTTCAGGGTTTTGCGTTCCACGGAAGAAGTTTAAAGAAACCATTATCGGTTTTGAAGGCGTTCCAACTGGTGGTTCAATGATGATTTTCAACAGTTCACGCTCCATGTACAACGTACTTCATAACTACCTTGAGTTCTTCGAAGAAGAATCATGCGGACAGTGTACCCCTTGTAGGGTTGGTTGTCAGCAGCTGATTAAAGGAATCGAAGCGGTTAAGAAAGGGCAAAAACATGCGAACTACCTTGAACATCTTCAAAAATTGGCTCAAACCATGAAGATAACCGCTAAATGCGGACTTGGACAAAGCGTTGCCAACTCATTCTTCTCAATCGTTGAGAATTTTAAAGAAGAGATGATCTACTAAGCGTAAACTGAAAAAAAGTAAAACAATGTCAAAAAAGATAAATCTCAAAATAGATGGTATCTCCGTAACCGTTGATGAAGGAACTACCATTCTACAGGCTGCCAAACAGCTAAATATTCATATCCCTACCCTTTGCTATCATGACGATCTCTGCATTGCAGGGAACTGCCGTGTTTGCGTTGTTGAGATGAAAGGTTCAAGAACCCTTCCTGCATCATGCGCAATGCCAACATCAGAAGGAATGGAGATTATGACCAACACTCTAAAAGTTCGTACAGCCCGTAAGCATATCATCGACCTTTTATTGAGCGAGCATAACGCAAAGTGTACCACTTGCTACAAAAATGGTAAGTGTGAACTCCAGGAACTTGCTTCAGAAAGTAAGATATCAACAGAATCGTTTATCGATTTAGTTCCTCATAAGAACTACCAAATGGACTCTTACTCTCCTTCAATTATTAAAGATGATAGTAAGTGTATCCGCTGTCAACGTTGTGTAAGAACCTGTGAAGAACTACAGCATGTCAGCGCTCTTAGCGTTGCCTATAAAGGCGATAAGATGAAAATATCGACCTTCTTCGAGAACCCAATGTTTGAGGTAGTTTGTACCAATTGCGGTCAATGCGTTAACCGCTGTCCTACCGGTGCTCTTGTTGAGCGAAACTATTTGGATGAAGTATGGGCTGCCATCTATGATCCCGATAAACATGTAGTAGTTCAGACAGCTCCTGCTGTAAGAGTTGCTCTTGGTGAGGACTTAGGTCTCGAATCAGGTGTTATCGTAACTGGAAAAATGGTTACTGCACTTAGACGACTGGGATTTGATTCTGTTTTAGATACCGATTTCACTGCCGATTTAACCATAATGGAGGAAGGTTTTGAACTTCTTACCCGTTTGAAGAAAGCGTTGGTTGATAAAGATCCAAACGTTAAGTTACCTATGGCTACTAGCTGTTCTCCAGGTTGGATTAAGTTCATTGAGCATACCTATCCAGAGTATTTAGGCAATCTATCTACTTGTAAATCACCACAGCAGATGTTTGGTGCTTTAGCCAAGACATATTATGCTCAAAAGAAAAATATTGACCCTTCGAAGATCGTTTCCATATCAATTATGCCTTGTACTGCCAAAAAATTTGAAGCTGATAGACCAGAAATGCGCTCAAGCGGTTATAAGGATGTTGATTACGTTTTAACAACCCGTGAGCTTGCCATTATGATTAAGCAGGCTGGGTTAGATTTTTCAGCTTTGGAAGAATCACACTATGATAGCTTTATGGGAGCATCTACTGGTGCTGCTGTAATTTTTGGAGCAACCGGTGGTGTTATGGAAGCCGCACTAAGAACAGCTTATGAAGTTGTAACTGGCCGAGAGGTTCCTTTCGATGGTCTTAACATCACTCCAGTTCGTGGTATGGAAGGCGTTCGTGAAGCTTCAGTAAAGATTGAAGGAACAACCGCTGATTGGAAATTCCTTGAGGGAGCAGAACTTAAATGCGTTGTAGCACATGGTTTAACCAATGCTAAAAAGGTGATGGATAGCGTTCGCGATGGCAAATCCAGCTATCATTTCATGGAAATTATGGCTTGCCCTGGTGGATGTATTGGTGGTGGCGGACAGCCTATCCCGACCAATGCTGAAATTAGAAGGAAACGTACCGAAGCAATATATGCAGAAGACTCTGGTATGAAAATTCGTAAATCGCACGAGAACCCTGAGATTATTGCAATCTATAAAGAGTTCTTAAAGGAACCACTAGGACATAAATCGCACGAACTACTTCATACTCATTATAAAGCAAGAGCGAGAAATTAATTATTGTTGACAAAAAAAGAGGGCGAAAATTTTCGCCCTCTTTTTTTGTCAACAATAATTAACTGTACTATTTCCTCTAATGCGATGGGATACTAGAAGGCCATCGCTTCAAAAATAATATCATAAGGTGGTATCCGAATGTTTTAACCGTAATGAGCAACCATACCACATAAAGAATGAATTCTTTATGATATCTGTATATAAATTTCTTTGCGATATTTGTGCCTTCGCTGTGCTCCTGCCGAAGTTTCGGCGTAAACGTTACATGAAACATATTATCATACATATTTGAATACCTTTACCATAGACTACCTAAATAGTTATATATTTCATTTATTAACCTGAAATCACAAAACGGAACATCAACCAACATGCTTAAACGATCTAACTTCATCATTATTGGTTCAACAGGTAATTATACCGGCAAAACAGAATTTGCCTGTAGGCTTATTGAAAACCATTCAAGAAAGAATCAAGTAATTGGAGTGAAGGTGCTTACCATTGACCCAAGCAAAGGAAACTGCCCTGTAGGTATTGATCGTTGTGATGTTAAGAGTTCACTTGTGGATGACTTTAATATAACGGAAGAAACCATACTGTACCCAAATAAGAATACCTCTCGAATGCTAAAATCGGGTGCTCAAAGGGTGTTCTTGCTGAAAGTGAACAAAAATTCATTGGAGAAAGGGCTTAATGCCCTATTGGAGATAATCCCGACCAATGTAATGGTTATCTGCGAATCAAATTCTTTAAGGAAAGTACTAGAACCAGGCTTGTTTTTGGTGATAAAAGATGTAGCGGACAAAGCCATTAAGGAGAGCTGCTCAGAGGTTATTCATTTCGCAAACAAAATAATTAAGTTCAGCAAAATGAACTGGAATTTTCCTCCCAATCGGATTCTGATAAAGGATGATGGCTGGATAATTAAGGAAAAAGCTACGGCAATCATTCTAGCTGGCGGTAAGAGTTCACGCATGGGAGGTGAAGATAAAAGTTTACTACCCATCAACGATGAACCATTAATCCAAAGCATAACTAAGCAGCTGTCCGAACATTTTGATGAGGTTATCATCGGAGCCAACGATGCAGAAAAGTACAACTTCCTAAACTTGCGGATAATCCCCGATATTGAAAGGGGTAAGGGTCCGCTGATGGGGATATATTCCTGCTTGAAGGCTTCAAAAAGCGATGTGAACTTTATTACGGCATGCGACATTCCGGTTATGAACCTATCACTAATCCATAGCATGATTAATTTATCTTCCAATACCGATATCGTAATGCCTCTTTCCAAGGAAAATGAACAAGAACCCTTGTTTGCCGTTTATCGTAAAAGAGTTGCTGAAAAAGCAGAAAGAATTCTTCAGGAAAATGGTAGGAGAATCATTGATCTACTAAAGCATTCAAGTTACCAATATGTCGATTTTGATTGCGGCACTTGGTATCAGAACCTTAACCACAAAGAAGAGTATTTGAAATTTGTTAAAAACCCCGATGAGCGTGATTGTAATAGGGTTTGATAACGTTTAAGTTTTATCAACGATAATAATTACAGTTTTTAAAACTGCTTAAGTTTTAAAATACAAAAACGTTAACCACACCCTGACACGCTTATAGCGTGAGAGTCAACAGAGTAAAGAACACAGAGCACACGGAGTTAATGGCTAAAAGCCATTTCTGTCCTTTGCATTCTTTAATATTATTATTCAGGCTCGTAATATTATATTGTTTCAATATTAGACGTTATATAGATTAGATTGTAATTATATGACTATCAATGTCGATATTCAGCAGCTGTTGCTTAATCTGTATAAAGTCTATTATAAATTTATGAAACACCCATGAACAAGCTTAGGGTGAAATGCCGTAGGCATGACATTATTCTCTGTTCTATCTACTTTATAATGTCGCCCCTACGGAGCTAAAATACTACATTGATATATTTTTTACCATAATTTCACCCCTCTGGGGTTTGTTTTTAATGGCTTCATAAACCTATTTGTGACTTAATCAGCAGACCCTAATTAAATAACAAAACATTAACACTGTATCCTTCGTACTCCCTGCCTACCGAGGCAGGTTAGTAGTTAATTCTTCTTTTTGAACACCCACTTTTTTCATATAGCCAATCACCGCCATCCAACAACCCAATATTGATATATATCAACATTAACCATGACAAACAGCATCGAAAGCATTGGCTAATAACACTCCTATAAACTGCCTTAAAATACTATTAACGAATACCTTTGAAGCAAATTAATAATCATTAGCCATGAACCAGAAAATAGGACTAACAAGACAAATTTTAGCCGCTGTACTTATACTTAGCTCAGCGTCTGTATTTGTTTCGTGCGAAAAATATGCCTACGATCCCCCAAAGATTGACCTTACCACTCCGGTCAGCTTTAAAAATGAGATTTTTCCAATCTTTAACAGCAATTGTAAGGGTTGTCATAGTGGAGGTAAACTAGATTTTAACTCTTTAGCATCAACTTGGACATCAATAAACAAAACAACATATATAACCGCTGGTAACCCTGAATCGAGCTTAATTTATACTAAACTGAATGAGTCCTCTCATAGTACAAAATGTTCGACCGAAGAACGAAACAAAATATATGTATGGATAACCCAAGGCGCCCTAAACGATAACGAGTAATCAATTAATCTAAACATGAAAAACATGAAAAAAATACTTTTTGCCCTAATGATGCTGGCATTTATTTCACCTGCATTCAGCCAAGAAGAGGAACAAACCCAAACCGAGGATAAACCTGTAAAAAATACATTTGAAGCCGTAACCCTAATCGATAACCAAACGGTAATGACCCCATTTAAAGGAGCATTAGAGTTACAAATACAGCACCGGTTTAGCTTAATTGAGAATATTCATAACCTATACGGAATTTACGGCTCAGCCAATACCCGTTTAGGCCTGAACTATGGCATTACCGACAGGATAATGTTTGGTATTGGAACAGTAAGATATAATCAACTTGCTGACATTCAGTGGAAATACAAGATACTTCAGCAAACCAAGTCGAATAGTATGCCAATAACCCTTGCATATTACGGTAATATTACAATAAACCTAAGGGATTCGAGTACTGGTGTTTTTGGGCCAACCAATGGTGGTCGATTTAAAGAAATCCATAGATTAGCATACCTAAATCAGCTAATCGTTGCACGGAAGTTTACCGATAGGTTCTCATTTCAAATCGCCCCTACCCTATTCTATTTTAACTCAGTTCCAATGGGTTATAAAAACTTAAACTTATCCATTTCGGCAGGTGGTCGTTATAATGTATTCGGCGCACACTCGGTTATGCTTGAGTATAACCAGCTGATTACAAAACAGGATTCAATTGTAATCGGTAGCAGCTATGTTAAGGAGCAACCACAACCCAACGTGGCCATTGGATGGGAAATCGGAACAGCCACCCATTGCTTTCAAGTATTCATAGCAAATTTCGACAAAATTAACGGTCAATACGATTTGCTTTACAACACCAATGATTTCAAGAAGAGAAAATATCTTTTTGGGTTTAACATTACCGTAAGGTTCTAACATTAATAATAATTCTAAATAAATGTATTTTAAGATATTTAGAACAACTTCAACGATAGTACTAGCAGGTGTCCTCCTTGCAAACACCTCATTTGCCTTTACGCTAAAAAAAGAGGATTGGAAACCAAAGGATACAACTAACCTTGTTTCGCAATTCTACAAGGAGAACGAGAGCTGTTTAAAGTGCCATGGCGAAAGAATTTATGAGTATGTCAACGAAAGCCAAGGTACTACCATTAGGCACAGCATGAGCATCGAAAGGTTTATTAATCGAGACGCATTCTATAGCTCAAATCATAAAACGTTTAAGTGTACCGATTGTCACTCGGAGGAGTATATGAAATTCCCTCATGCCGGAGAGCTCAGAATGGAGCAAATGTATAGCTGTATCGACTGCCATGGCAATGATCCCAAATACTCACAATTCCATTTTGAAGAGATCGAAGCGGAATATCAGCAAAGCACCCATTTTCAAATGGAGAAGGACGGCTTTACTTGCTGGAAATGCCATAATCCGCATTCATATCAGATTTCTATTAGGAATACTGAGAACCTTAAAAAAACCATAGCGTACGATAATGCTATCTGCTTGAACTGCCACTCCGATTTTGATCGTTTCCAGCTGCTATCGGATAGAGAGGAGATAAATATTCTAAAAAAGCATGATTGGCTGCCCAACCAGACCGCACACTTCCAAAGCGTGAGGTGCATTGAGTGCCATACCAACTCGAATGATAGCCTGCTCGTCTCGCATCTTATCATGCCTAAGGATAGCGCCGTTCGACGTTGCAATGAATGTCACTCACAGAACTCAATTCTAATGGCTTCGCTTTACAAGTTTCAATCGAAGGAGAAACGAAAAGATGGATTTGTTAATGGAATCCTACTAAACGAGTCGTATGTTATTGGGGCTAATCGGAATGAGTATTTGAATAGTTTCAGCTTAATCATATTCGTCCTTGTACTAGGCATAATTGGAATACATATCTTTTTTAGAACGGTTCATAAAGTAAAACCCAAAAAGAAATGAGTCATAAATTATATTTATACCCAAAATGGATTAGGGCATGGCATATTCTCAATGCGCTGCTTTTCATCATCCTAATCATCACGGGGATAAGCATGCAATACACCGATAATATAACTAGTAAATTCATTGTCCGTTTCGACAGGGCTGTAGCCATGCACAACTTTGCAGCAGCTGTACTGACCTTTAACTACATTATTTATGTTATTGGGAATGTTCTTACCAAGAATGGAGCTCATTATAAAATCAACCGGAAAATAATTTTCAATCAGCTTATTGTACAATTCAAATATTACGCATGGGGAATGTTTAAGGGTCATAAGCATCCCTTCCCGGTAACGGAGGATAGCAAGTTTAACCCTCTCCAAAAATTTGTTTATGTACTTGCCATGTACGTTGGTATGCCTTTAGTAATCATTTCTGGCATCGGATTACTATTCCCTGAAATAACCGTTAAGGCAATTTTTGGAGTAAGCGGTTTAATACTAACGGATGTTCTTCACATTACGGTAGGCTTCTTTCTTTCAATCTTTATGATAATCCATATCTATACCTGTACTCTCGGGGCTAAACCATTCACTCTATTCAAAAGTATGATAACTGGTTACCATGAATCGGATGAGGATAAGCATTAGAATTAACTACGATAATTTTCTAATTTGCATAGTAATTGTAATTAAATAATAAACATAAAAACTACTTGGCTATGAAAACACTAAAGCAAACCTTTACTCTAATCTTTTTAGTAATGCTAGCTGCGTCCTTTTCTGCAAGCGCACAGCAAGCAAAATCTAAACCTTGGGAAGTTCCTGCAAAGTTTAAGGCGATGAAAAACCCCGTTAAGGCTGATGAAGCTGGAATTAATGCTGGCAAAGCCCTTTATAATAAAAATTGTGCTTCGTGCCATGGTAAAACAGGTTTAGGCGATGGTCCTAAAGCGAGAGGTTTAGATACCTTCCCCGGTGATTTCTCGAAAGGGGAATACCAGAACCAAACCGATGCCGACCACTTTTACAAAACCAAGTTTGGTAGAGAAGAAATGCCAAAATATGATGGGAAAATCGACGACGAGGGTATTTGGCAAATGGTTAACTACATGAGAACCTTTAAAAAGTAGGGCTTCATAATACTGTTAGAAACCGTTCTCAAAAGGAACGGTTTTTTTACTCCTTTTTTTAAACCAACACAGCAAGATAATTGTTATACAAAGGTTAACCAATAACTACATCAATGAAATCAATCAAGCTAATACTCTTCACAGCACTGATAGTGCTAGCGATTAATAGCGTAGTGAATGCGCAAAAAGCAAAACCATGGGATGTTCCTGCCAAGTTTAAGGCAATGAAAAATCCTGTAAAATCGGATGATGCAAGCATTAATACTGGAAAAACCCTTTACAATAAGTATTGCGCCACGTGCCATGGCAAAACAGGGCTAGGCGATGGAGCTAAAGCAAAAGGGTTGGACACCTTCCCTGGCGACTTCTCCAAGGGTGACTATCAGAGCCAAACCGATGCCGAACATTTCTATAAAACAAAGTTTGGCCGCGATGAGATGCCGAAATTTGATGGGAAAATTGATGATGAAAGCATCTGGCAGGTAGTTAATTACATGAGAACTTTCAAAAAGTAATTAATACTCCATATTTATCTATTTAACGTGAGCTCAACGTAAGAAACAATTTAAATGCTATGTTATCAGCATTTTACCTTGTTGGGAGAAATGGAACCGAGCTTGCGAACCGATCCGGCAGCCGCCGGAGAGCTCAGCGTAGCTAGTTCGGCGTAGCCAATGATGGAATATTGCCTGCCTGCCCTGCCTACCCTGCCTACCGGCAGGCAGGCGGCAGGTAGGTTTAGCGCAAAGACCACAAAGTTTATTGATTTATATATCAATGCTTTGCGATCTCCACCTGCCTTAGTACCTAAGTACAGCGGGTAGGTCAACATTTCTCCTTTGCTTGCTTTGCGAGAAATAAGATTGACTTTCGAAACACCCTCATTTCTTTGTCTATCACTGAAAGGCTCATCAGTAAACCGCCCAGCACAAAAAAAAGATAGGCTGACGATAATCGTCAACCCATCAAATATGTATTGAAAAAATTCTCCTATGGAAGCGATTCAATTGCATTCTGAAGGAGAGCTTTTGTATATTGTGGATTGTGAACTCCAAGACTTTTATCTTCTTTTACTGTTTGATAGTTAATATAAGCACCAGCAATGTTTGCTGAAAAAGTTCCTGTCTTATTTAAACCAGCGACTGCATCGTAAATACCCGCAGTAATAAGTTTTGCTTCAAGAGCATCTAATAGAGCTTGAGTTGTAGCTTGGAAATTTGTAACTTTTATCCTTAAAGCTGATTGTTCTGCTGTAGTAGTATTTGCATGGCAAGGTGAACAACCTGTAATATTTAACAATTCCGTTCCGTGCTGATCAAATACCATACCTAAGTTATGACCACCTGCCATTGTTCCGTAAGGAGTTGCCATATGACAATTAACACAACCCGTTGAAATTGAAGCATGAACATTTGTTGCGTATGAAATTGTGCCAGCTACCTCATAACCACCATTACCAATAAGTACATTCGCCATTGGACCATGGTGGGTTCCCCAACGAGTGTTCGAGAGTGTAACATCAACACCACCTAAATTAGGTAAAGCTGGTGAAAGGGTTCTTCCTTGATGGCAGTTCGCGCATAGATTACTATTACCCTTATCGTAGGTGTACTTTGCTGCATCAGAACCTGTATGATGATCCAATACAACTGCGGTTTTAGTAGTCAAAGTCCAATCCGCTTCGGTGTACGTTTTATGTACCTGGTGGCAAGTATAACAGTTTTGCTGAAGAGGATTTATATAACTTGCTGCGGGGGTTCCCGTTGTTGCAAAATCAACAAAACCTTGGCTGGTATGGCATTTTGTACAACCACTTCTATTTGCATACGCAGCATTTTCACCATTCGCATGGAATGACTTATTGTATTGTGACACTTTAATAGCCATGTCCTGATCGCTATTATGACACTCCTGGCAAACGGCAGTTCCGTTCTCACCATCCATTCCATCCTGCCCATTAACCCCATCTTTCCCCGCAGGCCCCTCGCAGGAGTATAAAGCAACACCTGCTAATATGGCTGTATAAATAAATATGCTTTTGAACTTTTTCATATGAATTTGGTTTAAAGTTTTGATTAGTAAAATTATGAATAATCAAATGCTTAGCATAGAAAATATCGGTGATATATTACTGTAAACATTCATGATTCATATCAAGATCGATACTGATGACGGCTGCCAAAAAAGATGATATATATCACTTTTGAGTTTCATGTTAATTAATGCCATACATTTAATGGGTTTATTATAAGGTTGAGAAAATGGAAAAACTTATCGCAGAGAATGATTGTAGAGCCTGCATGCATCGATGGGAGAATTTCAAAACCCTAACCGATGAACAAAAACAATTAATAAGCGAGCATAGGTATGAAGCAAACTTCAAACCGGGTGAAATTATCTTCAAAAAAGGGTCGCCCACTTCATCGGTTATCTTCTTGGTTTCAGGAATGGCAAAGGTTTTTCTTGAGGGGCTCGATGGAAAGAACATTATAATATCCATCGCAAAACCAGGGATGATGATATCAGGGCCAGGAACCTATGGAGATCTGCGTCACCACTTCACCCTAACCGCTTTAACCAATGTTAAGGCATGCTTTATCGATATGCTAGTAATGAAGCAGTTAGTTCACTTAAATAGTTCATATGCCGAAGGCTTAATTTCCGATATTAGCAAAAAATCGCTGTTGATGTACTATAAGCTAATCGGGCTAACCCAAAAGAAAATGCCGGGCCGATTAGCCGATGCAATCCTATACCTAGCCAACCAAATTTACGAATCGGATGAATTTGATATCATCCTTAATCGACAAGAACTAGGCGAATTTACCAATATGGCGAAGGAAAGCGTTATCAGAATTCTAAAAGATTTCGAGGACGATGGCCTAATAACATCTAACTGTTCGAGAATAAAAATTTTGGATAAACCAAAGCTTCAGAGAGTTTCTGAAAATGGATAGTTTAACGCATATCAATAAATAATCATTTATGAAGAAGTTTTCTTTGTTTCTATTTAGCTCTGGCCTTATGGGTGTTCTATTTATCGCCTTTGCAATATCAATGGCCGTTGCTACATTTATCGAGAACGATTACGGTTCATTGGTTGCCTTTAAATGGGTTTATAGCGCACGATGGTTTGAGATAATCCTTCTCCTTTTAGCCGTGAATCTGATTGGACAAACGATTAAAGGTAAACTGTACAGCACTAAAAAACTCACCATACTTATGTTTCACCTCTCTTTCATACTAATGATTATCGGAGCAGGAATTACAAGGTATTTTGGGTTCGATGGATCAATTCACATCAGGGAAGGCGAATCGCAAAATGTTTGCACTTCAGCTGAGAAATACATTCACTTCACCATTAACAATAAATCGGGAAAGCAGCTATTTCACTACTCGAAACCATTCACCATTACCCCAAAAACCATCGATCGATACTCAAAAAAAGTGATGGTTGACAATACTCCATATTCCCTAAAGCTACTGGGCATCATACCGAACGCAATAGAAACCATTGATGATACCCCCAATGGACAACCAATGGTATCGCTAATGATCACTAGCGGAATGATGGGACGGCAATCGCTAATACTAAAGCAGGGAGCAACAAAAACGATTAATGGTTTAATGGTTGGATTTAACACTGAGGACTCCTTATCGACAAGAATTAGCTTTGAGCAGGATAGCTTTTACATTCAATCGAAATCGAACATCATAATGATGAACATGATGTCGCAAAGTTCAATTGTAATTGAGAAGGAAAGAAAAATTACCCTTAAGCCAATGCTCGTCTATAATATTAACGGTAATGGATTTGTTGTTCAGAAGCTAAGTAAAAGCGGGGTGATAAAACCTATCTCGCATGGAAAGAAGCAGAACAAAGCGTCCCAGAATGTACTTGAGTTTGAACTCAAATCGGGCGATAACGCTACAAACCTTTACGTTTGGGCCGACAGAGACCTGAATGGCTCGAAGGATACATACAGCGATGATAAAAACAGGGTTGAGGTGTCGTACGGACCAAAGGAAATAGCCCTACCCTTTGAGATTAGGCTCAATAAATTCGTTCTTGAGAGATACCCCGGATCCAATAGCCCGTCATCTTATAAAAGCGAAGTAACCTTAACTGATAAAGAACAGAATATCGATATACCTTACTCAATTTACATGAACCACATCTTAAAGCATAGGGGGTATCGCTTTTACCAATCCTCATTCGATAACGATGAAAAAGGGACCATCCTCTCTGTTAACCATGATAAGGTAGGCATGATGGTTACCTATGCTGGCTATATATTTCTATTCCTTTTTATTATACTTTCAATATTCAATAAAAACTCCTTGCTTAAAACCATTACTATTAACGCTTGGAATTCGCCGATAAAAAAGGTAGGCATTACCCTTTTAGCCATTTTTTTTAGCACCTCTCATTTAATTGCAAATGATGAGAAGTTAGAAATCGATAAAACAATAGCGGATCATCTCGGTAAAGTTCTTGTTCAAGATCAGAAAGGGAGAACAAAACCCCTTAACACGTTGAGTAACGATATATTCCGAAAGGTTACCAAAAAAAATCAATTCCAAGGTTACTCGTCGATGCAACTCTTCCTAGGCTTTTACGCTGATTTTGATAATTGGAAGAATGTCCCTCTAATTAAGGTGTCCAATAGCGAATTAGCTAATCGGATTGGTATAAAGGGCGATTATGCTGCGTTCTCAGATATTGTTGACCTAAACAGCAACACCTATAAGTTGGCCTCGTTTATAGAGGAATCATACGCAAAGCCTGAGGATTCAAGGAGCAAGTTCGACAAGGAAGTTCTTAAACTCGATGAACGAGTTAACGTATGCTACATGATATATACAGGCGAGTTCCTAAAGATTTTTCCATTAAAGGATAAATCTACCAAATGGGGATCACCCAACGAAGCGCTAAAGTTTGCCGAAAATAAGGATGATTCGTTGTATCTGAAAAATATCATGGGCATTATCATTGAATCATCGCAAAGCGCAGCAATATCAAAGGACAATAAAGAGATTGACGATTTCATCAATTCAATAACCAATTATCAGAAGAAATTTGCAGGCTACTCGCTTCCATCTGAGAGGAAGGTGAATGTTGAAGTTCTTTATAACAAAGCGAATATCTTTGAAAGGCTATTCCCATTCTACGCCACATTGGGTTTAATCCTTATCATCACCTTAGTATTCGGAATCATTTCGGGCAAGCAAAACCTCACTAAAATGATTAAAGGGTTAAGCATACTTCTTCTCATCGGCTTTGCTGCGCATACCCTTGGGCTAGCTCTAAGATGGTACATTTCAGGTCACGCTCCAATGAGCAATGGTTATGAATCGATGCTCTTTATATCATGGGCTACACTACTCGCAGGTTTCATTTTCAGCAAAAAATCGCCGTTCGCATTATCGGCAACCGCTGTATTAGCAGCATTAACCCTGCTTGTTGCTCACCTAAGCTTTATGGATCCTGAGATCACCAACCTTGTACCTGTGCTAAAATCATACTGGCTAACCCTACACGTTTCAATAATTACAGGTAGCTACGGATTTCTTGGGCTTGGAGCCATTTTGGGTTTTCTGGTAATGATTCTCTACAGCTTCACTAACCCATTGAATAAAGAGCGAATCAGCAAAACGATCGATGAGCTGACCATTATCAACTACAAAACGATTACGCTAGGTCTTTACTTCTTAACCATTGGAACATTCCTAGGAGCAATATGGGCGAACGAATCGTGGGGTCGTTACTGGGGTTGGGATCCCAAGGAAACCTGGTCGTTGATAACCATAATTATCTATAGCTTTGTAATCCATTCGCGAATGATTAAATCGCTTCGAAGCATTTATACGTTTAACCTTTTATCGCTATTCGCATTCTCTTCCGTACTTATGACCTACTTCGGGGTTAACTACTACCTATCGGGTCTTCACTCCTATGCAAGTGGCGATCCGATACCTGTTCCAACATTTGTATATGTAACCATCGTTTCCCTTTTCGTAGTATCAACCATTGCCCTATTTAAGTATAAGCAGCTTGAAAGAAATGAAAAAATGCAGTAACGTGTAATCGTAATACAAGCAATAGGGTGAGAATATAAAACCTCACCCTATTGCTTTTATATCCAATGCTATAAATAATTGCTATTAAACATATTGTTATTTTATTAACATTGTTTTTTTGTTAACATTTCTATTGCTATATTTGCATCGAATAATTTTAGTGCGCTTAGATACTATATCAAGTTTATTACCATTGTCTTTAGTTTAAAATCGGCTTAAATTTAATGTTACAAACACAAAAAATAGTAACTTATACACCATCCGCACTAAATATTTCAATTGGATATTTGGAGAAACAACATTGAGAGGGTTCTCTGTTTTCAAATGCTTTAAAGACTTCAGGCCAATTTAGAAGAAATACAAATTGTATAAAACATAGCTAAAATCATGTATTTTCATTAACAATTGAAATAATTTTGCAGTCCCAAATAACAAACTGTTTTTTACAATAAAACTATAGTATAAAAAGTATGGCAAAGATCAAATCGTTAGATGATTTAAGGATGATGAAAGAAAGTCTTCAGTCCAAAATCAACCTAAGAGAAAAAGGGGAAGACCCCGGAAGCCATGTTCAAATTAAAGTAGCAATGGCAACCTGCGGAATTGCATCGGGTGCAAAAACCGTGATGGAATTCATGATGGAAGAACTAGAGAAACGTGGAATCGAATCAGTTGTTACACAGACTGGTTGTATGGGCTACTGCTACGCAGAGCCTACTATTGAAGTAAAACTTCCTGGTCAAGAACCGGTTGTATTTGGATATGTTGATACTAAAAAGGCTGATGAAATCATCGAGAAGTACATTAAGAATGGCGAGCTCGTTGAGGGTATCATCCCGATGAACTATGAGACTATCGATAATAAATAATCGAAAAAGGAGGATACCGTAATGGCAAAGTATAAAATGCATTTACTCGTGTGCGGAGGAACAAGTTGTAGGGCCTCGGCTAGCGATTCAATCATCGAAAAATTCAAATCGGAGATAGCAGCTAATGGCCTTGAAAACGATGTTCAGGTTATTCTAACTGGTTGCTTTGGATTTTGTGAAAATGGACCAATTGTAAAAGTCCTTCCCGATAACACATTCTACACACAGGTAAAACCTGAGGATGTAACTGAGATTATTGCAGAGCATGTAATAAAAGGGAAAAAGGTTAATCGTCTAATTTATAACCCTGAGCAAAAAAAGGGTTCTAAAAGTAAAGGATTTTATCGTAAGCAGATAAGAATAGCATTGCGCAACTGCGGTGTAATTAACCCTGAGAATGTTGATGAGTATATTGCTCGTGATGGATACCAAGCAATTGGTAAAGTTCTGAAAGACTATACCCCTGCTCAAGCAATCGATATAATCAAGAAATCTGGTTTACGTGGTCGTGGGGGCGGAGGTTTTCCTACAGGTTTAAAGTGGGAAATTGCCAGCAAGAATGCAGCGGATCAGAAATACGTTGTTTGTAATGCCGATGAGGGCGACCCAGGAGCATTCATGGATCGTTCAGTTCTTGAGGGTGACCCACACTCAGTGCTCGAAGCAATGGCAATTTGCGGATACTGTATTGGTGCTACTCAAGGTGTTATTTACATCAGAGCTGAGTATCCGCTTGCTATTACCCGCTTAAAAATTGCAATCAATCAAGCTCGTGAGTACGGTTTGCTTGGTAAAGATATTCTAGGTTCAGGTTTTGATTTTGATATTACGCTAAGATACGGTGCTGGTGCATTTGTTTGCGGCGAGGAAACATCCCTTATCCACTCAATGGAAGGTTTACGCGGTGAGCCTACCAATAAACCACCATTCCCTGCCGAAAGCGGTTATCTTGGAAAACCAACAAACGTGAACAACGTTGAAACATTCGCAAGTGTTCCTGTTATCATTCTAAAAGGTGCCGATTGGTTTTCATCCATTGGTACCGAAAAATCAAAAGGAACTAAAGTTTTTGCCCTGGCTGGAAAAATCAACAATGTTGGTTTAATTGAGGTTCCAATGGGAACGACCCTTCGCGAAGTTATCTTCGAGATTGGTGGTGGTATCAAGAACGGCAAAAAATTCAAAGCAGCTCAAACCGGTGGTCCATCGGGTGGTTGCTTAACCGAAAAACATCTCGATACTCCAATTGACTTCGATAACCTGATTGCAGCAGGCTCAATGATGGGCTCAGGCGGTATGATCGTTATGGACGAAGATGACTGCATGGTATCCATCGCAAAATTCTTCCTCGATTTCACCGTTGAAGAGAGCTGCGGAAAATGCGCTCCTTGCCGTATTGGAAATAAACGCCTATACGAAATACTAGAGCGTATAACCAATGGCGAAGGTACAATGGAAGAGCTTGAACGCCTGCGTAACCTAAGCTTAGTTATTAAGGATACTTCACTTTGCGGTTTAGGACAAACATCTCCAAACCCTGTTCTATCTACCATGGATAACTTCTACCATGAGTATTTGGCTCACGTGAACGATAAAAAATGTCCAGCGGGTCAGTGCAAATCGTTAATGAAATACGTAATCGAACCGGAGGCTTGCGTTGGTTGTACCGCTTGTGCTCGTAATTGCCCTGTTAATGCTATCAGCGGTGAGCGTAAGAAGCCACACGTTATTGATACAGCAATCTGTATCAAATGCGGTGCTTGTATCGAGAAGTGTAAATTTAATGCTATCAGCATCAAATAATTAGGGGGTGAAAATGGAAACAATAAAACTTACAATTGATAATAAGCCTGTAGAGGTACCCGCAGGGACTTCTGTTTATCAGGCAGCCAAAAACCTTGGGATTGATATTCCTGTACTTTGCTACATGAATCTTCATGATCTTGGAATTGAGAATAAACCTGCAGGATGTCGTATTTGCGTTGTTGAGGTTGAAGGTAGAAGAAATTTAGCTCCAAGCTGCTCAACAACCTGTGCTAATGGCATGGTTGTAAAAACTCATACCACCCGCGTTATCAACGCTCGTCGTACTGTAATGGAGTTGATCCTTTCTGATCACCCAAAAGATTGCTTAACCTGTCCTAAGAGCGGTAGCTGCGATTTGCAGAATATGGCTGTAAAGATGGGTGTTCGTAACATTCCTGGTCAAGCATATGCTGAGATGTCGACTTACAAGACTGACTTCTCCCCTTCCATCATCCGTGATATGGACAAATGTATCATGTGCCGTCGTTGCGAAACCATGTGTAACGATTTCCAAACGGTTGGTGCATTGAGCGGTGTTAATCGTGGATTCATGGCAGTAGTAGCTCCTGCGTTTGAGCAAGATCTAGAGAAATCGCCTTGTACATACTGCGGTCAGTGCGTTGCTGTTTGCCCAACAGGAGCATTAACAGAGGTTGACCATACTCCAAAAGTAATTCGTGCATTAGCCGATCCAACCAAAACCGTTCTAGTTCAAACAGCTCCGGCTGTTCGTGCTGCTCTTGGTGAGGAATTTGGTCTTGAGCCAGGCACAAGCGTGACTGGTAAGATGGTTGCAGCACTTCGTCAGATCGGTTTTGACTATATCTTCGATACCGACTTTGCTGCAGACTTAACAATCATGGAGGAAGGTACTGAACTTCTTACTCGCTTAGGGAAGCATTTAAGTGGCGATAAGACTGTTAAACTTCCTATACTAACCAGCTGCTGCCCAGGTTGGGTTGGGTTCTTTGAGCATAACTATCCTGATATGCTTGATGTACCATCAACCGCCAAATCACCACAGCAAATGTTTGGTGCCATTGCAAAAAGCTACTTTGCTGAAAAATTAGGTAAAAAACGTGAGGAATTAGTTGTAGTATCTGTGATGCCATGCCTTGCTAAGAAATACGAGTGTCAGCGCGATGAGTTTAAGGTAGATGGTAATCCAGATGTTGACTTCTCCATTTCAACCCGTGAACTAGCTCATCTAATTAAAGAGTTCAACATTGGTTTCAACGAGCTTGCAGATGAGGATTTCGACAGACCACTTGGAGAATCAACTGGTGCTTCAGTAATATTCGGAGCAACAGGTGGTGTAATTGAAGCTGCAACTCGTACAGCATATGAGCTTCATACAGGTAAAACACTTGAAAAAGTAGATTTCATGGAGCTACGTGGAATGGATGGTATCCGTTCTGCAACTATCGATTTCAACGGTTTACCAATCAACATAGGAATTGCACATGGACTAGGTAATGCAAGAAAATTACTCGATCAGGTTCGTGCAGGCAAAACCAATTACCATGCTATTGAGATTATGGCCTGCCCTGGTGGTTGTATTGGTGGTGGTGGGCAACCGCTTCACCATGGTGATACATCAGTTCTAAAAGCTCGTACCAAGGCAATTTACAGCGAGGATACGAATAAAAAAATTCGTAAATCGCATGAAAATCCTTATATCATCAAGCTATACGAAGAGTTCCTTGGAAAACCAATGAGCCACAAAGCTCATGAGCTACTCCATACACACTACTTCGACAAGAGCAGTAAGGATATATTCATTTAATTTACGGAGGAATAAGAAATGTCACATATAAAAGTTGAGCTAAAACAAGAACAGATTACAAAACTCAAGGAGATATGTAAATCGTTCGATAACGAGGCTGGCGAGCTTATCAATGTACTTCACAAAACACAGGAGACTTTTGGTTACCTTCCTGCCGAAGTACAAGAAGTAATTGCCAGGGAGTTAAATGTCTCGGTTGCAAAGGTATATGGTGTAGTAACATTCTACTCTTTCTTCACCATGATTCCTAAGGGTAAACACCCAATCAGCATTTGCACTGGTACTGCTTGCTACGTAAGGGGTGCAGAAAAAGTGCTAGATGAGTTCAAGCGCATCCTTGATGTTAAGGTTGGCGAAACATCACCCGATGGGAAATTCTCACTCAGCTGCTTACGCTGCGTTGGCGCTTGCGGTCTTGCACCTGTTGTATCGGTTGGAGATAAGATTTATGGTCGTGTTTCACCCGATGGAGTGAAGGATATCTTGAAAGAATACGAATAACAAGTTTAAATAAAAAAAGGTGGCCAAAATCGCGCCACCTTTTTTATAGTTAAAGCCTAAAATTTCTTATATCCAGAATCATTTGAACCTCCCTGCAATTTTATATCAAATCCTTTTCTCGGATTTGTAGCTCTCTCTGTGATAAACCTGTTATGGAGGAGTCAAAACCATGAAAATGTTATATATCCAACTTAAAAACTAAAGCATAACTATCGATTCCAATTTTTCTATGTTTCTCAGGAATTTCGATTCCTATTCCCTTTTCCAATACCTTTACCTTTAAACTCGTATTACTACCAATAATGGTTACTCTCTTTATTTTTTTTACTGAAAACCTATCAATTTTAATCAGTGATGGCAACTCAGTTTCATTCTCATCAATCAAATAGATGGCAAAAACTGATTTTCCTTTTGCTGTTAGAACAACTTTTCCAGCCTGATAAGGGAAAATAGGCTTTGTACTATAAATGGCATTACCATTAAGTGTCATCCACTTTCCAATTTCTTTCAGTCGATCATAGGCTATAGGATCAAAGTCACCATTTGGGTCAGAACCAATATTTAGTAAAAAATTGCCGCCTCTCGATACAATTTTACAAAGTAAATGGATTAGCTGCCTTGCAGGTTTATATGTATCATTCGGAACATAACTCCATGAGTTAGCGATTGTCATACAGGTCTCCCAAGGATATGGCAGTAACGTATCTGGTAATTCCTGTTCGGGTGTTAAATAGTTTTGATTCGAACCTTCAACGGCCCTATCAACAACAATTAATCCTGGTTGAAGTTTTCGTGACATTGCCACTATCTTTGGCATGTCAATGTCCTGATGATTTGGCACTCTTCCCCACCGAGGTGATGATTCAGTCATTGGCTGAACCCATCCCCCATCCAACCAAAGAATATCTACCTTACCATAATCGCTCATTAACTCTTTGATTTGGTTAGCTGTAAATTGTTTATACCGATTCCATTTCTCAGGATATTTATTAAGATCGTAATTTGGATTACGATCGAATGGAGGGAAATAGGGATCCCAATAATCGGGGTAATGCCAATCGGGTTTAGAGAAGTAAGCACCAATCCCAAACCCTTCGTTTCGAAAAGCATTAAACACCTCTTTTGCAATATTCGATTTTGGATTAGTCGAAAAAGGGCAAATAGAGCTAGTTATCTTGTATTCAGTTTGCTTGGTATCGAACATACAAAATCCATCGTGATGTTTAGTAGTAAAAACAACATACCTCATTCCAGCCTCTTTCGCTGCTTTTGCCCACTTTGATGGATCAAAATTAACAGGATTGAACGTTTTAATTAATCCTTCGTATGCTCGCTTATACTCAAAGTAGTTTTTTGAAAATTCGCCTCTCCGCTCGCACCAAACTTCATCCTCGGGGCATAAACTCCAGCTCTCAACAATCCCCCATTGACTATATGTTCCCCAATGCATTAAAAGACCAAATTTTATTCCTTGCCACCACTCCAATTTTTTTTGAACTAATGTATCTGTAGGTGGATAGTACTTCTGAAATGCGTGTTGTGCAAATGCAGTTTGAATCGTAAAAAGAGTTGCAATAACCAGGCCTATAAGAATATTTTTTTTCATCATTTAATCGCTTTTAATTAAACCCACCCTTTCCTCTATAGAGCTTAATAGGTTTATCGAGTTCGATTTTAAGAACGGTCATATACGTATCCTGAACACTTTCAGGTACATTGATATAAACTAATCCAGGCACGGTGCTCCATGAAATTTTTCCTACCACTTTGGGTTGTAAAAGTGTTCCACTACCTACTTCAGAAATTTTTTTAATATTATTCATCAACCCTTTAACTACAACATCACCAGTTACTTTACCAGGAAGAAATAAGAACAGACTTGTTGAATCTTTTGAAATGGTTGATGGTCCATAGAAATGCCCCTGTGGCATTCCTCCTAGAGTACCGAAAATAGCCTCGCTATGCTTATTCGTCCATTTTCCTAATTCTGTAAGAATATTTACCTGTTCAATCGGTATAGTTCCTTCCTCATCAGGTGCAATATCAAGAAGCAGATTGCCTCCCATGCTGATTGCATCAGCAAAAATGGTAATAATCTCGTATGGCGTTTTATAGTTTTTATCATTCCTGTAAAATCCCCACGATTCGTTTGTTGTCATACATAACTCCCAGTACTTGAGATTTGGCCTACTAACAGGAAAATTCTGCTCAGGTGTATCGTAATCACCATAACCCTGTAAGCGACCATTGATGATTGTATTCTTATTATTATCCAAAATAATTTTTCGGATATAATCAGCTCGCCATTCGCCAGCGCTGTGCTCCCAATCACCATCGAACCAAACAAGATCAGGGTTATACTTTTTTACAATTTCTTCAACCTGTCCATGACAAAATTTTAAGAATTTACCCCAACGAATCGGATCAATAACAGCATCATATCTCGATGAATCTTTTAAAAACCCAGGATAATCGGGATACGACCAGTCTATTAGCGAATAATACAATCCTACCTTAATCCCATTCTTACGAAGTTCATTAACAAAGGGAGTAAGAACATCCCTTTTTGCTGGAGTTTTTTTAAGAGTGCTGAGATCGTTCATTTTCGTATCCCAAAGTGCAACCCCATCGTGATGTTTGGAGGTGATCACAGAATAACGAGCACCACTCCTCTTAATTAGATCAGCCCAATACTCCGGATTATAGCTTTTTGCAGTGAAGCTATTTAATTGAGACATATAATCAGCATGGCTAATTCGTTTATTATGAAACTCCCACGACTCGGAAGTATTTCCTAGTGAGTATATACCCCAATGAATAAAGATGCCCAGCTTTGCATCGGCAAACCACAGCATTTTAGCATCTTTCCCAGTCTCATCACTTACTGTTTGAGCAAAACTACACACCAAGGGTGAAAAAAATATAATTATCGTAAGGAGAAGAATTGTTAATTGCTTCATATCGGTTTCGGTTAATACATTAAGCGATTAATCTTACAAAATCAAAAATAAATAAATAATTGGGGAACAGGCACAAGTTATCATAAACTTTCGTGTCATAACAGTGTTCAAAGCATAAAATTAATCATAAAATAAAAATAGGATGAGAAGAGTTTTACGTGTTGCAATGTCGATTTCTTTGATAGTTTTTTCTTTCTCTGCAATTGCGCAACAAACAGATGGACAGCGAATGGGCGGTGGCAGAATGTCGATGGAAGGTGGGTTTGGTATCCTAAAAGGCTCGATTGTTGATGAAATATCGGGGTTACCTATCGAGTATGCCAATATTGTTATCTATAAAGTTAAAGACTCATCACTGGTAACCGGTGGAATAACTGATTTAAAAGGAAATTTCAATATTGACAAGATCCCTTTTGGTAGATACAATGTTGATTTTAAGTTTATTGGATATAAGAATAGCAGGGTAAACAATGTAATGATTACCCCAAGGCAACCCGAAGTAACCCTTGAGACGATTAAACTAAAATCTGCTTCTGAAAACATGGAAGGCATCGTTGTTACCGGTCAAAAATCGATGCTACAAAATAATCTGGATAAAACAGTAATCAACGTTGATAGAAATATAAATGTTGAAGGAGGAACAGCGCTCGATATTATGAGAAATATACCTTCTGTTGAGGTTGATGTTGAAGGGAATGTTAGCGTAAGAGGTAGCTCAAACCTTACCATTCTTATTGATGGAAGGCCTTCACAAATCACTAGCCTTGAGGAACTTCCTGCAAACCTAATACAAAGCGTTGAGCTGATTACAAACCCTTCGGTTCGTTACGATCCTGATGGATTATCAGGTATTCTGAATATCGTTATGGTTAAGAAAAAGACACCTGGTTACCATGGAATGGTTTCGGTTAACGCTGGTACAGGAAATAAATACTCTGGAACTGTTAATATGAATATTCGTCAAGGGAAATTAAACTATTTTGGAAATATTGATTTTAGAAAATTTGCATCGTATGGTTCGGGTATAACTAATCGTCAAACATTCTTAACGGACACAACCAAGTACTTAAATCAAACATCAAAAGATGACAGAGACGGAATTATGTACAACTTCCGTGGAGGAATCGACTTCTTTATCAATCCAAAAAACACTCTTTCATTCGTAGCATCAACA
Source organism: Bacteroidales bacterium (assembly GCA_003818205.1). Classification (GTDB taxonomy): domain Bacteria; phylum Bacteroidota; class Bacteroidia; order Bacteroidales; family Tenuifilaceae; genus UBA8529. The sequence goes on from RPRQ01000023.1 coordinate 49,135, forward strand.
AGCATAAGAAATTTTGCTGGTTCGGAGAATAGTAACAATATAAAGTATAGCATCCCAGACACAATTAAATATATTGGAAACGAGGATAATAACAGTAATAGTGATAGCAAAAGTTCTGGAAGTGAATTTGCTTTAAACTATAAAAAGACATTCGAGAAAGCAGGTCAGGAATTTACCTCTGATCTTTATTTCTCTAATAGCGATAGAAATTCTGATGAGGGCTTAATAATGACAGATAATCTTGCAGCAGCGTCAATATTTAAAAATACAACTAACGATAGTAAGAATTGGTCTATTACATTTCAAAGTGATCTCGTAAAACCTATTGGTAATGGTGGCAGACTTGAAACGGGTATTAAAGGGATTATTAGAAAATCAGATGGTAAATACATTTTAAATGAACGTGATTTAATTACCGACCCATGGTTGATCAATGCAGATGTTTCGAACCATTTTATTTTAACTGATCAGATTTATGCGGGTTACGCAATTTATTCAAATACAATTGGAGCCTTTAGCTACCAAGGAGGAATTCGTGTTGAAGATCAACTTAAAAAGGCCGATCAGCGAACCACCGACTCCGTAGTAAACGCTTCGTTCTTTAATATATTTCCTAGCGCTCATATTAAGTGGGATATTAATAAGACAAATGCACTTCAATTATCATATAGCAAAAGGGTAAACCGCCCCTCTTCAAGAGATCTAAATCCATTTAAGGATATCGAAGATCCTTTAAATGTTAGCTATGGTAATCCTTATCTTGAACCTGAGTTTACAGATGCTTACGAAATTGGTCATTCACTCAATTTAGGGAAAACAAGTATTACAAGTGCTCTTTTTTATAGATATAGAACAAACCTCATATCTCGAAAAACAGATCCTATAAGCGAAAACAACGATACATTAATGACAAAACCATTTAATTTGAATGGCGGCTCAACGCTTGGAGCAGAGTTTATCGTAAATCAAAAAATCACAAATTGGTGGAGAGTAAATGGAAACTTTAGTTATTTCCAGGCCAAGATTATTGATAAGAGCGTAGATGTAAGTAAAAGTGAAAGCAACAGCTGGACTGCTAAAGCAACTTCCTCTTTTAGTATTGGAAAAAATCTTGAAATTCAACTTAACGGGAACTATCGCAGTCCTGTAATTACTGGTATTGGTGGTGGTGGGCATGGAGGTGGTAGAGGTGGAAGCCAAGGTAAAACTAAAGAAATGTACTCTGTTGATCTTGGTCTCAGGTATATGGTAATGAATAAAAAGGGAACAATAACTCTTAGAGTCAGCGATATCTTTAATTCTAGAATAGGAAAAACGGATTCATGGGGTACTGGTTATACCACATACTCGGAAAACAGACATGAAAGCCAAATTATTTTCGTTGGGTTCTCTTATCGTATTAACGATTACAAACAGCGTCGCGATTCAAGGATGGAGGATACGGATAATGGGGATATGGATAATCAGTAGGTTAGGTTTTTGGTTTTTATATTTAGGATTAAAGCAGGGGAGTTAAAGCTTCCCTGCTTTAATCCTATAACGCTTTGTTTCTGCATTCCGAACCCTATCCCGAAAATAGGAAAAGAAGAATTGGGCTACTCTTAATACCAACAGACGGGTTAACCCATCTGTAAAAAAATAACGGTTTTAATATATAAGCAATATTATTAATCACCTACGCCTCACCACCCATTCCTCCAAAGTTAATGGGGAAGTTCGGTGCACCACCACCCTCCGCAAGTTTTATTACTCCATGAGTGGATTCAAATTTTGAGATATTATCCTGAAGGGCTAAGAGTAGTCGCTTGGCATGATCGGGGGTAAGGATAATTCTCGATTTTACCTGCGCCTTTGGCATACCAGGCATAATCCTTACAAAATCTACAATAAACTCCGATGCAGAGTGCGTAATAACGGCAAGGTTTGAGTAAGTTCCTTGAGCAACTTCATCGTTAATCTCAATATTGATTGGGTTATTTTTATCGGTCATGATTTGATGTTTTAAAGATTTCAGTAAAGTTAAAAACTCTGCATTGATTAAAAAAAGAAAGGCTGCAAAAGTGCAGCCTTTCTTTAATATATTAGTCTAGAATTAGTCCTCATCCTCTTCAACGCCTACTTCAACGGCATGGTTAATATGAGTTGATTGATCTTGCTCCTCTTTCGAAAAAACTACCATATTATCAAACTCACGTAAGCCAGTACCTGCAGGAATTAGGTGTCCGCAAATAACGTTTTCTTTTAGACCGTCTAAATAGTCAACTTTTCCACGGATTGCTGCTTCGTTAAGAACCTTTGTTGTTTCCTGGAATGAAGCGGCTGACATAAAGCTGCTTGTTTGCAACGAAGCCCTAGTGATACCTTGTAGAACCTGACTTGAAGTTGCAGGAACGGCATCACGTGCGATAATCAGCTTTAAATCTTTACGTTTTAGAACAGAGTTCTCATCCCTCAATTTACGAGCGGTGATAATCATCCCCGGACGAACAATTGTTGAATCACCCGATTCAATCACAATTTTCTTATCGAAAATCCAATCGTTCTCATCCATAAAGTCCCACTTGTCAACAATCTGACGTTCAAGGAAGCGTGTATCGCCTGGATCCTCAATCTCCACCTTACGCATCATCTGGCGAACGATAATCTCAAAATGCTTATCGTTGATTTTCACACCCTGCATACGATAGACCTCTTGAACCTCGTTTACAATATACTCCTGAACCTTTGTGGGGCCTTTAATTGCTAAGATATCTGAAGGAGTAATGGCACCATCGGAAAGTGGAATACCAGCCTTCACATAGTCGTTCTCCTGAACAAGGATCTGTTTTGAAAGTTGTACTAGGTACTTCTTAACTTCACCAGTTTTTGAAGTAACAATTATCTCTCTGTTACCACGCTTAATCTTACCGAACGATACTTCACCATCAATCTCTGATACAACAGCTGGGTTTGAAGGGTTACGTGCCTCAAATAGTTCGGTTACTCGAGGAAGACCACCGGTGATGTCACCAGATTTACCCATTGCTCTTGGAATCTTAGAAAGGATATCCCCCGCTTTAACCTTTTTAGCATCATCAACAACGATATGTGCTGATACAGGTAGGTTGTACGAACGGAATACTTCTCCTTTACTATCAAGAATCTTAATCATTGGGTTCTTGGTCTTATCACGAGAATCGATAATTACTTTCTCACGATAACCAGTCTGTTCATCAGACTCCTCTTTATATGTTACATCTTTTACAACTGAATCAAACTCTACAGTACCTGCCGACTCTGAGATAATAACAGCATTCCATGGATCCCATTCGCAGATTAGCTGTCCCTTAGTAACGTTATCGTTATTATTTATGTAAAGTTTCGAACCGTAAGGGATTGTATGGGTCGATAGTGTTATTCCTGTATTCCTATCGACAATACGCATTTCGGCTAATCGACCGATAACAATTAGGTATTTCTCACCATTCTCATCGGTTCGCTCAACGGTTTTAAGCTCCTCAATTTCTGCTTTACCCTCAAATCGTGCAACGATTTTTGAGTCAGCTATAATATTCGATGCAGTACCCCCAACGTGGAATGTACGCAGTGTAAGCTGTGTACCAGGCTCACCAATACTTTGAGCCGCAATAACACCTGTAGCCTCACCTATTTGTACCATTCTACCCGTTGCTAAGTTACGGCCATAACACTTAGCGCATACACCTTTCTTCGATTCGCAGGTTAACACTGAACGAATTTCAACCTGTTCAATCGGTGAACTATCAATCTCTTTAGCAATCTCTTCGGTTAACTCTTCACCCGATGCTGTAATTAGGTTTCCTGTTAATGGATGGTATATATCATGAACAGTTGTACGTCCGAGTATTCGCTCATAAAGAGTCTCAACTACCTCCTCGTTCTTCTTGATTGCAGTAGCAACAAGACCACGAAGTGTACCACAATCGTTTTCAGTGATGATAACATCTTGTGATACGTCAACCAAACGACGGGTAAGATAACCTGCGTCAGCAGTTTTCAACGCTGTATCGGCAAGACCCTTACGAGCACCGTGGGTTGAGATGAAGTACTCAAGAACCGAAAGACCCTCTTTAAAGTTAGAAAGAATTGGGTTTTCGATAATCTCACTTCCTGTTGAACCTGATTTCTGTGGTTTAGCCATAAGACCGCGCATACCGCAGAGCTGACGAATCTGCTCTTTCGATCCACGGGCACCAGAATCAAGCATCATGTAAACTGAGTTGAAGCCTTGGTTATCCTCTGAAAGTTTTTTCATAAGGATTAAGGTAAGCTTCGCATTGGTATGTGTCCAAATATCAATAATCTGATTGTAACGCTCGTTATTGGTGATTAGACCCATGTTATAGTTAGCCATAACTTCATCAACTTGGGCATAACCCTCATCAACAAGTTCTGCTTTATCCTTTGGAATAATCACATCGTCAAGGTTAAAAGATAGTCCTCCCTTAAAAGCCATGTAATAACCTAAGTCCTTAATATCATCAAGGAATTGAGCCGTAATAGCTGTTCCAGCTTTTTTCAATACTTTACCAATGATATCGCGAAGCGATTTCTTAGTTAAAATATCATTGATATAACCGATCTCCTTTGGTACTGATTGATTGAAAATAATTCGACCAATGGTTGTATCGATATAATCATAACCAGCAGTACCATCCTCATTAATCTTCGCTTTACGAAGTTTAACAATTGCATGAAGATCTGCTGCTTTCTCATTGTAAGCAATAATTGCTTCCTCTGGTGAGTAGAATCTTAATCCTTCGCCCTTAGCATTCTTACGTGCTTTAGTGATGTAGTAAAGACCTAGAACCATGTCCTGTGAAGGCACGGTGATAGGTGCTCCGTTTGCAGGGTTTAGAATGTTATGTGAACCAAGCATCAAAAGTTGAGCTTCAAGAATAGCCTCGTTACCAAGGGGTAAGTGAACAGCCATCTGGTCACCGTCAAAGTCAGCGTTGAACGCTGTACATGAAAGTGGGTGTAGCTGAATCGCTTTACCTTCGATAAGTTTTGGCTGGAATGCTTGAATACCCAAGCGGTGGAGCGTAGGAGCACGGTTTAGTAAAACTGGGTGACCTTTAAGAACGTTCTCTAGGATATCCCAAACTACTGGATCCTTACGATCTACAATCTTCTTGGCTGATTTTACAGTTTTAACGATACCACGCTCAATCAGCTTACGGATAACGAATGGCTTGTATAGCTCTGCAGCCATATCCTTTGGCAAACCACACTCGTGCATCTTTAGCTCAGGGCCAACGACGATTACCGAACGTGCAGAGTAGTCAACACGCTTACCGAGTAAGTTCTGACGGAAACGACCTTGTTTGCCCTTTAAACTGTCGCTCAAAGATTTCAGCGGACGATTTGCATCAGTTTTAACGGCATTAGCTTTACGTGAGTTATCGAATAAAGAGTCAACTGACTCCTGAAGCATACGTTTCTCGTTACGGAGAATTACCTCTGGTGCTTTAATCTCAATAAGTCTCTTTAAACGATTATTTCTGATAATCACCCTACGATATAGATCGTTTAGATCCGATGTCGCAAATCTTCCTCCATCCAGTGGAACCAGCGGACGGAGTTCGGGTGGGATAACAGGAATAACTTTAAGAATCATCCATTCAGGTTTGTTTACCTGAGTAGATTCACGGAAAGCTTCCACAACGTTAAGTCTCTTAAGAGCCTCATTCTTTCTCTGTTGTGAAGTTTCAGTGTTTGCGCGGTTACGAAGATCGTATGAAAGATCATCGAGTTGAAGGCGTGAAAGAAGCGTAAATAACGCATCAGCCCCCATCCCTGCAATAAATTTATTTGGATCGCTATCATCGAGATGTTGATTCTCTTTAGGTAGTGTTTCCAAAATATCTAGGTACTCCTCCTCTGTGAGGAAGTCAAGATACTTCACTCCATCAGCAGCCTTAATACCTGGGTTAATGACAACATAACGCTCGTAGTAGATGATAACATCGAGCTTTTTTGAAGGCAAACCTAATAGGTATCCAATTTTATTGGGTAGTGAGCGGAAATACCAAATATGAGCCACAGGAACCACAAGATTGATGTGTCCCATCCTTTCGCGACGAACTTTCTTTTCAGTTACTTCAACACCGCAACGGTCGCAAACAATGCCCTTGTAACGGATACGTTTGTACTTACCGCAATGGCATTCGTAGTCTTTCACAGGACCGAAAATTCTTTCGCAGAATAGACCGTCACGTTCAGGTTTGTAAGTTCTATAGTTGATGGTTTCAGGTTTTAGCACCTCACCACTAGAGCGTTCTAGCACCTCCTCAGGCGAGGAGAGGCTGATTGTTATCTTTGTAAAGTTGCTTTTAACCTTATTTTCCCTTCTGAATGACATAATCTGATTGTTAATAAGTTAAGTTTTGCATTAATAGCCATTCAATTAGCAATGGCAAAATGTTCAGCAAAACATGCTATTCAAGATTAACACTTAATCCTAGGCCACGAAGTTCGTGTAGGAGAACGTTCAACGACTCTGGAATACCAGGTTGAGGCATCGATTCACCTTTCACAATTGATTCGTAAGCTTTAGCACGCCCAACTACGTCATCGGACTTAATTGTAAGTATCTCCTGTAGGATATGAGATGCGCCGAATGCTTCAAGCGCCCAAACCTCCATTTCACCGAAACGCTGACCACCGAACTGTGCTTTACCGCCAAGTGGTTGCTGTGTGATTAGTGAGTAAGGGCCGATTGAACGAGCATGCATCTTATCATCTACCATGTGACCCAGCTTAAGCATATAGATCATACCAACGGTAGCCGGTTGATCGAATCTTTCACCAGTACCACCATCATATAGATAGGTTTTCCCAAATCTTGGAATACCTGCCTTATCGGTGTAATCACATATATCTTCAAGCGTTGCGCCATCAAAAATATGGGTACTAAACTTAACCCCTAATTCTTTACCTGCCCAACCAAGAACGGTTTCATAAATCTGTCCAAGGTTCATACGCGAAGGCACACCAAGCGGGTTGAGTACGATATCAACAGTAGTACCATCCTCAAGGTATGGCATATCCTCATCACGTACAATCTTTGCAACAATACCTTTATTTCCGTGACGACCAGCCATCTTATCACCAACCTTTACCTTACGCTTCTTGGCAATGTAAACTTTAGCTAGCTGAACAATACCTGCTGGTAGCTCATCCCCAATGGTGATATTGAACTTTTTCCGCTTGTATTCAGCATCATACTCTTTCCATTTGAGTATGTAGTTATGGATAATCGCTCTGATTGTTTCGTTCTTCTTCTTATCGGTTGTCCACTTGTTAGGGTTAACATTCTTATAGTCAATCTCAACCAGCATCTTATGGGTAAACTTAATGCCACGTGGAATGATTTCACCATCGAAGTTATCGTAAACGCCCTGCGATGTTTTTCCATTTACTATGAAGAAAAGTTTATCAACTAAACGATTAAACAGTTCGCCTACAACATTCTCAAACTCCTCGTCAATCTTAGCCAATAGATTCTTCTCAGTAACTTTACCCTTCTTAGGATCTTTTATTGAACGAGAGAACAACATTTTATCGATTACAACACCGTGCAATGAAGGGGATGCTTTTAAAGATGCATCCTTAACATCACCCGCCTTATCGCCGAAAATAGCTCTTAGAAGTTTCTCTTCAGGTGTTGGATCAGATTCGCCTTTAGGGGTTATCTTTCCGATAAGAATATCACCAGGAGCAACATTAGCACCGATACGAATCATCCCATTTTCGTCGAGGTCTTTTGTAGCCTCTTCGGAAACGTTAGGAATATCAGCAGTTAGCTCTTCTAACCCCCTTTTGGTATCTCTTACTTCAAGGATATACTCATCGATATGGATTGATGTGAAAATATCATCGCGAACAATACGCTCGCTGATAACGATAGCATCCTCAAAGTTATACCCTTTCCAAGGCATGAACGCCACCTTAAGGTTCCGACCAAGAGCAAGTTCGCCCTTTTTTGTGCCATACCCTTCGGTAAGTATTTGTCCTTTTTTAACCTCTTGACCCTTTTCAACCATAGGTTTAAGGTTGATACAGGTGCTTTGGTTGGTTTTCTTGAACTTAGGTAGCTTATAGCGCTTAACCTCAGGGTTAAAGCTAACAAAACGCTCCTCCTCTGTTCTATTGTATCGAACAACAATTTCCTCAGCATCAACGTATTCGATTGTCCCATCCTCTTCGGCAACCACCTGAACACGGCTATCGTAAACAACAGGACCCTCGAGACCAGTACCTACAATTGGATCTTCAGGTTGTAACAATGGTACAGCCTGACGCATCATGTTTGATCCCATAAGCGCACGGTTTGCATCGTCGTGCTCAAGGAATGGTATAAGTGATGCTGCAATTGAAGCAATCTGGTTAGGAGCGATATCCATAAGGTCGATATTCTCTCTCTCAGCAAGAGGGAAGTCACCTTCGTAACGTGATTTAATCTTTGGGTTAGTAAAATTACCCTGCTCATCAAGGGAAGCATTTGCCTGAGCAATAATTTTTGCTTCCTCCTCCTCTGCGCTTAAATAGATAACATCCTCTTTGGTCATTCCAACCTTTCCATTATCAACTTTACGATAAGGAGTTTCGATAAAACCAAGCTTGTTAATCTTTGCAAAAACGCAAAGCGATGAAATAAGACCGATATTTGGTCCTTCAGGGGTTTCAATAGGGCATAAACGTCCGTAGTGCGTATAGTGAACGTCACGTACCTCAAAACCTGCACGCTCACGCGACAAACCGCCCGGACCTAGTGCTGATAGACGACGTTTGTGGGTCATCTCCGCTAGAGGATTGGTTTGATCCATGAACTGTGAAAGCTGATTCGTACCAAAGAACGAGTTGATAACCGAAGACAATGTCTTCGAGTTAATCAAATCAATTGGTGTAAATACCTCGTTGTCGCGAACGTTCATCCTTTCACGGATTGTTCTCGCCATACGAGCTAAACCAACGCTGAATTGACCTGCCAGTTGCTCACCTACAGTTCTTACGCGACGGTTACTCAAGTGGTCGATATCATCAACATCAGCCTTTGAGTTGATTAGCTCAATCAGGTACTTAATAATTTCAATAATATCCTCTCTGGTTAGAACCTTAACATCCATCGCTGTGGATAGGTTAAGCTTTTTATTGATACGGTAACGACCCACTTCACCGAGATCGTAGCGTTTATCAGAGAAGAAAAGTTTATCAATTACATCGCGAGCGGTAGCCTCATCGGGTGGCTCTGAATTTCGTAATTGACGATAAATATGAACTACAGCCTCTTTTTCAGAGTTACATGGATCCTTCTGTAGTGTGTTATAAATAATAGCGTAATCTGAAATGCTCTGATTTTCCTTATGCAATAGTATCGACTTTGTTCCAGAATCAACGATATCATCGATATGGTCGTTTTCTAGAATCGTCTCGCGGTCAAGGATAATCTCATTTCGTTCGATAGAAACCACTTCTCCGGTATCCTCATCAACGAAATCCTCAACCCATGTTTTAAGAACACGTGCAGCAAGTCTCTGCCCTACACATTTCTTGAGGTTCGCCTTAGAAACTTTAATTTCATCAGCAAGATTAAAAATTTCAAGAATGTTCTTATCACTTTCGTAACCAATTGCTCTCAGCAGAGTGGTTACAGGTAATTTCTTTTTACGATCGATGTAAGCATACATCACGTTGTTAATGTCTGTAGCAAACTCAATCCACGAACCCTTGAATGGGATAATACGTGCAGAATAGAGTTTAGTACCATTGGCATGTACGCTTTGACCGAAGAAAACACCTGGTGAACGGTGAAGCTGAGAAACAACAACTCGCTCGGCACCGTTAATAACGAATGTTCCCCTTGGGGTCATGTAGGGGATAGTCCCCAAATAAACATCCTGAACAACGGTATCGAAATCTTCGTGTTCGGGATCGGTACAATAGAGTTTTAGCTTAGCCTTAAGCGGAACGCTAAAGGTTAAACCGCGCTCAAGACATTCCTCAATGGCATATCGAGGTGGATCGATATAGTAATCGAGAAACTCGAGTACAAAATTATTACGGGTATCTGTAATAGGGAAATTTTCGCCAAAAACCTTGAACAACCCTTCTCTTTTACGATCTTCGGGAGAAGTTCCAAGCTGGAAAAACTCTTCGAATGATTGTAACTGTATCTCAAGAAAATCGGGATACCTGATAGGGGATTCAGCTTTAGCGAAGCAAATTCTGTTAGTCTCTGGAAACATCGTTGATCGAATTAGTTGAACCGATAATCAAAACAATAAAAAGGCTTAGAATCTATTAAATAGATTCTAAACCTCTAAATACCAATATCAGGCTTTCGCTATTTAAGTTCAACTTCTGCTCCTGCCTCTTCGAGTTGTGCTTTGAGAGATTGTGCTTCTTCTTTAGAAACGCCTTCTTTAACAGCTTTTGGAGCAGCGTCAACTAGGTCTTTAGCTTCTTTTAAACCAAGACCAGTTAGCTCTTTAACAAGTTTTACAACTTGTAACTTAGTACCTCCTGCTGATTTTAAAATAACGTCGAATGTTGATTTTTCAGCAACAACTGCTTCAGCAGCTGGAGCAGCAGCAACAGCAACAGCTGCAGCAGCTGGCTCGATGCCATATTCGTCTTTTAGAATCTTAGCAAGCTCATTTACATCCTTTACGGAGAGGTTAACTAAATCTTCTGCAAATTTCTTAAGATCTGCCATTTTTCCTTTGAGTTTAAATTAATTCCAAACTAAAATTATTGTTCTTTTTCTGATAGTGTTTTAACAACACCTGCAAGAATGTTACGACCGGATTGTAATGAAGAGATAACATTTTTAGCGGGTGATTGCAACAGAGCGATAACGTCAGCAACAAGTTCATTCTTGCTCTTAAGGCTAACGAGTGCTTCAAGTTGATTTTCACCTACATATATTGATTCTTCTACAAAAGCGGCCTTCAGTAAGGGTTTAGGATTCTTCTTACGGAATTCCTTGATAAGCTTTGCTGGAACGTTACCGGTTTCGGTAAACATTACAGATGTTGACCCTTTTATTGAGTCGTAGAGCTGTGTAAAATCTGATTTTCCACTGCGCTCCAACGCCTTAATGAATAGAGTGTTTTTAACCACTACCAACTCTACCTGTTTTTCAAAACATGTCCTACGTAGCTTGCTGGTTACTTCAGCATTCAACTCGGATATGTCTGTAAGATAGAAATGTGGGTATTGATTTATCTGCTCGGTAAGCTTATCGATCAATAAATTTTTATCTTCCCTTCTCATAGTGCTATTGGGTCTGTAATAAGGTTATTATTTCGCTTCGGCAACTGATTTGGTATCGATTGCAAGCCCTGGGCTCATCGTGCTGGAGATGTATATGCTTTTTACATAAGTACCTTTTGCTGATGAGGGTTTGAGTTTAATAATCGTATTAATAAACTCGTGAGCGTTATCGACAATCTGTTCCGGTGCGAATGAAACCTTCCCGATTGATGAGTGGATAATTCCGAACTTATCAACCTTGAAGTCAATCTTACCCTGTTTTACCTCTTTTACAGCCTTGTCCACATCCATGGTAACTGTACCACTTTTGGGGTTTGGCATCAGACCACGTGGTCCTAGAACACGGCCAAGTGCACCCACTTTAGCCATAACGGTTGGCATAGTGATGATAACATCAATATCAGTCCAACCGCCTTTTATCTTCTCGATAAAATCATCTAGTCCAACATAATCTGCACCCGCTTGGCGGGCAGCTTCTTCTTTATCAGGAGTACAAAGTACTAATACGCGGGTTACCTTACCCGTTCCGTGAGGAAGAGTAACAACACCACGCACCATTTGATTCGCTTTTCGTGGGTCAACGCCAAGACGTATGTCGAGGTCAACCGATGCGTCAAATTTTGTACTTGTAATATCCTTCAAAAGGGCAGCTGCTTCAGCAAGCCGGTATTGCTTATCGGCTTCTAATTTTGACAGAGCAAGCTTCCTGTTCTTAGTCAGTTTAGTCATTGCGCAATAGAGGTTAGAGGTTAATTACCCGGATAATTACCGGTTACAGTTATACCCATACTGCGGGCAGTTCCTGCTACCATTTTCATCGCTGACTCCATAGTGAAGCAGTTCAGATCGGGCATTTTATCCTTTGCGATTTCCTGTACCTGTTCCCAGGTAACTGAGGCAATCTTTTTACGGTTAGGCTCTGCGGAACCAGATTTCTGCTTCGATACTTCTAGCAGTTGAACGGCTACCGGAGGGGTTTTAACGACGAAGTCGAAAGACTTATCGCCATACACTGTGATCACAACCGGAAGTACTTTCCCAGCCTGACCTTGAGTTCTTGCGTTGAACTGCTTACAGAACTCCATTATGTTTACCCCTTTCGAGCCGAGAGCGGGACCTACAGGTGGTGATGGGTTAGCAGCACCGCCCTTGATCTGGAGTTTAATAAATCCAGCAACTTCTTTAGCCATAATGCTTTAGCTCTTAAGTTTTTATTCCTTTTCTACTTGCATAAAACTTAACTCCAAAGGAGTTTTTCGGCCGAAGATTTTCACCATAACCTTCAGCTTCTTCTTTTCCTCGTTCACTTCTTCAATTACTCCGGAGAATGAGTTAAAAGGACCATCAATAACCTTCACCGTTTCACCTACATAAAATGGAACATTTAGTTCTTCCTCATTACCAGCCAGCTCATCAACCTTACCTAAGATGCGATTAACCTCCGAGGTACGTAATGGTATAGGATCGTTCGTTTTAGGATCGCCTAAAAAGCCGATAACGTTAGGAATATCTTTAAGAATATGAGGTATCTCACCTACAAGGTTTGCTTCGATAAGAACATAACCGGGATAGAAAATTCTCTCCTTGCTGATCTTTTTACCGTTTCGTATTTGGTAAACCTTCTCAGTAGGAATAAGAACTTGTGAGATAAAGTCGTGCAGCTTCAAACGGTTGATCTCGTTATCAACGTACTCCTTTACCTTCTTTTCTTTCCCACCAATGGCTCGAAGAACATACCATTTCTTTACATTCTCTTCCATTGCAGTTCCTATTGATTTTAGTAAAGCAACTTGTAAATGAATTCCATAATATTCTCAAAACTAATGTCCATGAGGAACACAACCACTGCGATCAATAGGGAAGCAATCATTGCTATCAATGCGCTGGATTGAAGATCTTTCCACGTTGGCCACGAAACCTTGTGAACAAGTTCACTATACGTTTCGTTAAAATATTCTACTATTTTCATGTGTGGATATTTTTTGCACGGGAGGAGCGACTCGAACGCCCGACACTCGGTTTTGGAGACCGATGCTCTACCAACTGAGCTACACCCGTAGGCAAAGATTGATCCCATGAGGGATCAATCCTTTTTTATAAATATTGAATATTATTCAACGATATCGATTACCTGACCAGCACCAACAGTACGTCCACCTTCGCGGATAGCGAAACGTAAACCTTTGTTGATAGCTACTGGATAGATAAGGTTAACAGTAATTGTAACGTTATCACCAGGCATTACCATCTCAACACCTTCTGGCAATTGGATCTCTCCAGTTACGTCAAGGGTACGTAAGTAGAACTGAGGACGATAGTTGTTGTGGAATGGGGTATGACGTCCACCTTCCTCTTTCTTCAGTACGTAAACCTCAGCTTTGAACTTGGTATGAGGAGTGATTGAACCTGGTTTAGCAAGTACCTGACCACGTTTAATCTCATTCTTGTCAACACCACGAAGTAGAAGACCAACGTTATCGCCGGCTTCACCTCTATCAAGTATCTTACGGAACATTTCAACGCCAGTTACCACTGATTTTTTCTTCTCCGCGCCTAAACCAACGATTTCAATTTCCTCACTGGTTAAGATAACACCAGTTTCGATTCTACCTGTTGCAACGGTACCACGGCCAGTGATTGAGAATACGTCCTCAACTGGCATTAGGAATGGTTTTTCATTCTCACGTGGAGGAATTGGAATATAAGAATCGACAGCATCCATCAGCTCCATTACTTTCTCAACCCAAACAGGTTCACCGTTAAGTGCACCAAGAGCTGAACCACGAATAACAGGAGCATTATCGCCATCGAATTTGTAGAAACTTAAAAGTTCGCGAACTTCCATTTCAACTAGTTCAAGCATTTCAGGATCGTCAACCATATCGCATTTGTTTAAGAAAACGACAAGATAAGGTACGTTAACCTGACGAGCTAGTAGAATATGCTCACGAGTTTGTGGCATAGGACCATCAGTAGCTGCAACTACAATAATTGCACCGTCCATCTGAGCAGCGCCTGTAACCATATTCTTAACATAGTCAGCGTGACCAGGACAGTCAACGTGAGCGTAGTGACGATTTGCAGTTGAATACTCAACGTGTGCGGTATTAATGGTAATACCTCTCTCCTTTTCTTCAGGAGCATTGTCGATAGAATCGAATGAACGATATTCGGATAGTCCTTTTTCTGCAAGAATTTTAGTAATAGCTGCAGTAAGAGTGGTCTTACCATGGTCAACGTGACCAATAGTTCCGACATTTACGTGTGGTTTCGACCTATCAAATTTTTCTTTTGCCATAACTCCAGATATTAATTTACAATTATAATTTTTAAAATTTGATATTCGCCTTATAAAAAATTGAGCCAATGATGAGAATTGAACTCATGACCCCTTCCTTACCAAGGAAGTGCTCTACCCCTGAGCTACATCGGCTTATACATAGAGCGGGAGACGAGACTCGAACCCGCGACCCTCA
>RPRQ01000024.1 GCA_003818205.1 Bacteroidales bacterium
AAAGTTCTTTGGTATGAGCAAAATTACAACAAAGAACCCTGTTCTCCAAAGGAATGGGGTGAAAAATAGTTGTATGAACTCATTATCAGGTACATGCAATTATTAGGTTGACGGCTATGCCTTTTAAGGCGGAGATAATGATCTAACGATTTGTGGGCTTCACCCTTGACTTTCTACGCCAGCTGCTATATACTTTCTATTAATTAACGTAGAAACAATTCTACTCTTAAAACCGTACACTACGCTTTTGGCTAAAGCCGAGGATTCTTCTTTATCTTGACTCCGCCTTAAAAGGCGGAGTTATTGATTTTTGGTTTAAAAAATACCGTAACTATCATATTATGAAATTTTAACGAAGCGCAAAACTGCTTAATCTATATAATGTATAATGTACAAAAATAAACACATTCTTTTGAGCAATCATCTCGTTCAAAAAAGTATAATCTAAAATTTTGTTCTCATTTAATCTCTGTGTCCTCTGTGTCTCCGTGGTTTTTTGTTCATTTCGATTACTGCTGAATAGTTACAATATTTTAATATCTCATTTTTTTATTCTCCTTTTCCTTGGATCTAAGGTCTATTATTCCTTAAATTACCCTCCCCCTGTTATTCAACTAACAATTTTTTATGCTTTACATCTATGTTGAAGAACAACTAAATACATGGCATTTTTCATAGGTTTAATCAAATCAGAGGATATACTTTTGTGAAATCTAAAATATAAAATCCTAAACTATGCAATTATCACATATCGAGCACATTGGAATTGCTGTTAAAAACCTTAACGATGCAATCGCTTTTTACGAAAAGGCATTTGGTCTAAAATGCTACAGTATTGAAGAGGTAAAAGAGCAGAAAGTTAAAACTGCTTTCTTCATGGTTGGGCAAACCAAAATTGAGCTACTTGAGTCAACTGACCCAGAAGGACCAATCGGTAAGTTTATCGAGAAGAAGGGCGAAGGCATACATCATATGGCTTTTGCGGTTAAAAACCTCGAAGAGGCTTTAGTTGAGGTTGAAAAGAATGGCGTTACCCTAATTGATAAAACACCACGTAAGGGGGCAGAAGGATTAGATATCGCTTTCCTACACCCAAAATCAACCTTTAGCGTTTTAACAGAACTTTGCGAAGACAAGAATAAATAATACTACGAAATAACACACAAAAATGAGCACAACTCAACAAAAGAAAATTCAGGAATTAATAGCCCTTCGTGAGCAAGCAAAGCTCGGAGGAGGTGAAAAAAGAATTGAAGCCCAGCATAAAAAAGGGAAATTCACTGCACGTGAACGGTTAAATATGCTGCTCGACGAGGGAAGCTTCGAGGAGTTCGACATGTTCGTATCGCACCGTTGTATCGATTTCGGGCTAGAGAAAGAGTCATACCTATCCGATGGAGTTGTTACCGGTTACGGTACAATTGATGGTCGTTTAGTATATGTATTCTCACAAGATTTTACCGTATTTGGCGGTTCACTTTCCGAAATGTTTGCCGCAAAAATCTGCAAAGTAATGGATATGGCCATGAAGGTTGGAGCACCAGTAATTGGTCTAAACGATTCAGGTGGTGCTCGTATTCAGGAAGGTGTGAAGAGTCTTGGAGGCTATGCTGAAATTTTCCAACGTAATATCCTAGCATCAGGTGTAATTCCTCAGCTATCAGCAATTTTTGGTCCTTGCGCTGGTGGTGCTGTATATTCCCCTGCACTTACCGATTTTATTATGATGAATAAGGAAACCAGCTACATGTTTGTAACTGGGCCTAAAGTTGTTAAAACGGTAACTGGCGAAACGGTTACATCCGAGGAACTTGGTGGAGCATCTATTCACGCTACAAAATCAGGTGTTGCACACTTTGTTTCCGAAAGCGAAGAGGAAGGTATTATGATGCTTCGTAAGCTTTTAAGCTATCTTCCACAGAATAATTTAGAAGAGCCACCTTTGGTTCATTGTACCGACCCAATTGATAGATTAGATGATACATTGAACGAGATAATCCCCGACAATGCCAATAAGCCTTACGATATGAAGGATGTTATCGCATCTATTGCTGATAATGGGGAATATTTAGAAGTTCAACGTGACTACGCACCTAATATTTTTATAGGTTTTGCTCGATTCAACGGTCAATCCGTAGGTATTGTTGCCAACCAACCGAAATATATGGCGGGTGTACTTGATATCAACGCATCACGCAAAGCAGCTCGTTTTGTTCGTTTCTGTGATGCATTCAACATTCCAATTTTAACCCTTGTTGATGTTCCTGGTTTCCTACCTGGTACAGCGCAGGAATACAATGGCATTATTATCCATGGTGCAAAGCTTCTATTTGCATATGGAGAGGCAACTGTACCAAAGGTTACAGTGATTACACGTAAGGCCTACGGTGGCGCATACGATGTAATGAGTTCAAAGCATCTACGTGGCGATATTAACTACGCTTGGCCAAGCGCTGAGATTGCTGTTATGGGTCCTAAAGGAGCTATTGAAGTTCTTCTAAGCCGCGAACTCGATAATATTGAGGATGAAAAAGCAAAGGTAGAAATGCTTGTACGAAAAGAACAGGAGTACAAAGAGAAATTTGCCAACCCTTACGTTGCCGCTAAGTTCGGTTACATCGATGATGTGATTGAACCACGTAATACCCGTTTCAGAGTTATCAGGGCATTACAAGCGCTTGCAACCAAAAAGGATGTAAATCCTCCTAAAAAGCACTCAAACCTACCACTATAAATAATGCTAACTATGAGAATGATAGTGAAAAGAATTGCATTAACGGTTGGTTTTATTATTGCTGGATTAATTGTATCAGCCCAAAGCGCTAAAGATTTAAGGATAAATGAGGTTCTCATTAAGAATACCTTAAACTATGAGGATAACTACGGCGAAAGAAGTGCTTGGATTGAAATCTTTAACTCGGCTTATAATAAGGTTAACATTGGTGGTTGCTACTTAACAGATGATATAAGCAATCCAACCAAGTATAGAATTCCTAAGAATGACCCTGGCACCTCTATACCCACTAGATACTTTGTTATCTTTTGGGCTGATGGTAAGACAACTCATGGAACATTTCATCTAAACTTTGTGTTAGACTCAACATCAAGGGTGGTTGCACTTTTTGAACAGGATGGAAAAACGCTTATTGATAGCGTTTCACTACCTGATTCTAAGGCAAATATTTCTTATGCACGAAAAGAGGATGGTACTGGAACCTGGCAAGAAATGGTTAAAACAACACCCGAGGCTACAAATACCACTATAGACGAAGTTTCACCTGGTCAAAAATTTGCAAAGGCAGATCCATTTGGTATTGGTATGGCAATGGTTGCTATGTCGGTTGTATTTATTGCCTTAATCCTACTTTATATTTTCTTTAAACAGTTTGGGCTTTTCAATGTTCGTAAACAGAAGGAGAAGATTGAGGCTATTGCTGCCCTTGAGGGAAAAACAATTGTTCATGAAGAGATTTCAGGAGAGGTTTTTGCAGCCATTTCAACTGCTTTGTACCTACACGAAACGGAACAGCATGACTATGAGTCAGCCATTCTTACGATTAATAGAGCTGCAAAAAATTATTCTCCTTGGAGTTCTAAAATCTATGGTTTGAGACAAACCCCTCAGAAAGAATCGTTAAACACAAAACTTAAAAGGTAACATTAAGATATGAAAGAATTTAAGTTCAAAATAAATGGTAATGACTATAGTGTTAACATTACCAACATCGAAGGAAACATTGCAGATCTAGAGGTTAACGGAACGCCCTATAAAGTAGAACTTGATAAGGAGCTAAAGCAAACCAAAACACCTAAACTAGTAAGAGCAGCTTCGGTTCCATCAACTGATAATCATCCTTCGGTGGCTAAGACAAAGAGCCCTGGAGCAGCAACATCTGGCGCAATAAAATCTCCACTTCCAGGGGTAATCCTTGAGATGCACGTTAAACCTGGCGACCATGTTAAGGTTGGACAAAAACTGCTAGTTCTTGAGGCTATGAAAATGGAAAATAACATCGATTCTGATAAAGATGGAGTTGTTACGGATGTTAAATTCCATAAAGGTGATAACGTTCTTGAGGGTGATGTTTTAGTAATAATTGGTGCATAAGATGGAAAGTTCAAATACATTTTTCTCGTTCCTTCTGGAAAACCTTCAGCAATTCATGTCCTATACCTCCTTTGCAAATATCACATGGGGACACATGGCTATGATTTGCGTTGGGTTAGCATTTATATACCTTGCTATAGCAAAGGAATATGAACCAATGCTTTTGGTTCCTATTGGATTTGGTATAATCATTGGGAATGTTCCTTTCTTCCCAGGTCTCCAAGTTGGTATTTACGAACAGGGTAGCGTTATGAGTTACCTATACTTTGGTGTCTCTCAGGGTATTTATCCACCTTTAATATTTCTGGGGATAGGTGCTATGACAGATTTTAGTGCTTTGATATCAAATCCAAAGTTACTATTGATTGGAGCTGCTGCTCAATTAGGTATTTTTGGTGCATATATGGTCTCATTGCAGTTAGGGTTTTCCCCCGAAGAAGCAGGTGCAATAGGAATTATTGGCGGTGCCGATGGCCCTACGGCAATCTTTCTATCATCGAAGCTTGCACCTAATCTTATGGGTGCAATAGCAATTGCAGCATATTCATACATGGCATTGGTTCCTGTTATTCAGCCACCCATTATGAAACTACTTACTACTAAAAAGGAAAGACTGATAAGAATGAAACCTCCACGTCAGGTTTCGAAATTAGAGAAAATCCTCTTCCCGATTATGGGTCTGCTGCTCACAACGTTTATAGTTCCATCGGGTATGCCATTACTTGGTATGCTTTTCTTTGGAAACTTACTAAGAGAAAGTACTGTAACAAAACGTTTGGCAGATACAGCAAAAGGGCCACTAATTGATATTGTTACCATTCTTATTGGTGTAACGGTTGGTGCATCAACTCAGGCCACTACATTTTTGACAACTCAAAGTGTTATGATTTTTGGTTTAGGTGCTGCATCATTCGTAGTTGCGACATTTGGGGGCGTAATGTTTGTAAAAATCTTCAACATATTTCTTAAAGAAGGAAACAAAATCAATCCGCTTATCGGAAATGCAGGAGTATCTGCCGTTCCCGATAGTGCGCGTGTTTCGCAGGTAGTTGGATTGGAGTACGATAAAACCAACCACCTCTTAATGCACGCAATGGGTCCAAACGTTGCTGGTGTTATCGGCAGTGCAGTTGCTGCTGGTATTCTATTAAGCTTCTTGGCTTAACCATATTATACTGACATGAAAAATCCCAGATAAACTCTGGGATTTTTTGTTGTCCATAGGTAGCTTTAGTTGTCTTATCTTCTCACTTCTCACTCTTCACTTCTCTTAACTTCTTCTCCCAATTCCAAGCCGTAAGCAATGCCTCTTCAAGTGTACTCTGAGTTTTCCAACCCAATTCAGTATTAGCAAGCGTTGTATCAGCCCAAACCTTTTCAATATCGCCTGCCCTGCGTCCAACAATCTCGTAGTTTAGTTTTAAACCGCTTACCTTTTCAAATGCCTTAACAATCTCAAGTACGGTTACGCCTTTACCTGTTCCAACATTGAATACTTCAAATCCTGCTTTATTTCTATTCTCCTCAAGTCTTTTTAACGCTAAAACATGAGCTTTTGCTAAGTCAACTACATGAAAGTAATCGCGAATGGCAGTGCCATCAGCCGAATCGTAATCGTTACCAAAAATTTGCAGCTTTTCTCTAATACCAACTGCAGTTTGAGTAATAAAAGGAATAAGGTTATCGGGTTTACCCAAGGGTAATTCGCCAATTTCTGCTGAAGAATGTGCACCAATCGGGTTAAAGTACCTTAAAGCAATTCCTTTAATTGAACTATTTACATTGATAGTTTCACGCAGAATATCCTCAGCAATTTTCTTTGTATTTCCATAAGGAGAAGTTGCTGGCTTGTATGGAGATTTTTCTGTTACAGGTAAACTATCGGGTTGACCGTAAACGGTACATGAGCTAGAAAAAACAAGGTCTCCTCCTCCGCCTTTTTTCATCAACTGTAAGAGGTTGATTAATGAAGATAGGTTATTATGATAGTATTCCAATGGCTTCTCTACCGACTCTCCAACTGCTTTTAAAGCAGCAAAATGTATTATTGAATGAAATCCATTATATTTCTTAAAAAGCGACTCCATCTCGCAGCACACCGAACAATCTGCCTTTACAAAATCTGGTCTTACCCCTGTAATTTTATGTATTCCCTCAATAGAATCAATGGATGAGTTTGTTAGGTTATCGACAATTACAACTTTGTACCCAGCATTTATAAGTTCAACGGCAGTATGAGAGCCGATATACCCTGTACCCCCTGTAAGTAAAACTGTTTTCATTATTTTTTTTTGTAAAGATAAAAAACTAGAGGGTTAGTTCATCAATTTACCCACCAATAAAAAAGCCCTAAGTAATAACTTAGAGCTTTTAGAATATTTAAATAATCGTAACTACTCAGATACATTTTCAGATAACCATTTTTTTTTCATGGGCAAATGTAAACTACAGTTATAAAGACTGTTACTCGCTTTTGTCTCTCGCAAAGCCGCAAAGTCCGCAAAGAAAGAAAAAACGTATTCGTTTTTTCCCTTTGCGAGCTAATGGATTGTAATTCGAGTAATTTCATTTTTTAGGCTAATTCCAACAAAAAAACATTTTACCAATGAACTTTCGACTATATTTTTTTATTGTATTTTTATTTGTGTTCATAGAATACCTTAGTGTCTTGGCGGCTTTGCGACTTTGCGTGAGAGTTTTTATTGCTGCTGAATAGTTACCAATCATCTAATTCGAAAAAAGATAATCTAAGTTTTTGTTCTCATTTATTCTCTGTGCCCTCAGTGTCTTCGTGGTTTTTGTGTTCATTTCGATTACTGCTGAAAGTTGCAAAAAATCAATTATTTCTCCCCCTTAATCCATTTAATAATTCTTTCGGAATCAGGTTTTTCTTTCGAGAAGGCAACATCAACGAGTTTACCATTTTCATCGATAAGGTATTTTTGGAAATTCCATTTCACCTCGCTATCCAAAACACCATTCTGAGCCTTTGAGGTAAGCCATTTGTACAATGGATCTATATCATCTCCTTTTACGGAGATTTTCTCCATCATTGGAAAAGTAACACTGTACTTCTCGGTGCAAAAATTCTTAATCTCACTGTTGGTTCCTGGTTCTTGGCTTCCAAAGTTATTAGCAGGAAATCCAATGATGACAAAGTTCTTATCCTTAAACTCCTGATAAACCTTTTGTAATGTTTCGTATTGAGGTGTGTAACCACATTTTGAGGCGGTGTTAACTAACATCACCTTTTTACCCTTGAGTTGTGATAAGGAGTAAACCGAACCATCAATGGTTTTCACCTTAAAATCGTAGAGAGATTTAAATTGAGCCGATGCAGCAGCTGATATAAGAATCGCTACTGAAAATAACGTTATAATCTTCATAGTCTAGTTAGTTTAATTATTTATAACCAACTAACAGATTTGAAGATGTTTTGTTTATTAACATTTCTAGGTTTTGGTTATTGGGGAACAACTCGGAATTAGAAATTAAATCCTCTCCATGGTCTCCTTAAGAATCCAGCCAATATTACCATCGGCAACGCGAATTTCGTACTAATCCCCAACAGAATCAATAATTTTAACCTTTGTCCCTGCATGGAGTACAAATAGGTCTTTCCCCGAATCCCCTGGCGAACTTTTCACAGCAACTACCGATGGCATAAGAATTCCATAACGATGATCAACTATTATATTCTTCTGCTGTAAGCTAAAAGTGAAAGAGAGTAACGTAATTAAAATGGTAAGAACTCCAACAGAGAATGAAATTTTCTTGATACTAGGGTTATATGTAAACCAAAAGAAATAGGCTAAGACTAATGAAAGAATAAAGAAAAATAATCCAGAATAGGCCCATCCATTGGTTGACATAAATAATCTAAACTTATTGAAGAACGTTATCAAAAAAAACTCAGGTAGCGGTTCAATTCTATCAACGGTAAAGGTTTTGGCTAAATCAAGGTTAAACCTAGTATTCTCATCGCCGGGATTCAATAGCAAAGCCCTCTCATAGTTGAGAATGGCTGCAGAGATATTTTTTGTTTTAAAGTAGGCATTTCCCAGATTATAGTAAAGTATATCCGACCTATAACCCTGCTTTACAATTGATTCATAGGCTTTAACCGCATCATCGAATTTGCCATCGGAATAGCTTTTATTGGCATCGGACATTAATGCATCAACATTAACAGCCATAAGACTATTTATTGATAAAACGCCAATTATTAGAGTATTGAGAATATGTCGAAGCATAAATGATAAGTTTAAAATGAGTAATAAAAAATGGAAATTATCATTTTTTAATAATCTGTTCAAGTTTCATAATCAGCTGATGAGCGCTATTGAATAGTGAATTCATTTCTGAATCATCGGTTGCTGGTGAAAATCGAGCATACTCGCACACCGAGATTATACGCATAAACTCTTCAATATCAATATCATCAATTTCCTTTGCTTTCAATTCAATCCGAGCATTATCGCTAGTTAGATTGGATACTGGAATGCTTAGTTTATCGGAAAGGTAACCCCACATCGCCTTGTGAATCTCCTCAAAGAACAAATCTCTGCTATTCGTTTTCAGATGCGATTCGGCAATTAGTAATCGTTTCCGAGCAACCTTATTCGCCTTTTTATTCTTAATGAGCCTAATATCCGAAAGCTCCTTTTGATGCTTGCCCATATAATAGGTAGCTGCACCAAAGCATAGTAAAAGGAAGATAATTGTTAAATAAAACATCAACGAACCAAAAAAGAAAGTTGAATAAGGTTTAATCCCAAGTTTACCTGTTTTGATAAAACGAATATCCTTACCTATGAACTTAATATCCTCTTTACCATACCCATAAACCGAAACAGTTCCTGAATCAGCTCCATCAGATGAGACCCTAACATTGTATTCCTCCGATTTTAAGGTTACATATTGAGCCTTTGATGGGTCGAAATAGGTGAACTCAATGGGTGGAATGGTAAAATTACCCGGCGAACGAGGAATTGCAACATATTCGAATAGTTTATAACCCGATGCGCCATTGGCTGTAG
The DNA here is from genome assembly GCA_003818205.1 of Bacteroidales bacterium. Taxonomy (GTDB): domain Bacteria; phylum Bacteroidota; class Bacteroidia; order Bacteroidales; family Tenuifilaceae; genus UBA8529. The sequence goes on from RPRQ01000024.1 coordinate 9,148, forward strand.
TTGTTATCTTATCGGTAGTTTTGGGATCGTAAACCTCAAATCCCTCGGGGAATTCAACCTTGGGTGAATCAATAAGTTTTATATTTCCACTACCTGAAATTTTAATCTTTAGCGTTATGGCTTCGTTGGTTTTAACTGTTTTCTTATCGAGCGTTGGTTCAAGTTTAAAACTACCTACTCCTCCTTTAAAGGTTTCTGGGGCGTTTGAAGGTAAATCCATGACATTGATTGTAATCGGCTTACTTACCAATTTCTTACGATAGGTCTCAACGGAGCCAAAAAAATCATCGAAAATGGATTGAGAACGATTACTGCGTTTTTGGTAGAGCACAACAAGTTCAAATGGATCAATCTCTAGGTTTTTATTCTTCTGAGGAAAAAGTAGATATTTTTTAATAATACCAACATTGTAAAGCCTTCCATTCACATTCTCACGTTGGAATTCAATATTTGGAGTGGTTTCAATTTCTTGACTCCAAAAACCATTAAAAGGAGGAAATTTTGAATCCTCAAAATTTGCAAGGGTTACTACTGTATATATCTTGAGGGTAGCAACAATGGGCTCACCAAGATAAACAGACCTTCTGTTCACATCAACGCTAACAAAAAGTTCAGAATTAGGTAAATCATCCCTTGCTTGTTCTTGTTCCTGTTGTTCACCACCCTGACCTTGCTGCTGTTGCTGTGCTGAATTATTTTGCTTAATAACCTCGATAGTAATAGTGTTCGATTTTAATTCTTGATTACCAACCACTGCAACAGCAGGGTCTATGGTAAATTTGCCCTCTTTGTTAGCTTCAAGGATATATGTATATGAGATGGTTTCACTCTGAGAAACACGACCATTAATAACCTGAACGCTTGTACTATGGGATGAACTTGGTCCTGCAAGAATCTCAAAATTCTTAATCTCTGGCGGTGTTAATGATGTTGGTTGTTTGTTAATAGAATAGGTTAACCGAAATTGCTCCCCAACAGCCACCAAACTTGGAGCATATACCTCGAGTTTAACTTCCTGTGCAAAAGAAAAACTCGTAAGCAGAAATAATCCCAAAAGTGATAAAATTCTTCTCATATCTTTATGTATAGACTTAATTCCTTACCAATTTTTCTCAACTCTTATCTTCGCCATTTTTGCTTGTTGCTCTTTCATCTTCTGCTGAATCTGCTTCTCATTATTTTGCAAAGCCTCTAACATCCTTCGAGCATCCTCCTGCGACATTTTTTGTTGCTGAGGTTGCTGCTTATTCTTATCTTTTTGATCCTGGTTTTTCTTATCCTTATCTTTATCGTCTTTCTTATCCTGATCCTTTTTATCCTTGTTCTTATCTTTATTATCCTTATTGTCTTTGTTATCTTTATTATCCTTATTCTGATCCTGCTTCTGCTGTTCCTTTAGCATTCGCTGTGCCTCTCCCAGGTTATACTTTGCCTCGGCATCGTTAGGGTTTAAACGAAGCGATTTCTTGTATGAATCAATACTCTCCTTCAGCTTCTTCTGCTTTAGGTAAGAGTTGCCCATATTGTAGTAAACATTGGATTTTTGAACATCATCAACATTCGCTGATGATAACCCGTCGAGAAGTTTTACAGTCTCTTCCTGTTTATCCTGCTTGTAAAGGGCATCGGCAAGGTTAAAATTACCCTTGAAAGATGATGGATTCTTCTCTAGCGCCTTTCGATAGGATATCTCGGAGTTCGTAAAGTCGTCTTTCTTAAATTCACGATTCCCCTGACGGATAGATTTCTTCTCATTTTGAGCATTTGCTCCAAATGCCAAAAGTGCTACTAATATTGATGTAAGTGCTAATGACCTCATTTTATAACCTCCTATTAACACCGAATAGATTTAACTTAGTTAACCATTTATTCTTTCGCTCAAGAATTATAAATTCTAGAATTAAAAGAAATAGTGCTACTGCAAAAAGATACTGAAACTGATCGTCGTACTCTGAATAAATCTTCTCCTTCATCTCGGTTTTCTGCATCTTATTAATATCATCAAACATTGGAAGTAAGCCTAACTGTGTGTTTGTAGCCCTTAAATATTGACCGTTTCCTGCTACTGCAACTTTAGAAAGGGTTTCCTCATCAAGTTTCGATACTACTACATTACCATCCTTATCCTTCCAAAACGATGCTTGATTATCCTGTGAAGCTACAGGGATTGGCGAGCCTTGGGGTGAACCAATTCCAATGGCATAAACGTATATACCTTGCTCTGCTGCTTTCTTGGCAGCTTCAACAGGATCATCCTCATGGTTTTCTCCATCCGATAGTACAACAATTACCTTACTGGTCTCGCTTTGAGGGCTAAATGAGTTAGCGGCCAAGTCAATTGCGCTACCAATTGCCGTTCCCTGTTTTGGAACAATTCCAGGGCTTATCGATGAAAGGAACATCTTTGCTGAGATGTAATCATTAGTAATTGGCAATTGAACATAGGCATCGCCTGCAAATACTATTAACCCAAGTCTATCGTTCGAAAGTTTATCGACAAGCCTAGAGATAGCCTGCTTTGCACGCTCCAACCTATTGGGTTGAATATCCTGAGCCATCATACTATTGGATACATCGAGAGCAATGATTAACTCAATCCCCTTACGTTTTACTTCGGTTAGCTTTGAGCCAAATTGCGGACCTGCTATTCCAACAATGATAAGTGCAATGGCAGTGCTTAAAATAATCACCTTTAGCCACCCCCTTTGAAAGGAGAATCCTGGCATCAGCTGCATTAACGTTTCTATGTTACCAAAACGGTTAATCGCTTTTTTCTGCAATCGTGTAGCAAACCAAAATAATCCGAGTGCAATAGGGATTATGAATAGTAAATACAAGTATTCTGGATGCAAGAACCTAAACATATCTTTTCAGTTTACTTTTATCTTTTCACTTTAAACTTTTCACTTCTTAAGGAATACTCCTAAAAATGGTTGATCGTAAAGCAAACTCAAGGGCAATTAACCCTAAGGCAATAAAACCAAAGATTCTAAATCGCTCTTCGCGCTTATTGTGCTCAACCACATCTATCTTTGAACGTTCCAGCTTATCTATCTCGGCATAAACCTGCTCAAGCGCTTTATTGTTGGTTGCCCTAAAATATTTTCCACCAGTCATATCGGCAACCTGCTGTAACATCTCCTCATCAATTTTGACCTCCATTTCCTGATACTGAACCCCAAAAGGAGTTTGTACTGGATAAGGTGCAGTTCCAATCGAACCAATTCCAACCGGATATACCCGAACTCCATAACTTTTAGCAATTTCAGCAGCGGTTAGCGGAGCAATTTCACCTCGATTATTAACACCATCGGTAAGGAGAATTACAACACGGCTTAAAGCGTTACTTTCCTTCAATCTTGATGTTGCCACTGCTAGACCCGACCCAATGGCTGTGCCATCCTCAAGGATTCCCATTTTGATATCCTTGAACATGTTGATTAGAGAGGCATGGTCGGTGGTTAAAGGGCAAAGCGTAAAGCTCTCGCCTGAAAAAACCACAAGCCCCATTCTATCGGTCTGACGACCGCTAATAAACTTAATTCCTATCTCCTTTGCAGCCTCTAAACGGTCGGGCGTAAAATCCCTTGCCAACATACTTCCCGAAACATCAATGGCAAGTATAATATCGATGCCCTCGGTGGTAATATTTTTCCATGTATTGGTTGATTGTGGGCGTGCTAAGACGATAATAATTAAAGCAACAACAATTACCCGAAGGACAAAAAGAAGATGTCTTAGATATACCTTAATAGATACCGGTGCTTTTGCAAAACTCTGTAATGTAGATATTTGCAAACTTGCCTTGGAATCTTTTTGGCGAAATATATACCATGCAACCATTGCAGGAACTAGCAATAGCAGATAGAGGAATTTTGGATGTGCAAATACTAATTGGTTCATTGTTAGCTTAACGTTTTATTATCCTGTTCATTCGATAATCCGGCTACTTCCTCAACTTTATCGTTTTTGACTTCTTCGATAATAACGGTTTCTTTAACCTCTTCAATCGGTTTAGTTTTCTCAACAAAATCGAAAGCAACCTTTAAACTGTTCTCGTTATCGGAAACAAATGGTGTGTACTTTGCAAACTTAACCAAATCGGCAAGGATTAATGTTTCCTGTAACTGCTTATACTGCTCATCAACAGGGAATCCAACGCCTTTTAATCCGAATAAAATCTCATCGGTTGTTTGCTCCATGGCGTTAACCTCATACCTACCCTCAATGTAAATCCTAAGCGTATCAATTAATCGGGTGTAGTAGTACTTATGGTTTTCGGAGATATAGAGTTTTTCCTCTTTAATCTTCTCTAACTCCCTTAAAGCAATCACATGCGGAGGGTCAACATGCTTCTGCAAGAAGCTGAACGGACGATTCTCTCTTCTTCTTTTTAAATAGATAATAAGCAAGAATATCAACGCTGCAAACAATAGTCCTCCAAATGCCCAAGGTGCAACCTCTTTAATGGTTAAAGGCTCCTCAATGGGTGGTTTGATATCCATAATATCCTTCACCGCTTTATCGCGAGGAATTGTATTCACAACCAATGTTAATGGTTTCGAGAGTACGGTATCTGTCTTTATTCCATCAGATACAGCAATCCTAAGTTCTGGTAACTGATAGGAACCGCTGTCGAATGAGGTAATAAGCAGTTTCATTATCTGCTCGTTCTGCTTATTCTTCAGCTTAACCGTTTCAAGAGTTGGTTTACTGACCAGCTCAATGCCCTTCATCAGCGAATCGCTGAGCGCAGGAAAGGTAACCTTGCATGACTCAGGTACTAAAACAGAAATGGTTAGCCCTACCCTATCGCCTATCAAAACAAAATCATTCGAAAGCGTTGTTTTTACTGAGTATGGCGAATCGGAATCCGATACCTGAGCAAAGGCAGCAAAATTTAATAGAAGTAATATGAAAAGTAATCTTGTCTTCATAGTTCAAATAATTATCCTCGATGCTTAAAGAGTAGGATTAAAGGTTTAACATAATCCTCATCGGTGCTAATTGAAACCCAATCGACCTTTGACTTAGAGAAAACCGTTTTTAGGTTCGAACTTGCTTGTTTCCACCAATCGGCATAAACCTTGCGAGTTGCCGAGCTCGAAGTGTCAACCCATTTATAGGTGTTACTCTCCGCATCCTTTAACTTTACTAGGCCAACCGATGGCATTTCGGTTTCGCGTTTATCGTAAATCCTGACCCCAACCACATCGTGCTTATTGTTGGCAATGGTTAGCGCATCCTTAAACCTTGGGTTTGATGTATCGCCCTCTAAATCGATAAAATCGCTTAGAATAAATGCAGTGCATCGCTTTTTAATTGCATTGGTTAGGTATCGTAAGGCTTCGGAAATATTTGTCTCCTGACTTTTAGGCTCGAACTCAATCAGCTCCCTAATAATTCTTAGGATATGAGTTTTTCCTTTTTGCGGAGGAATAAACTTCTCAATTCGGTCGCTAAAAAGAATTGCCCCGATCTTATCGTTATTCTGAATGGCTGAGAATGCAAGCACTGCGGATATCTCAGCGATAAGGTTTTTCTTTAAGATGTTGGTAGTTCCAAACATACGAGAACCGCTAATATCAATCAGGAGCATAACCGTAAGCTCACGCTCCTCCTCAAACACCTTAATGTAAGGGTGGTTGAATCGGGCAGTTACATTCCAATCGATACTTCGAATATCATCGCCATACATATACTCCCGAACCTCGCTAAACGCCATACCTTTGCCCTTAAATGCGCTATGGTATTGCCCTGCGAAGATATGCCTTGACAATCCTCGCGATTTTATCTCAATCTTTCGTACTTTTTTCAGTAACTCGGTGGCTTCCATAATACCGAAAACTATTTATTTTTTAGGACGAGTAATTACTGTAAAAAACCAATTACCCTTTTTAATAAAAATCTCATAAACATTACCATTGATAGAGTCGTACCATGTAAGCGAATCTTTTCGCTTATACTTCTTATCAAGTTCACCCTTTATCTTCGAAAATAGCCATGAATTGTACATTCTAGCCGTTGAGGTGCAAATCCCATTCTCATCGAGAATGAATAGCAATGTTTGCTCCTCTAGGGTGTTAACATACTTTAAAAAACTCTTTTTACCATTATTAACCTCTTTATCGAAATTGAATCCAGGGTAAGCCTGCTTAACATTCTGTCGGATATACTGCTTGTGCTGTCCAATAAAGTTCTGAGCAAATCCCGAAATGGTGATAATGCTTACCAACAATAGAAGTAGCAATTTCCGATAGAAGGTTGTCATTCAGCGCTATGGTACTTCAACAGTATTTAAAATTTCAGAGATTATATCTTCGGTTGTAATATTTTCAGCTTCAGCCTCGTAGGTCAACCCAATACGATGACGGAGCACATCGTGGCAAACTGAACGGATATCCTCAGGGATAACATAACCACGGCGTTTAATGAATGCAAATGCCTTGGCTGCCAACGCTAAATTGATACTTGCCCTTGGCGATGCTCCATAGCTGATCATGGGCTCAAACCGCTCTAGATTATACTGTTTGGGGAATCGTGTTGCAAAAACGATATCGAGGATATATTTTTCGATCTTCTCGTCCATATAGACCTCCCTAACAATACTTCGAGCCTTTATTATATCTTCAGTTTTAACAACCTTGTTGGCTTTTGGGAATGTGCTCAATATATTCTGGCGCATGATTAACTTCTCCTCCTCATGCTTTGGGTAGGTAATCTTAACTTTAAGCATAAAACGGTCAACCTGCGCTTCAGGAAGCGGGTAGGTTCCCTCCTGTTCAATAGGATTTTGTGTGGCAAGAACAAGAAAAGGTTGTTCTAGTTTATAAGTCACATCGCCAATGGTTACCTGACGTTCCTGCATAGCTTCAAGCAATGCACTTTGAACTTTAGCAGGGGCGCGGTTTATCTCATCGGCCAATACAAAATTGGTAAAGATTGGACCCTTTTTAACAATAAATTCCTCTTTCTTTTGGCTATAAACCAATGTACCGATTAAGTCGGCAGGTAGCAAATCGGGGGTGAACTGAATTCGGCTGAACTTCGCATCAATGGTATTGGCAAGCGTGTTAATGGCAAGCGTTTTTGCTAACCCAGGCACGCCCTCCAATAAAATATGTCCATCGGCAAGAAGTCCAATCATTAACGATTCAACAAGGTGTTTCTGTCCCACAATCACCTTATTCACCTCCATGCTGATAATATCAACAAACGAGCTTTCAAGACGAATCCTTTCGTTTAACTCTTTAATGTTTAATGCGTTAACTTCACTCATCGTTTTAAAAATTATATCGGTTTATTATTATATGATTAACATTTAACAACCGCAAATTTCACAATTAATACGCCCCATGCAAGTTAAAAAGAGTTAAAAAGGGTTATGATTTGTGAAGAGTTCCTGATTCCTCATTTCTTATTTCAGAGTTACAGTATTTGAAAGTTATAGGGTTTTGGGATTTTGTTTAATTCACCACAATAGACACATAGGCCACATAGATTATACTACTGTGTTCCATTGTACCTAATGTGGTTCAATCTATAATCACTATACTTTTAGAATTTCAATTCTTAAGCTACTTTTGTATAAATATCAAATTGTGAATAATCGCTACTTTATAGAACTCTCGTACCGAGGAACCAACTACCATGGTTGGCAAATTCAGGAGAATGCCCATAGCGTTCAGGCAGAATTGAATAAAGCATTATCTACACTACTCAAAGAGAACATCGAAACATTAGGCGCAGGGCGCACCGATACAGGGGTTCATGCCAAATATTTTGTTGCTCATTTTGATTCTACTCGAAATGATTTAAGTGGAAATACATCTTTTCTTTACCATTTAAACCAGATACTTCCTTTAGACATATCAATAAAATCTATTCAATTTGTTAGACCCGAGGCTCATGCTCGCTTTGATGCAATATCGAGGACCTACGAGTATATTATTTGTAGAGATAAAGATCCTTTTTGGCGAGAATTGGCATGGTTGTACTATGGTAACCTTGATGTTGATATGATGCAGAAGGCATCTAAAATGATGTTCAACTACAACGATTTTACTAGCTTTAGCAAAGTAGGTTCAGATAATAAAACCTCAATATGTAAAATATTAACTGCTAATTGGGAGGAAAAAGATAATCTTCTCATATTCACCATCTCGGCTGATAGGTTTTTGCGAAATATGGTTAGAGCAACCGTAGGCTCTTTGGTAGATGTTGGTAGAAATAAAATTAGCATCGAACGCTTTTCGGAAATAATAGCTGCAATGGATCGCTCATTGGCGGGCTCATCGGCTCCTGCGGAGGGGCTATATCTTACAGGGATTGAATATCCAAAGACAATTTTTCAATTTGAAAATTTGGCAATTTGAAAATGTAAAAAGTAATGTAATTTTCAAATCTTCAAATTAAATAATTTTCAAATTACTCTGTTTGATGCTCCTCCCTCAATAAATCGTTAACCGATTTTACAGGATTAAAGGTTAAAAGCGGAACCTCAACAAAAATGGTATTCCAATTCGACATGGCTCCATTCCATAAGCCAGGTAACTCCTGAGCTTTAAGGTCACGCCCATCCTTACTTTTAATGGAGATAAAACCTGTTTGAGGATCGCGGAATTTGAGTAAATCAAACTTATCGCCGTTGTAATCCTTAACATAGCAAACCAAATCGACTGGATTGAAATGGGTGGATTCGTTAAATACTTTTTTAATCTCTGAATCATTCAGATTAATTTGTGAACTCTCAACAATTTGCAAGGAGGTTGTACCATCTGAGTTTATAGCCCAAAACGGGCCGCCACCGGGTTCACCCTGATTTTTAACCATTCCACAAACCCTAATGGGGCGATTTAGTACATCAAGTAAATATTCCCTTAAACCTTTGTAATCCTTTAGATTCAAACCATTTGGAGGCAAAACACATAGTTCGCTCTTTGTAAAATCGAGAATTTCGAGAAGTAGTTCAAGGTCACAATCAGTACTCTTGTAAACCTTATCAATATAATCGAAGATTATACCAGTATAGCTTAGCAAAAGACCGGCTAACGCTTTCTTGTACCTTACAGTATGTGGTTTTAACCTATCGGGCACAACATTATCGATATTCTTAATGAAAATAAGTTCAGCATCGATTTCGTTCAAATTCTCAATTAATGCACCATGACCACCCGGACGAAAAAGTAAACTTCCATCAAGATTACGGAATGGATTATTATCCATCTCAACGGCAATCGTATCAGTAGAGGGTTTCTGCTCCGATAGATGGATATTCAATTTTACCTCGTATCGTTCTTCAAATGCTTCTTTAACCCTATCTATCAATTTTTCGAACGCTACTCTATGCTCCCCCGAAACGGTTAGGTAAATGAAGATGTTCTTTTCAGAATCTTTGCAATGCTGCGCTCCTTCAACCAGCTGCTCCTCAAGAGCAGTTCTTACAGCATCCTCGTATCGGTGAAAAGGTATCAAACCCTTTGGTAGATTACCATAGTTTAATCCATCCTTGGCCAATAATGCCTCAATAATTGGTGGATAGTACTTGCGCTCAATGAGTTCATCCATTTTATAACCGGTACTCCACAGCTCATCGTAAAGTTTAGCGTAAAACGGAAGTTTTTTTATGCTGTTGAAAAAATTCGATGCTGAACCAAAACTTTTATCCTTTAGACAATCCTCTCCTTTTGTAGAGAAATCTTGTTGAAATTCAAAAAGATGTTTAAACATTCGGGTTGCAGCACCCGAGGCAGGTACAAATTTCACTCTATCGCCATCAAACTCTTTGTACAGATCGATTAAATCATCGAGATCATCACAATCCAATTTGATAATCCCATTGCCAATGGTGGCAGGTTCAGTTATCTGCATGTAGGGGAAACCCTTTCGGAAATTTTCAATCTGCTCATTAACCATGTCTATGGTTGTACCCTGCTCTGCAAGTTGTTTTAAATCGGATTCGGTGAACATCTATTTTTTGTTGCTAATTTAGTTAAAAAAACATGACTTTTGGAGGAAATAGTAAATCAGATAGATGAAATGTTAGAATAGTGGAATAATAGGTTTAAAAAGCAATATCCCCATCTCCCATCATTCCATCATTTGTAAAAAACAATCAGCAATGAAATGCTATTAATCCGAGATACCCTATCACTACTTCCACTCAAAGCGAACCCTGCATAGCTCCTTATTATCATCAATACGTTTAATAACAACGATATTTTCTCTTTCTGATTGATTGGATAGCTCAATTTTAAGGCAATTATTCTCTTTGCCCTCAGCTAGAAAATTAACCTCTATCGTTTTAATCGTATTTTCTTTATGATGATCGAAGCTGAACGAATTATATGCCCATTCAATATAACGAGCATTATTCACATGAAAATTAACGTCGAAATCACTAGGTTTAACCGTTAAACTATCGATATTTACAGGGTTCCCTGTAACACCTTCAATTTTAGATGCATTTAAAGTAAGAGCTTTACGATCATTCAGAAGAAATGGCAAATCAAGGTCAGTCAACCTTACGGGTCGTCGATTTTGAGCACCTAATATCAACCAGCTACTCGATGCTGATATAATTCGATTATCATTAGAATCGTAGATTTCATAATCCCTAAGGGCGAAAAGTCCATCGAAGCCACGAGGATATGTAACCAATATAATATTTTCACCCCATAGCGGAAGCCTTTCAATCTCTACCCTCACACGCGATAAAACCCAGAAAAGGTTTCTCTTCGATAAATCCTCTAATCCAAAATGTAGAATTCCTGCATGTTCCCAAGCAATCTCTTGAAAATAGTTGAATAGCGAAAAAATATTTAATCTACTATTAAAGTCAATCTCATAAGAATGAACAGTAATACTCTGAGTATGATATGATGGAGATTTGAAGATGCTTGAATCCATAACTATTTGTTAATTCGGATACGATTCATGAACTTTTCGGTTTCAATGATCGATCGTCTATGGGTGCCTTTTCCGATTACTCCCTCCTCATCCCATGCAATTACCTCAAAGAGAAGCTTATTCCCATTCACCTCTTTTAAAGTTGCCTCACTTTTAACTTTCATGCCTTTAGGCGTAGCCTTTGTATGCGTAACAGAAATCTCAACACCAACTGTATTATACCCTTCCGGTAGCTTTTGCTGAACAGCATTAAGGGCTGCTTTCTCCATCATGGCAATCATGGCAGGTGTTGCAAATACCTCAACAAGTCCCGAACCGTAATGTAGGGCTGTCATATTCGATGTTACCCTTTGAGTCTCAAGGTATGATAATCCAATACTTAGATTGAAATCCATAATTTTTCGATTTTCACAAAAGTATAAAAAACGGTACTCGAATCATCTTCTATCAAATTATCTTTTTAGGTTAATGATGTATTTGTATTTTTACCATTGAAAAAGAGACAAATTAAAGCGAAAATTAATATTTTTAAATGAAGCATTATGAATAAAGTGATTATTGAAAAATTAAGCAGCGAAGAGATTATAAAAAGAGGTATCAATCGTTGGCCGATATGGGAAAAGGAAGTTTCGAAATTCGATTGGTTCTATGATTCCGAAGAAGAGTGCCAAATACTAGAGGGCGAGGTTGAAGTTGATACCATTGAAGGCAAATACACCATCAAGGCAGGTGATTTTGTCACTTTTAAGGTGGGCCTAAAATGCGTTTGGGATGTTAAAAAGCCGATAAGGAAACATTACAATTTTAAGTGATAAGCGCCTAGAGTGTTTATTTTAAGCGTGTTGCAGTAGTTATAGTTAGCATATACTATAAGTATTAAGGGTGGATTGTATATTTACCCACTACTCGCTGATGGATGATACTGAAGAGCTAATGAGGGGCGTTTTATCCCACACGCAACCTTTCTTTTAAAACTCACATCTATATGGTAAATTAACATATTTTTTTCAAATCCAAATAAATGAAAGGACTATGAAAATTACCCTAACAACCCTTATATCGGTAGTTGCTTTTAGCACTTTTTTTGGTGGATGCACCGACAAAACGATTGAACAAATTACCTATACTGCCAATGTTCCAGTTTACATGTCCTATTCTAGTTTTCGGTCAGGCTTTAAAAAGACTGAACCCCAAGATTTAAATAATGTTGGAAAGATTTACTTCAAGGATAACTATTTATTTGTGAACGAACCAGGCAAAGGAATTCATGTAATTGACAATTCCAATCCATCGAATCCACTGAAAGTAGCCTTCTACGAAATTCTTGGCAATGTTGATATGGCAATAAATGGGAATATACTATATGCTGATAGCTACATCGATCTAATTGCCATTGATATCTCAGATATCAACGATCCCAAGGAGGTAGGGCGTGTTAAGAATATTTTCCCTGAAATTGTTCCCGAAGGCGATATTAACTACCAATATGCCAATATTGATCACCAGAAAGGAGTAATCATTGGTTGGGAGGTTAAGACAGTTACCGAGGAATACTATAAGGAAAATTATGGATGCTGGTACTACAAAGGTGAAATGGATGTATTAACATTTGCTAATTCAACAACAAATGATGGTTTGAGCAGTGGTGCTGGCATTGGAGGCTCAATGGCTCGGTTTATGCTTAATAATCAATATCTCTACGTTATTGCTATTCCCTATCGACTAAAATCGGTTGATATATCCAATGCAATTGCAATGAAGGTAGTCGATAGCATTGATGTTTCACGAAATATGGAGACACTATTCAAGCATAACAATAATCTATTTATCGGAACAACAACAGGGATGCTTATTTATGATATAACCTCTCCCAAAAAGCCTCAAATGGTATCGGAATACAATCACATTTCTGCCTGCGATCCTGTTGTTGTTGATGGCAATTACGCTTATGTTACCCTTCGTACGGGAACCATGTGCGCAAATGGACAAAATCTGCTCGATGTTATCGATATTTCATCCATTACAAACCCATATCTTGTAAAATCGTACCCTTTGTTTAATCCCCATGGATTGGGTATTGATGGCGACCTACTCTTTATTTGCGATGGTGCTGCTGGGCTCAAGGTTTATGACAAGCATGATCCAATGGCCATACTCACCAATCAAGTTGCCCATTTTCTTGATTTTGATACCTACGACGTTATCCCTTTTGATGGTGTGCTCATGCTCGTTGGCAAAGGAGGAATTTACCAATATAGCTATACCAATCCAAGCAATTTAACACTGCTCAGTCATATGCCCATTTATAGCAATTAGAAACCATCACTATGTATAGGAAAATAGTTCTTTTCGTGCTGTGTTTTGTTCTATTCTATAGCTGCGCAATACCTGTTCTAGAGGCAAATCCGCACAACAAAAATGTCAATAAATATGCTGATGATTCATTGGGAATAAGAAAGGAGACTTTTCGAGGAGGTATAGATTTAGGTTCAACTCAGTTTAGCTCCAGAACCGCAGGTTACCAAGTTCAATTCACTGCAGGTTTCTTAGCAGGAAAAACCAAGATTGGTAAAGAGTACAACATGAGTTTTCAGGTTTCAAACGGATATCAATTTAAAAATGGACTTGGTTTAGGTATAGGAAGTGGAGCCGAACGCTTAGCAGTACCAGTGATTCCTCTCTACAGTGAGATTACTTACCATTTTATTGATAATCGATTCTCACCATATTTTTTTCTTAAAGCTGGGTATGGTTTTACTTTTATTGAAAGGAGAGATAGCCAATACAGCTATGAAGATTATACCAATCCTAATCCTATGGATTCAGAGGGTGGTTTCTTATTCAATGTAGGAGTTGGAATAGCCAATTTTACATGGGATAAAGCCGCAGTACTTTTTGCTGTTGGATATCGTTATCAAAGGGTTACCGAAACACTTCAGATGTGGAACGGAATGCAGCATGAGGTGGAATCGAATTTCAACAGGATTGAGGTTAAGTTTGGATTTATGTTTAGGTGATTAACCGATATAACCTTGCAAGAAGTTGTTGGTTGCCTTATGACACGCCAAATGCGAATCATTAATTTGAAATGTTTCACGATAAAAATCTACATGACCGTAATATATTTGCGTTTTTTCATGCCCATAGTCCAAAACTTGTTGAATAACCTATATCATAATTTGCATTCTTTCACCAGATTACCAAATCATTACTCTTGAACAAATTCCTTAGGTCACTCCACCTACCCTTAGCCCTATTAAGCTCAAAAAAACTATTATCGATACACCATAATCTATGCAATTGAAGTACATAAGTACACTCTAGACCCTTTCTTCAAAACTTAACATTAACTTAACATTAAAAAAACACTGGCTTAGCTTTTAGGAAATATGATGCCTTACCTTTGTGTCGCAATTTTAAAGAACACAATATGTTTGGACTTGACACAGGGTTAACAATTCTTCTAATAGCGAGCATTCTTGCCGCACTTTTTTTTGAATTTATTAATGGATTTCATGATACTGCAAACGCAGTAGCAACTGTAATTTACACCAAATCACTTAAACCTCGAACAGCAGTTATTTGGTCAGGTATCTGGAATTTTCTAGGTGTTTATCTTGGGGGGTTAGCTGTTGCTATGGCCATTATGAACCTATTGCCATTAGAGATACTGGTAGATCAAAATATCTACCATAATCTTGCTATGATATTTGCGCTTATCCTTACTGCCATTTTTTGGAATTTAGGTACATGGTATCTCGGAATTCCTTGTTCAAGTTCACACACATTGCTTGGATCAATTTTCGGGGTAGGTATTGCATTTATGTTCATCAATGCGGATGGGAATGTAGCATTGAACTGGAAAAAGGTTATTGATGCAGGTTTATCGTTGCTCATTTCTCCATTAATTGGCTTTGGATTATCAATGCTATTAATGGCATTGTTTAAAAAAGTGGTGAAAAAGAAAAAATTCTTTGATGAACCTGAAAAAGAAAAAACGCCTCCATTCTGGATTAGAGGATGGTTGGTCCTCACATGCACCAGCGTTAGCTACTTTCATGGGTCTAATGATGGGCAAAAAGGGGTTGGTTTAATCATGATTATTTTAATAAGCCTTGCTCCTGCGTTCTTTGCTCTAGATAATTCAAAAAGCATTAGCAATATGTATGGCAATGTTCAGGCGGTAACCATTTATACTGATAAGGTTAATGTAAATAGCCTTAAACCTGAAGAACAGGCAAGTTTCCTGAAAATTAAGCAGGATATAAAAGATATTAATAGCGTTATTGAAGAGTCAGAAGCAAAAGATGAAATTGCACCAAGCAAACGATTTGAAGCGAGAAAGGATATTATTTTGATTACCAAATCATATGAAAAGATTCTTTCGAGCCATAAAGACTCTGAATCACTCGGTTTGAAAAAAGACGAATTCGCTCGACTTAAAAATAATTTAAAGGAGATGAAATCTTTTACAGAATTTGCTCCATGGTGGGTTATTCTACTCGTATCTATATCTTTAGGTCTAGGAACCATGATTGGTTGGAAACGAATAGTTGTTACTATAGGTGAAAAGATTGGAAAATCGCACCTCTCCTACGCACAGGGAGCTAGTGCCGAAATGGTTGCTGCTAGCACTATTGGAATGTCAAGTTTACTAGGTTTACCTGTTAGTACAACTCATGTGCTTTCTTCGGGTGTGGCAGGAACCATGGTATCGCAAGGAGGACTTAAAAATCTTCAAGCAAAAACCGTAAAAAACATACTAATAGCATGGGTAGTTACAATCCCTGTTACAGTTGTTCTATCATGTGGAATATTCTTAGGGTTATACTATTTAATGGGATAAATAAAGTGAAGTTTTGTATATAAAAAGCAAAAGCCCCGAAAAATCGAGGCTCTTCTTTTTATTTCTTAATCTTCTCTGCCATGCTCTTTGCTAACACCTCACATTGCTGATACTTTTCATCCGATGGTTTACCATATATTTCGGCTGGGTCAGCAACCAATTCCAGCTTGATCTCCTCAGCAAATTTCATAAGGTTTTTAACACCGCCTCCATTCCAGCTATAGCTACCAAATAACCCTAAATACTTATTTCTAATATTCATATGCTGAAGTTCGCGGGTTAAATTCTCCATCAATGGAAACATCTCGGAATTGTAGGCACATGAACCAAGTATTAAACCGTTGTACTTCCAAATTTCGTTGATAAGGTGGCTAATATGTGTTCTAGAAATATCATGTATTCTGATATTCTTAACCCCATTCTCCGAAAGTTTACGACCAATATAATCAGCCATCATCTCAGTATTCCCATACATCGATGCGAAAATAATAACCACGCCCTCTTCGGCTTCGTAGCGGCTCCACCTATCATATAATCCAATAACCTTTGCTGGATTTGAACGCCAAACAGGTCCATGGGTTGGAGCAACCGCTTTAACAGGGATTCCCTGTAGCTTAGCAAGAGCCTTTTGGACCATATTGCTATACTTCCCAACAATATTGGAGTAGTAACGACGCATCTCCTCCTCGAAGAATGAATCGTTGATCTCATCGTCAAAAATACCACCATCAAGGGTTCCAAAGCTACCAAATGCATCACCCGAAAAGAGTATCTGATCGGTCTCATCATAGGTCATCATGGTTTCAGGCCAATGTACCCAAGGGGTCATATAGAATTTAAGCTTATGATAGCCTAAATCTAAACTAGCGCAGTCGTCAACCTGAAGAAGGTTCTCAGTAATGCCCCAGTATGCTTCCACAATCTTGAAGGTCTTCTGATTACCAATCAGCTTAACCCCTTTAAAGTGGTTGTAGATATCCTTAATTTCACCTGAATGGTCAGGTTCCATGTGATTAATAATAATATAATCGAGAGTTCGCCCATTCAGGAGCTTCTCGATACGCTCGATGTAATTCCCTGCCGCACGATCTTCTAAGGTATCAACAAGGGCCGTTTTTTCATCAAGGATAAGATATGAGTTATACGAAACGCCCTTTTCAAGAGGCCACATATTCTCGAACAACCTTTTACGGCGGTCGTTCACGCCAATCCAGTGTACTTTTCCTTTAACAAGTTCAGTATAGTGCATAGTAAAATAGTTTTCTCACATAAAAGCACAAAGCTAACAAAATCGAATTATTATAAAATGGGTTCCGCCAATGTTTAACTTTATATTAATAAGATTTCAAGTAACTACTCAGGTACATTTTCAGATAATCATTTTCTTCATGGTCAAATGTAAACTACAGCTATAAAGGCTGTTGCTCGCTTTCACCCCTTGCAAACCTACCCTCCATACTTAGGTATCAGGGCAGGCAGGGATCGCAAAGAAAGAAAAAACGTATTCTTTTTTCCCTTTGCATGCTAATTTGTAAATGATTTTGATTCAATTCTCCTGAAATGGCATTGCTTTTTTTTATATTTTTGCCAAGTTGGATAAATAATGACTACTATAAACTAATTTTATTCACAATACAAAATTGTTATTTTAACTAATAGATTTAATTATGAAAAGAGTTTTAGTTGCAACAGGGGGAGGTGATTGTCCAGGTTTAAACGCAGTGATTAGGGCAATCGTTAAACGAGCCGCTCACGAACGCGACTGGGAGGTGATAGGAAGTATTCAATCGTTCGATGGAATTCTTCGTGAGCCTACCGAGATAAGAGTTTTAGACGAGAGAGCTGTTGCAGGTATTCATGTTCAAGGAGGAACAATAATTGGTACTACAAACAAGGGAGGCCCCTTTTCATGGCCTGTAAAGAATAAGGATGGTAGTTGGACTTCAGTTGATCGCTCCGATGAGATGATTCGAAAGTTACAGTACCTCGGTATTGATGCTGTTATCAGCATTGGTGGCGATGGTTCGCAAAAGATTTCTCAGGATCTTTTCGAGAAGGGTTTAAATATTATCGGGGTTCCCAAAACTATCGATAACGACCTTTCTGCCACCGATTTTACATTCGGATTCCAAACGGCCGTTCAGATTGCGACAGAAGCCGTTGATAAACTGGTAACTACAGCAGCTAGCCACAACCGAGTGCTAATCCTTGAGGTTATGGGGCGGTATGCAGGTTGGATTGCCCTTCATGCTGCAATTGCAGGTGGTGCAGAGGTTTGTCTAATCCCTGAAATACCTTACGATACTCAAAAAGTATTGAGTAAGCTGAATAGCCGTTACGATAAAGGGAAAGGTAATGCCATTGTTGTTATTGCAGAGGGTGCAGTAGCCCAAGGCGGAAGCCTAATCTCGGAGCAAAGCGATGAGGTTGGCTACCATAATCTTCGCCTTGGTGGTGTTGCCCATAAACTTATGCACGATTTGAAAAATGCAGGTTTCGAAGCTGATATGCGCGAAACCGTTCTTGGACACCTACAACGAGGAGGTATTCCTGTTGCTTACGATAGAATACTTGCCACCCAATTCGGGGTTAAGGCTTTCGAAATGGTATTGGAGGGTAAATTTGGTGAAATGGTGGCTTATCGCCACCCTGATATTATATCTGTCCCGCTAATCGATGCAATCAACAAACCAAATTTTGTTGATCCTACTAGCGATTTGCTTAGAACAGCCAAAGGGGTTGGTATCAGCTTTGGGGATTAACACCAAGTTGAAAAGTCAAAGGCTAACTGTTGGGTTAGCCTTTTCTATTCTTATACCGATTCGCTAACAAGTCACTCAATTTATTTCGCAAACTCATAAATTGAGACTGTTAGTCGATCGGC
Source organism: Bacteroidales bacterium (assembly GCA_003818205.1). Classification (GTDB taxonomy): domain Bacteria; phylum Bacteroidota; class Bacteroidia; order Bacteroidales; family Tenuifilaceae; genus UBA8529. The sequence continues at coordinate 27,786 of RPRQ01000024.1, forward strand.
ATATACCAAAACTCGCCAAAATGATTATTTTAAAAATCATATTAGCGGTTTGGTATTATATCCATCTATTCATAGCATTCAAATCGGCAAAGGCCTCTTTTAACCTTTCAACAATCGACTCCTCCCCTTTTCGAAGCCAAACACGAGGATCGTAGTATTTCTTATTCGGAGCATCATCACCCTCGGGGTTTCCAATCTGCCCTTGCAGGTATCCTTGCTTTGCCATATAGAACTTTCTAATTCCATCCCAATACGCCCACTGGAGGTCGGTATCGATATTCATCTTAATAGCACCATAGCTGATCGCCTCTGCAATTTTTCCCTTCTCGGAACCACTACCACCGTGAAATACAAAGTTTACAGGATTTAATTTCGTGCTAAACTTCTGCTCAATCAGCTTTTGGGAATTCTTCAAAATCATAGGATTTAAAACCACATTACCTGGTTTATAAACCCCATGAACATTGCCAAATGAAGCAGCAATGGTAAAATTGGGGCTTACCCTTGAAAGTTCCTCGTAGGCGTAAGCAACCTCTTCTGGTTGCGTGTATAGCTTGGAGCTATCGATACCGGTATTATCAACACCATCCTCTTCTCCACCAGTAACACCCAACTCAATCTCAAGGGTCATGCCCATCTTTGCCATCCGCTCAAGGTATCGTTTACATATCTCGATATTCTCCTTTAAGCTCTCCTCCGATAAATCAAGCATATGCGAGCTGAAAAGGGGTTTACCCATTTCCTTAAAATGCTTTTCTCCTGCATCGAGTAGGCCATCAATCCAAGGCAGCAACTTTTTTGCTGCATGGTCGGTATGTAAAACCACTGGAACATCATACGCTTCGGCAAGAAGATGAACATGCTTTGCACCGCTGATCGCCCCTAAAATACTAGCCTTCTGCCCCTCATTGCTTAATGTTTTTCCGGCAAGAAACGATGCTCCGCTATTGGAAAACTGAATGATAACAGGCGAATTAACCGCTTTAGCGGTTTCGAGCGTAGCGTTCATCGTATTCGTCCCTGTTACATTAACCGCAGGAAGAGCAAAACCTTCGGATTTAGCATAAGAGAATAGTTCAGATACCTGATTTCCCGTAAGAACCCCTGATGAAATTTTTTTCATGATTTATTAAATAGATTGACATTCAACTTAATAACCCATACCCAACGCCTTCGAATTGAAATTGGGTAATCATCCATAACCTTTGAAAATAGAAGTGCTAAAGATAATCATATCATTTTAAAAAACCTCACGAGACGACCATCACAATTCATTATTTTTGCGGCAAGTGTAGTCCATTATACGCTATTCTAAACTATTAGAATTGGCGTAACCATTCACCACGGAGGCACGGCAGGTCCGTGCCTCCGTGGTTTATATTTCATTTCATAGTATTGCTGAATAGTTACGAATTGGCTAATATTCGTATATTGTAGAAGTTATTATTCGACCATTGATTATCAGATTCAGCCTAATATCACCGCTTTGCCTCTACTCTATTCTGACATTCGCTCAGGGTATGGTTTCCGCTGATTCAACCTCAACAACCCATAGTATTGGGTTTAGAATTAGCTCCGGAATTCTTATACCTCATGAGAGATCATTAAAGCCTTTGAAGAAAGGAAATATCAAATCGTTTGAATTGAGCTACAGCTTAATAAAATATGATAGTAAAGCATGGCGAAGTTTCTATAACCACCCTGAAGTAGGAGTATCGTATATGTTTATGGATTTGGGTTACCAAGAGGTTCTCGGTTACTCTCATAGTATTTACCCATACATTGAATTTCCGATAATTAAGCATAATAGAAGTTTAGCTCTTGGCTTTAAGGTAGCCTTAGGCTTATCATACTTTACTAAGATGTACGATAGCATTTCGAATCGTTCGAATATTGCCATATCAACCCCAATTAATATGTACGCTTCATTGGGTTTGAATTTAAGCTATCGCTTTGCCGATAAAGTATCAGCGAATGTTGGGGTAAACGCATCCCATTTCTCTAACAGTTCGATCAAAAAGCCCAACTATGGGCTTAATATACCATTACTTAACATTGGTTTTAACTACAATTTCAATAGTAATGCAAGAACTTTTAGCAAAACTAGAGATTTTGATACTGAAAAAACGGAATGGCTTATTATAATCACCGGAGGGGTTAAGGAAACGAAAGACCCCGGAGGGTCAAAGTACGGGATTGGCTCATTCTCGGTTGAATATAGTAAACCATTTAAAACTTTTCTGAGGTATGGTGCATCCTTCGATTACATGTACGATGGCTCCACATTTGTTCACTTCAGGGAAGATTCTGTGCCTTACCACTCTCGATTTAAAGCATCCAAAGCAGGCATCTCGCTATTGGGAGAGATGTCCTTATACCGATTATCGGCATTTGGAAATTTGGGGATATACATCTACAATTACGACAAGCAGCTTAGCGCTATTTACCAAAAGGTTGGCTTACGATATAGGATAACCGAATCAATTCACACTCAAATAGCCCTTAAAACCCACCTAAATGTTGCTGATTACTTTGAATTTGGAGTTGGGTTAAGGTTATAGCTCTCATTTATCATTCGTAACGAATACCTTCTACCCCCACAAGAATGGCTTTTACTGAGCCAACTAAAATCTTAGCCTCAACGAGTACGGGTATTCTATACTTATCATCGGTAACCCAAACGAATAAATCCTCTCCTCCCTTAAAAATTGTCCCCTTAACGAGCATCGCCGAGAATTTAAAGGTAGAATAGGTTTTACCCCCATGAAGGGTTATGGTCTCCCGGCCAAGGTATCGGATGTAAAGGTTAAAAACCTCGTTGTCGATTGCCATGGTAAGCGGAATCTTCTGATCCTTTGATAGCCCTTCAAAGTTGATATTTCTACAAAAGTAGATTGCGCTTAATACATCGAAGGTATTGGGCTTAAGGGGCAACATCTCCTGCTTTGAGGGTCGATTAGAGGTAAAACTATTAACTTTTAGCTGAGACGATTTATAGTCAAAATCGTAAAGATTATAAACAACATTTCCACCCTCATAGCTATCGCGAACAAACCAAAAGGGCTTTAATGAATCCTTACTTACAATCGATTCAAACCTATCGCGAACCTTGAAGAACCAATCGTACTGCTTTAAGCTCCATCCGTACGATTTGAAATAATAACAATCCTCCCCATTAAAAAGCGTATCGTTTACGCTGAAAACCACATCGCCCGCATTAATCCATATAAACCCCCAGTTGTAAACTGCTCGGTATTTTACCTTTTCACCACTTCGGAATGAATGAGATGCTAGCTGATTCACATTTTGCTGCGCGGTAAGCGAGTCTGAAAACAGCAGAATAGAAGCTATTATGAATATCGAAATATATCTAGCGGTGATTTTCATTGAATAAATATAATAAAACCTTAACAAAAAAACCGAGGAACTCTCGGTTTAATCAATGTATTTAAAAAAATTAACTACTGACCTTCTTTGAGCTCCTTTGGCAGAAACTGCAAGAATGTATCGCCACGCAAGCCCATTCGGAGAGTTTCTAATGAAATTATCTCATTTGGAGCAATATTCCCAAGATTTACATTTGCACCCAAAAGATTGATAAACCAAGCCTGTTGGCTCTTTATCGGTGCTTCCCATATCACATTCTCAATTCTTACACCATGAACTATATCGTTGATTAACTTGGTGTTCGCCGAATTATTTGAGTTGTAGATTCCTATATTACCGCTTTCTCTGGCCTCGGCAATAACCTTCCATGAACCAGCTTGAAGTTCTTTACTCATAGATTCAACCCAAACCTCATCAGGGATATGAACATCAGCATTTTTCGAACCCACCTCGGAGATTACGGTAACCCTCTTCGATAGTTTAGAAATATATTCGCACTTTACGTCATTATCCATCACCATGGAACCGTCGGAAACCTCGGCCAAATCGAGTTTATACTTATCGATAAACTTGCAGTACTCATCAAACATTCCCCTGATAATAAAAATCTCAAAAAGAGTACCTCCAAAGTATGGTCTAATCCTCGCCTTTTTGTATAGATTTATCTTTTCCTCTAGTTTGTTAGTAATTAAGGCCGTTCCAAATCCAAATTTAACAAAATCAATAAACTCACTTCCCGATTCAACCATCGATTCTGCTTCGCGAAGGCTAAGACCTTTATCCATTACCATGGTTAATCCATGATTGCGCGGTTTATGAGGTCTTTCGGGAATATATGGTAAATTAAAATTCATTCTATGATTATTATTGGTTAATGCTACAAATGTATTAGATTTTGGGAATATGTTATCGTTCTTGGATCAGAATTCAGCGTTTAGAGTTCAAAGTCTAAATTCTTTTCCAGATGTTATGTTTAGTCATTGGTTTCCAACTTCGCTCCTCTTTACAGCTGTTTGGTTTGATCCATAAACTCATCATCATTGATAACCGATACGATGCTAAAAAAATCATCGATGGATGTAGGATCGATACGTTTAGCCACCTTAAGCTCATCAAGAGCCTCTTTTCTTCGGTGGGAGAGGTAAAGCGCAGCGGCGTTTAGCACTTTCATCGAGGCGTTGCCATCGAACTTCTGGCCCAGCTCATCGAACATGTACTCAACATCACGAAACTTTTCCTGATAGAGGTATATCTCGGCAAGAGCAAGGTAAGCGTCAGGTTCATCGGGGTTAAGCGTTGTGGCCTCTCTATAAGCGGTTAGCGCCTCTTCTATTCTATTCAGCTCATAGTAAACCTTCCCTAAACCTAACCAAAAATCGTACATTTCGGATTCGAGGGCAATAGCCTTTTTAATGAAATCGAGGGCGAGGTTAGGCTGTTTCCGCTCGTTCATGATGATACCAATTCCATAGTAAGCCTCGGCAAACGCAGGATCAATCGAAATGGTTTTGTTGTACATCTCAAGGGCTTGTTCAAACTTCTCCAACTTTTCGTAGCACTCCCCTAGCGAACAGAAAACCCTTGGGTTATCGGGTTCAAGGATAATAAGTTCTTGAAAAACTGATGTAGCTTCCTTGTAACGTTCAATAGAGGCAAGGGTATTCGCTTTATTGTGATATGCAGAGTTGTATTCGGGATCAATTGCTATGCAATAGTCGTAGGCTTCAATAGCCTCATCAAATTTACCCTGTTTCGTAAGCACTATGCCCAAATTATACCATACGTTCTGAGTAAACGGGTATAAATCGAGCAGTTTATTGTAGTAGTAGTAACTCTTGTCGATATCATTCACCTTCTCGTAGCTGTAGCCTAAATCGAAAAGGGTAGCAAAATGCTTATGATCGATTCGATGAGCTTCATGTAGATAACGTATGGCAGTATTCAACTCCTCTTCAACAAAATAGATACTTGAAATACGGTAATTGAGTTCAGCTCTATCCTCAGCACAGGTTTCCACTGCATTTTTGAAGTTCTCTTCAGCTTTAATCAAATCCCCTTTGTTGAAATAGATATGCCCTTTGAGGTAGAGCACTTCGGATTTTTCGGTATGAACCTGCTCCAAGTAGTTTAGAATTTTTAAAGCCTCATCATATTTCTTTTCGGTAAAGTACAATTCGGCTTTCAATAGCTGAATCTCCGATGAGTAAGGATGCATTGCAATGGCTCTATTTATAGCATCCGATGCGCAGGTATGCTCCTCATTGTCGAGGTAGTAGTTAATGATAACCTCATACTCCATTACATCAAAGAAAAAACTCTTCTTTTGACGTATAAAGTTCTCATACCTCTGAACAAGTTCAAAAGCCTCTATCTCATTATAGCCAAAGTCTCTATCTTCCTTCATCTCGCACCTACATCTGTTGCAAACTTAGCAATAATTTGAAGATATTGACCCTTAAATGGTTTTAAAGTATTAACAAATTATATATGATATTAACAGGAAGGATTACCTTGAGGACTTTGAGCCTACCCGGAAGACAGATTCCTACAGCGCCTAGAGTACTTCAAATTCCTTAAAACTTTAGATACTCCAAACGAAAGTACTCCAAGTACTTCTAATCCATATTCCTCATGTATTTCATAAACTGCACCCGCTCAAAAACCTTTGGATCGAAGGTTTTCGATTGGCTCATCTTTCCCCTAAACTCATCAATAGTGCTATAATCATTCTCTTTCATCCACTTTTCCAGTTCGTTAAGAATAAGACCTATCTGATTATTCCCATTCCTATAAAGAGTGGAGCAGAGTTGAACTGTTTTTGCGCCAGCTAGCAGCTGTTTTATAACTGCAGGTCCATCGTGAATACCCGTTGATGCGGATAAATCGCAGCTTACCCTATTGGCCATAACGGCAACCCAGCGAAGTGACATAGCCCCTTCTGCTGGCGTGCTAAGCACATGCGATGAGGTGAATTGCAATGTATATATGTCGAAATCGGGGTTATAGAAGCGGTTGAATAGAACAATTGCCTTTGTTGGGCTGTGGCTTATATGTTTTATGAAATATCCGAGGTTTGTATGGTAAAAACCTATTTTCAGTGAAATCGGAAGTTTTGAAACGTTGGTTATTTTCCCAATGATATCGGAATAAACCTGATCGTTGGAGGCGTTAGCATCGCTAAAATTTACAGGTAAACTAAAGATATTGAGCTCTAGGCCATCTACCCCTGTATCTTCAATCCGCTTGGTAAAGTCGGTCCACCCCTCCGAGGTAACGCAGTTAATACTTGCAATGATTGGAATCTTAACGCTTTTCTTACTATCGGAAAGAAATTTAAGGTAGTTGGAAACTGTATCTTCCATCCTATCGAAATCAAAATATTCGCTTGTTTCAGGATAGACAAAACCCGAAGCATGCATTCTATTAAGATTTTCCTCCGTTTCCAATATTATCTCCTCCTCAAACAACGACTTTGTAACAACTGCAGCTACACCTTTCTCCTCAAGGGCAATAATATCTTTTACGCTATTGGTTAAACCTGAGCTTGATGCTATAATAGGGTTTTTTAGCTTTAAACCCATATAGGTAGTGGATAAATTAGCCATAGGTGAAAGTTTTAAGATTTTTTTAAAAATAATAAAATAACGTGAGTTCGATTTAAGAAATGATAGTAATACTCTAAATTGTAATTTGTTACAAGTTTATCATATGGTATTGGAATGATGGAATACTGGAATAATGGGGTTTCTTCTAACTTTTTTCTTCCAATATTCCATTTTTCCATCATTCCATTTCTCCCCTCAAAGTAAAATAATGATAACATAGCACTTAAATTGTTTCTTACATCGAACTGACGTTAAAATATACAAGTAATGTATTAATAATACAAAGAGAAAAGGCTCACGGATGAGCCTTTTACAGAAAAATCTATATTTAGAACAATTTTGTTTAGCGAAAGTTCATCAATAGCTGCGATAATTTATTGTAAGTCGATTCACTAACAGGAGCCAATGGTAATCGCAAGCTATTCTCCATTAATCCTTTAATACTTAATGCGGCTTTCACACCCGAAGGGCTACCCTCAACAAAAATTGTATCAATAACCTCAACAAGATTTAAGTTAATCTTTCGTGCTTCGGCAAAGTTTCCGTTCATACCTAACTTTATCATCTCCGATAATGGTTTTGGTAAAGCATTTCCTAATACAGAAATTAAACCATCCATTCCCAATGCTAGCTGAGGCAGAATTAACCCATCATCGCCTGATAATACGAGGAAATTGGCAGGTTTATCGCGTAGTATATACGAAATCTGGTTTAGATTGCCTGACGCTTCCTTAACAGCTATTATTTTTGAATTTTGAGCTAGTTTAAGCGTTGTTTCAGCGGTCATATTAACCCCTGTTCTTCCTGGAACATTATAAAGAATAACAGGAACAGGGCAATTGGCTGCAATTTCTTTAAAATGAAGTTCAAGACCTTTCTGAGAAGGTTTATTGTAGTATGGGGTAACAGAAAGAATTGCATCAATATCATCGTAATCATAGTTATCAATACTTTCAATTACGTGTTTAGTATCATTGCCTCCAACTCCAACAACGATCGGTACTCTTTTCTTATTCTGCTTTATAACGAATTTTACTAATGACTTCTTTTCCTTATCCGATAGGGTTGCTGTTTCGCCAGTTGTACCTAAAACAACGAGGTAATCAACACCTCCGCCAATTAAATGCTCTATCAACTTCTCTGTAGCATTGTAATCAATCTCTTTTTCATGGGTAAAAGGGGTTACCATTGCAACCCCTAACCCTTTAAACTTGTAGTTCATTTTAGTTTTCGTCTCCTTATTAGAATTTAGGAATTAATGAATTCGTCCTGCTCCTGCGCAAAACGGTTATTTATAAGATTTAGGTAATGCAACACTTGTTCCGAGAAATAGGGTATCTCCTTCTTATTCTCAACATTGATTATCAAATCGTAGGGATTGCCGCTATAGCTGAGGCTACCAACCTTGAACTTTGAACGCGACAGTGTAGCAATCCACCGGATGGGGAAGAGCTCATCCATCGAAAGATCGATGAGTATATCATATTCCTCCCTACAAAAAAGATCAACAAATGGTAATAGGGGTTTCCCATACCAATTTACCTCATCCCTGTTAAAAATATTTATGCCTTTTCGTAGCAGTAGCTGCTGAGGGATCTCTTTACCAGGGAAATATGCCAAAACTTCAACCTGAATATTTTTCTCAATAAGAAATCGTTGTAGCGATGTGAAATCATCGAAATCCTTTGGGCTGGCGACAACACCAATAATTGCAATTTTACGGGCTGTTACAAGGTTATGAACAACTCTATTCCGTTTAACTGTTTTGAAGCTTTTGCTCAAGGCAGATAATCCTGTATTCCGCTTAATATTATCGATTAGTTTCACGATGCAATTGTATTAAATAAACTATATAGTTCAAAATAGTTGATCAATATTGATATAGAAATGTTGTTAATTAAATTCGTTCCAAACTTATCCAAAAGTTTTCTTATTTCCTTTACCGCTCATCAACTTATTGACTTCTCTCCTTAGTTATCTTATCAACTTGACACCTCACTAACTTATCAGCTCAAAAAACTCCTCCTCCGAAACTATCCTAACTCCTAATTTTTGAGCTTTTTCGAGCTTAGCAGGGCCAATCTTATCACCTGCAACAAGCATTGATGTTGATGACGACACGCTGCTAACATTCTTTCCGCCATGCTTCTGGATTAACTCTTTAAGTTCATCTCTCGAAATGCGAGAAAAAGTTCCAGAGATTACTAGTGATAAACCGTTTAGTTTATCTGATATTTTTTGATTCAACGATTCATCAACCTTTAGCTGCAAACCTGCCAGCTTTAACCGATCAATCAGGTTTATTGTAATAGGATTTGAAAAATACTCAACAATACTTTGCGCAATCCTATCGCCTACCTCTTCGACCTCAAGCAGCTGCTCAATAGTTGCTGTTTCAATTTTTTCAATCGTTCCAAAATGGAGTGCAAGTTTACGAGCAGTTGTTTCGCCAACATATCGAATTCCAATTCCGTAAAGCACTCGTGGGAATGGAATTACCTTTGATTCCTCAATGCTTTTAATGGCGTTATCAGTCGATTTTTCGGCAAACCGTTCGAGGTTTAATAGCTGCTCCTTTCTGAGTAAATAAAGATCGGCTATATCCCTTATCAATCCTTTTGCAAACAAAAGTTCGATGGTCTCTTCACCAAGTCCATCAATATTTAAGGCTTTTCGGCTAATAAAATGAACAATTCTACCCTTAATTTGGGGAGGACACCCAACCTGATTTGGGCAAAAATGCTTTGCTTCTCCCTCAGGTTTAACCAATGGAGTAGAACACTCAGGGCAGTTTGCAATAAAGTTAAGCGGTGTACTGAAAAGCGTTCGTTGGGTTTTATCAACCCCAACAATTTTAGGGATAATCTCTCCACCCTTCTCAACCTGAACAGAATCGCCAATTCGGATATCGAGCAGTTCAATTTGGTCAGCATTGTGCAGCGATGCACGTTTTACTGTAGAACCTGCAAGTTTGACGGGTTTAAGGTTTGCAACAGGCGTTATAGCACCTGTGCGCCCTACCTGAAAATCGACAGATAATAGTTGGGTTGTAACCTGTTCTGCTTTATACTTAAAGGCTATAGCCCAACGTGGAGTTTTTGCTGTAAAACCGAGTACTTTCTGCTGTTGATAGCTATTCACCTTAATTACAACACCATCGGTATCGTACGGTAATTTTTTTCTATCATTATCCCACTGCTTAATGAATGCTAAAACCTCATCGACGCTTTTGCAAAGTTTATTATTATCGGGAATTTTAAATCCCCAATCCTTTGCTTTTTTAAGATTATCGAAATGATTATTGAAAGGAAGATTCTCACCCAAAATAAAATAGAGGAAACAATCGAGCTTACGCTGAGCAACAACTGTTGGATCGAGCAACTTTAAAGTACCTGCAGCAGCATTTCTCGGATTCGCAAATGGAACTTCTCCCTCCTCCTCTCGCAGCGTATTGATATCATCAAAAACCTTGCGGGGCATAAATATTTCACCTCGAATTTCAAACTCAGCGGGAAAATCGTTACCATGAAGAACGAGTGGAATTGTCTTAATCGTTCGTACGTTGGATGTTACATCATCGCCTACTATCCCATCGCCACGGGTAATTGCCTGAGCCAATCTCCCATTTTTATAGGTTAAACCGATGGCCGTTCCATCATATTTTAGTTCACAGACATATTCGGGTGTTTCCCCCATTCCCTTCACCACTCTAGCATCGAACTCCTTTATTTCGTCATCGGAATAGGTATTGGCAAGCGATAGCATCTGATATTTATGCTGAACCTGAGTAAACTCGCCCGTTAAATCGCTCCCAACACGCTTGGTTGGAGAATTCGGATCATCAAATTCAGGATATTTAGCCTCTAGATCATTCAGCTCTTTTAGCAGGTTATCAAACTCGAAATCGCTAATTTCAGGTTTATGAAGCACATAATACTTATAATTATGACTGTTTAAAACCTCTCGAAGATGCTCAATCTGCTGATGAATCTGCTCGTGCGACATGAAAGATAAATTTTTATAAAGATAGGGAAAAAGAAAGTTAAACCACAAAGAACACTAAGGTTGCACAAAGGGAAAAATGATAAATTAATATGATTGAAGACTTTGCGTTCTTTGCGAAACCCTTAGCGGACTTTGCGTGAAAAAAAGAAATTTAAACAGTCTCAGAGTAATGAATATAAAATTTTGACATTTTTTTTAATTTATTCATACATTTACCAAAAGCCTTTTTAAGTGGAAAAATACTCTGAAATCGAAAGTCGTAAAATTGTAAATGCATACCGAGGATTACTAAGGGCTGCTAGGGGCGTGGTATCCAAGGAGAACCAAAAGCAGGTTAGGAAAGCGTTCAACCTTGCCACAGGACTAAATCGTGGGATTAAAAGAGAATCGGGTCAGCTAAATATCTTTCACCTGATTGGTGTTGCTCGCATCTGCGTTGAGGAGATGGGACTTGGTAGCACATCAATTATCTCAGCGCTACTTCATGAAACATTAAAAAGGGGACAGCTCACCTATGCTCAAATCGATAAGCAGTTTGGTTCAAACGTAGCAACCATTGTAGAAGGAATTACCAAAGTATCAGGGCTAGACCCCAAAAATCCGAAAAAACAGGCCGAAAATTTCAGGGAACTACTGCTATCCATATCAAAAGATGTAAGGGTTATACTTGTTAAGATTGCAGAGAGACAGGAAACCATGCGTTCCTTAAGTTCGATGCCCAATGATATTCAGCTTCGACAATCGCTAATTACCTTTTATTTATATGCTCCTCTGGCGCATCGCTTGGGGCTTTACCGGATAAAATCGGAGATGGAAGACCTAGCGATGAAATATTCTAACCCCGAGGAGTATAGAGCAATCATCAAAAAGCTTAAAAACACCAACGCAAAGCGAAATAAATTTATTAAAGAATTCATCGATCCAATTCAAGAGGCTCTAATAGCAAAAGGTTTTGAGTTTGATATTAAAGGTCGAACCAAGTCTGTTTACTCCATTTGGAAGAAGATGCAGAAACAGGGTGTGGAGTTCGAGGAGGTTTACGATTTGTTTGCCATTCGAATTATTCTGAATAGCTCACCGGAACGAGAAAAATCGGATTGTTGGCAGGTTTACTCGATAATAACCGATAAGTATACTCCTAACCCCGAGCGATTGCGCGATTGGATTTCGGTACCAAAAAACAATGGCTACGAATCGCTCCATACCACAGTTGTTAGCCCCGAAGGACGATTTGTTGAGGTTCAGATCCGAACCAACAGAATGGATTTGATAGCCGAAAATGGTCTTGCAGCCCATTGGAAGTACAAAGGGATTAAGCAGGAACAGAATATCGAAACTTGGCTCACAGGGGTAAGAGAAATACTTGATAACACTGATAGCTCTCCTGAGGAGTTTGTCGAGGAGTTTAAAGCGAATCTCTACACAAAGGAGATATTCATTTTTACCCCAAACGGAGATTTACGTAAGTTTCCTACGGGTGCAACCGTATTGGATTTTGCCTTTGATATTCATACCAATATTGGTTGTCAGTGTGTTGGGGCAAAAATAAATAATACAAATGCTTCAATCCGACAGGTTCTAAATAATGGCGATGTTGTTGAGATAATTACCTCCAAGAACCAAAAACCTAAGGAAGACTGGCTCAACGTTGTTTTAACATCAAAAGCAAAAGGAAGAATAAAGCAAAGCCTAAGGGAAGAAAAGAACAAAGAGATTGTACAGGGTAAAGAGATACTTTACCGACGATTTAAAAATTGGAAGATAACAGATAATGAGGAGGCTTTAAAGATTATTCAGAAACACCTTAAAATAAAGAGCCAACCCGAAGTATTTTCACTCATTGCCAACGAAAAGGTTGATATCAGCTCATTCAAATCGATAATCCTAAACCCCGAGAAGAAAGAGACACCAAATGCTGATGAAAAAACAAAAACCATTGAACCAAAAAGCATTCTATCAAGCGATGATTTCTTAATCATTGATGAAAAGTTCGTTAACATCGAATACAAGCTAGCAAAGTGCTGTAACCCAATATTCGGCGATAATGTATTTGGATTTGTAACCATCGGCGAAGGGGTTAAGATTCACCGAATAAACTGCCCAAATGCAGCCCAACTCAACACCCGATGGGGCTACCGAATTGTTAAGGCAAAATGGAAAGAATCAAAAGCAACCGCATCGTTCCAAACAACCATCAAGATTAACGGTTTTGATGAGCTCGGAATAGTAAACAAAATATCCGAAGTTATTAGCACCGACCTAAAAGTTAACATGCGAAGCATTAGTATAAACACTAAGGATGGCCTATTTGAAGGGAGAATTCAGGTATTTGTTTCTGATATCAAAAACCTTGAAATGCTTCTTTACAAGCTGAATAAAATTAAGGGCGTTCAAAAAGCGGTTAGGATGAAGTAAAGGTTAAAGGTTAAAGGTTCAATGTCTAAAGTTTAAGGATGTATGCAGATTTTCACTTCTAACTCCTGACTTCCGACTCCTGACTCCTAATATGTCACAAGCGGCAACTTTTTAGCTCGCCATTTTATTATTCCACCCTTCATATTATAAAGTTTTGCAAAGCCTTTCTTCTCCATCATTCCCATTGTGCTCTTGCTACGAAATCCACCGTAACAGTTTATTAAATAGGTTTTGCTCTTATCAAGGCTATCGAGTTTACTAGAAAAATTATCGGACTTGAAATCGATATTTATTGCATTGGCAATATGCTCTTTCCGAAAATCATCGGGTTTGCGAACATCAAGTATTACAAATTTGGAGTTATTAATATTCTCCTTGATAATTTTATATGCCTTGGAAACATTTATACTTTTATAAAAAAAAGTAGAATCAATTCTCGTATCTTGACTCGTTGCTTTTTGAAACAATTCAGGACCAAAATCAAAAGTCGATATAAATAGTAATGGAATGAGTAAATACTTGCTCATATTAATTCGTTGAATACAATTAAATGGTATGATTATCCTCCAAAATAAGAAATAGACAAAACTCTATTCCTCGCTAAGTTTCTGCATTGCCTGGTTAAGCTGCGTTGATTTTATACTTAAGTAATACATTAATGCATTATTTATTATTTCATCTTGATCGATTTTTAAATAGGCTGATAAAATCTTAATTCTTTTTAAAACTCTTGGATCTATCTGAAAGGCGTTAATTACAGAATTTTCACCTTTCCCGCTTGGGTTTTTAACTTGTCTAATTTCTAACGGTTTTTCAGGTTCAACTTCCTTTATAAAATGAGTGTTAGAAAGAAGTGCTTTCTGAATGTCATCAATTGTAAGCTTATTTCTTGTCATACTTCTTAATCAATTCGTTTGCAAAATCCATGTAATCCTCAGAACCCCTGCTCTTGGGGGCGTACTCGAATACCGATTGTTTGAAGGCACCCGATTCCATTAATGCAATATCCTGACGAATATACGTGCTAAACAGCTTGTCTTTAAAATGTTCATTGTTTGTTAAGTTTGTAATTACAGCCTGACTAAACTTTGTGCGAGGTGATAATTTTACAAAAAGAATACCTGCAAGCCGTAGCGAAGGATTCATACGTTTTTGAACCTTTTCGGATACAGACATAATTCTATCAAGCCCAATAAATGCAAAATTTTCAGCCTGCATTGGTACAATAAAATAATCAGATGCAACCAGCGAGTTTATTGATAAAGTCCCTAAACTTGGTGGACAATCAATTAGTATATAATCGTATTCATCCGAGATTTTCTCAAGTTTCTCTTTTAGTATATACTCTCTACCGGGCTCACTGCTTATTAAAAATTCTGTTTCGAGAAGTTTATCTGAAGCAGGGAGTAAGCTTAACTTTCCATTTTGTTTTACTGCTTGAGCAACTGAACATTTACCGAGAAACAAGTCACAAATAGTATTCTCTACACCCCATAATCCCAATGCGGATGTGAGATTGCATTGGCTATCAAGATCAACTAGTAAAACTCTTTTATTCAAAATGGCTAACACAGTTCCTAAATTCAGCACTGTTGTGGTTTTGCCAGTACCGCCCTTATTATTGAGAATAGTAAAGATTTTTGCCATAGAACTTTCTACTACAATTTGAGTTAATATAATCATAGATTAATTGGACTAAATTAAGGAAAATGAGAATACAAACTATACGCTTATCGACAATTCCTTTAAAACTCATTTGTAATGCATTTACGCTATAAACACCAATGAACAAAAAATAGGTGTTCCATAATTGATGGTGCTAACTATTATAAAAATAGTCGACCTGTATCCTTATAATAACCATAATAAAAAGTTTATTCGGATGAAATGTTTTTGGTTTGCGGTTACTAGTTCCATTTCATTCTTTACTATTATTATTCAACTACAACATAACTTTGTTTAATAAATCATTGGAGATTGAGATACATTCATGTCATCAAAAAATAAAGTAATACCTTTACCCCATAAATGAAACGACTTTTTATGGCAGAAATTGGAAAACTAAATACCCTCAGAGTAGTAAAAGAGGTTGACTTTGGATTGTACCTCGATGGTGGTGAACATGGCGAAATTCTTTTACCCAAAAGATATGTTCCTGAAAATGCCAAACCTGAGGATATTTTAGAAGTCTTTATCTACCTCGATTCGGAGGATCGGATCATCGCAACCACCGAAACCCCTCATATCATGCTTGGTGAGTTTGCATGTTTGAAAGCTGTAGCTGTTTCCTCAATGGGAGCTTTCCTCGACTGGGGATTAATGAAGGATCTGTTCGTACCATTCCGCGAGCAAAAGCTAAAAATGGAGGAAGGTCGTTGGTATATCGTTACGGTTTATTTAGATTCTGAAACAAAACGTTTGGTTGCTTCAGCAAAAATTGAAAAATTCCTCGATAATATTCCACCCGATTATGAAGCAGGACAAGAGGTTGACTTGCTGATAGTCGGCGAAACCGATTTAGGATTTAACGCAATTATCAACAACCAACATCTTGGGGTAATCTATAAAAATGAGATATTTCAACCGCTAAGAAAAGGAGAACGAATAAAGGGTTATATCAAAAAAATCAGAGAGGACGAAAAGATCGATCTCTTACTTCAAAAACCTGGCTACGCCAAGGTGGATGATATCTCGATGAAAATTGTGAATGTACTTAAGAGCCACGATGGGTATCTCCCAGTAACCGACAAGAGCGACCCCGATACCATATACGAACTCTTCGGTGTAAGCAAAAAGACCTATAAAAAAGCCATTGGTGCTCTTTTCAAATTCAGACTTATTGATATAGAGGATAAAGGGATTCGATTAAAATAAATATCTTATTCTATATTTCTGATTTCTAATTGTATGTCCTCTCTTGCGTCTGACATCTAATGTCTGATATCTTTTATTGTAACTATTCAGCAGTAATCGAAATGAACAAAAAACCACGGAGACACAAAGGGCACAGAGATTAAATGAGAACAAAAGTCTAGATTATTCCTTTTCGAACTAGATAATTGCTCAAAAGAATGTAATTATTTTTGTACATTATAAAGAACATTCAAGGTTATTATTTTGGGGTCAATAAATCTTACCTCTGTGATCCCCGCCTGCCTATGTTCGGCGGGCAGGTCCGTGTCTCCGTGGTGAATCGTTATTTTTTATTTTTTGTTAAAATTAAGTTAAAGTTATCCTAGGCAAGTCTATATATTAATTGATTACCATACCTTTATTGTTATAAATAATTTATTAAATCCAAAAAGTTATGCTAAAAAATCTTCTAAAAACCGCCATTCGAAATCTTTATAGGAATTTCGGATATAGCAGCCTAAATATCTTAGGCTTAACCATTGGAATAACAAGTGCTCTTTTTTTAATAATCTACGTTTCTGATGAGTTAAGCTATGATCGATACAACGAAAAAATTGATCGAATTTATAGAGTCTCCTCAAATATTAAGGAAACCGATGATCAATTTACTTGGAATGTTGCACAGATACCATTTGGACCTCAAGTTGTTCAAGATTACCCCGAAGTTCAATCATTTGTAAGATTTATAGGATTTCAACGAACACTCTTTAAATATGAAGAGAAAGAGTTCTTCGAAGAGAACTTCTACTATGTTGATTCTACAATCTTTGATATTTTTACTTACAAATTTGTTAAAGGAAATCCTAAAGCGGCACTTCTTGAGCCCAATAAAATTGTATTGACCGAGAAAATGGTCAGCAAGTATTTTGGTAGTTCCGATCCAATTGGAAAATCTCTTATTACCGGCGATAAAACATATGAAGTAACAGGTGTTATTAAAGATGTACCAACCAACTCTCACTTTCGATTTGATGCTCTTGCATCAAGAAAAAACCTACCCAAAGAGTTAGGAAGTTGGGGGAACTTCGGTGTGTTTACCTATCTTCTTTTCCCCGAAAAGTTTGATGTAAAAGCGTTTGAGAATAAAATGAAAGAGATGTATCCAAAGTATATGGAACCAATTTTCGGAAAAATGAATATTAAAATTGACTACTCTCTTGAACCAATAAGCCGAATTCATCTTTACTCAACAAATGCGGGCGAACCAGAGCCAACAGGAAGCATTACGTATGTTTATATTTTCTTAATCGTTGCACTATTTTTAATTCTAATCGCTGCAATGAATTATATGAACCTTGCAACAGCCCGTTCAGCGAAGCGGGCTCGTGAAGTTGGGTTACGAAAGGTTGTTGGTTCAAAGCGCAGCACGCTTATTTTTCAGTTCTTAGCTGAATCCACAACATTTACAGTAATTTCGCTAATTCTGAGTATTATTCTACTTACCCTGCTCCTAACCAAATTCAATGATTTATCAGGTAAATCTTTTGATCTCCATATCATTTTTAGCCCAACGGTACTTTTAAGTTTATTTGGAGTTATTATTGTAGTTGGAATATTTGGGGGCAGTTACCCAGCATTTTATCTTTCAAGATTTAGTCCTGTTACAGTATTCAAAGGTGAAATAACCCAAGGTTCATCAGGAAGAATGTTCCGAAGAATACTCGTTGTTATACAATTTGCCATTTCTGTAGCCATGATTGTCTGCACTCTAGTTGTGTTTAAGCAGCTAAACTATATGAAAACAAAGGATCAAGGATTCGATCAAAAGAATATCATCGGACTTGAGCTAAATCGAGGGATGATGCAGAAATACTCCGTGCTTAAACAAACGCTAAAAGAGAATCCAAATATTCTGTTAATAGGATCAACAAACAGTGCAGTTGGAGAAGGTTCAGGTAAGGTTATCTTTAAAATGGAAACGGATCAAGGGATGATTGACAGAGGCGTAAATTTTGCCGTTGTTGATCATGATTTTATTGAAACCCTTGGGATTAAAATATTAAAGGGAAGAGATTTCCAGGAGGATATGCCATCCGATACGCTAACTGGTGTTGTTATTAATGAAACCCTTGCAAAACGCATGAATTGGAGTGAACCAATTGGTAAAAAGGTTGAACTCGGGAATGCTGTAAAAGGAAGCGTAATTGGTGTTATGAAAGATTACCATCAAACCGGTATGTATAACCAGATTGAATCGTTGCTTTTAATTTATCGCACAGAAAATAGCGTATTATATGCAAAGCTAAGCGATAAGGATGTACAAGGTACCCTACGTTTTATTGAAACAAAATGGAAAGAGATATTCCCCGAAAAACCCTTTGAATACAAGTTTTTAACTGAACGCTTCAACCAGCAATTCAAAGCAGATGAAAAGCGAGGGCTCATTTTCACAATGTTTACCATCTTAGCAATTCTTATTGCCTGTCTTGGTCTATTCGGATTAGCATCCTATATGGTGGAGCAACGAACCAAGGAGATTGGTATTAGAAAAGTTGTGGGTGCCAACGAGGGGATTATTATCAAGATGATATCAAAAGAATTTTTAACCCTCACATCGATATCGATAGTTATAGCCTTTCCAATTGCTTTCTATATGATGAATAGCTGGTTACAGAATTATGTTTACCGAACAAAACTCGGGGTAATGATATTCATTATCGCAGCAATAATAACCATCGCTATCACCTTTATTACTATTAGCTACAAAGCCTATAAAGCATCAATACTAAATCCTGCTAGCTCATTAAGGTCTGAATGATAAAATTCAATAAAAACTAACGCCTTAAATATCAAATCAATGAAAATTAAGATTATAATATTTGCTCTGTCACTATTTGGGCTTAAGAATATGGTTTTTTCTCAAATGATGACGAGACAGAAAATGAACCCTACAGATAGCCTTAGAGCAGAAGGCAATATATTAGGAGCTATTGCTGAACATAGAAAGATGTATTTAAAGAATCCAAAAGATCAAAGGAATATTTACAACTATGCATGCGCTCTTTCAATCGGCAAGCAAATTGATAGCTGTTTTAAATATCTTAATATTGCCGTTGAGATGGATACGTCAACTTCGGCACTAACAGATTCAGATTTTGTAACTGTTCGAAAAGATAAACGTTGGCAAGAATTTGAGAATAAACTTATTGCAATGGTCAACGTTAAATTTAAGAACCCTTATAAAGATATCGAATATGCAAGGGCTCTATGGAAACTGCGGGCATTTGACCAAGCATATCAAGATGAGCTTGTTATAGCAGGAAGAAAACTTGGGTTAAAATCATCTGTTCATGAAGCATTGTGGAGCTTCAAATTTATGATCAATGAGCAAAATCAAAAAGAGCTTGTAGCCCTAATCAATAAAAAGGGATGGCCAAAAGCTAATGATGTTGGTAAAGATGGTGTTTTTACTGCTTGGCTAGTAATTCAACATTCAAATAGCGAATTACAAGAAAAATATATACCCGACATTAAGAAATCGTGTGAAGCAAACGAGCTACCTTGGGAAAGGTACGCTTTTGTTTATGACAGATGGCTTTTCAATTCTAATAAACCTCAGAAATATGGCACTCATACCAAGTATAACGAAAAAACAAACTCCGAGGAGTTATACCCTCTTCAAGATGAATCGAAAGTTGATGAGTGGCGAAAGGAACTTGGATTACAACCTTTGTCTGAATATCTATCAAGATTTAATATTAATTAACGTGAGTTCGATATAAGAATGCCTATTATATCATTACTTATTAGCACTTTAATGCTAAATTTATGTTTATGGAAGACTGGAATAATTTTTGTTAAATAATAATGTTTTTAACCAATTCGTTTATAAATTTGCAATAGTTAGTTAAAACATACAATTATGAAAAAACGAGTAGTTTTAACGTTGATTCTAGCAAACGTATTCGCATACAACTCCAATGCCCAGCTAGTTAACGATTTGTACAAAATCTATACTCCCATTAGCCAAAGCGCTAGCGCAAAGGATACATCCAGCTATTTACCCTTTGGAACTATTAAGCCGGGAAATCCTGAATACCATGTTGCCTTTAGCGCAGGGTATTCATCTTTCGGACGTGGAAATGGATTTTCAAGTTCATCGGTAACCCCAACGGTTGCCTTTGCGCCCACCCAAAAGGTTCAAATAATTGCAGGAGCAACCATTTCGTACAACAACATGAGCAACATGCCCATGTTTAAAAACAGCGCAGAGAATTCTCAAATGAAGCAGTCGGCAGGAAATCCTACTCAGGCTTTTGCTTACGGTCAGTACAAAATTAATAATCGGTTCAGCGTTTATGCCATGGGGGCATTCTCTCAGAATCAACCATATATATCCCCATTCTATTCAGGCATAGGTACATATAACTCTCAAGAGTTTGGAGTAGGTTTTAACTATAAACTGGGACGTAAAACAACCATTGGCGCATCGTTTAACTTCTCTAACGGGCCCGGAGCAATGGGATTATCGCCCTTTGGATACAACCCTTTGAACCCTTACCAAATGTTTCCATAAAAAAGAATCCAGCCATAAGCTGGATTCTTTTTTAAAAGGTATATATGTCAAAAATAGTTGGTAAAAACTCATGTATTAATTGTTCTGATTAAGTTTGCTGATGTCTTATTGAAAGGTACTTCAATAAATGATAAAAACAAAATCACCAACTATTTTTGGCATCATTACCTCCACCAAATAAAAAAGCCATTCGGCAATTACCGGATGGCTTAATATCATTGAAACAGATATTGATTTTACTCCTTTTGTGTTGCCAAAATCATTTTTAGATGGAGCTGGTTACCAATATCGAGAATTGAGACCAAATCCTGTAATTGTATCGTTCTATCAGCACGTAATATTACCGTTGTATTCTCGGGATTGGTTACCAATTTCTGAATACTCGGCTTAATGGCATCAAAGGCTATCGCCTTATCATTTAGGTAATAATTCAGCTCCTTGGTAACCGAAAGGTTAATGGTTTGCTTCGAAATCTTCTGAACATTGGCCGATGCCTTTGGCAGCATAAGCTGAATGACTGAAGGGTTTACCAACGTTGATATGATAAGGAAGAAAAGTAGTAGAAAAAACATGATATCGTTGAGCGATGAGGTATAGACCTCCGCTTGCATCTCACGTTTACGTTTCAGTTTCATCTTGATTCAATTATCTATTGTTCTGATTATCCACGACTACGAAGAATACCCATTAAATCGTTGGCCTGCTTCTCCATCATCGAGGTAATCCTGTCAATTTTTGAGTTCAAAAGGTGATACCCTGCAAAAGCGATAATACCAACAAGCAGGCCCGATGCCGATGAAACCATCTTTTGGTAAAGACCGCCCGAGATAATACCAATACTAATATTATCGGTCAATGAGATATTGTAAAAAATCTTGATTACCCCGAAAATAGTTCCCAAGAAACCGAACATCGGTGCGATGGTCGCAATGATTGCAAGGTAATTTACACCACGGCTTAGATAATCAACCTGCTGATGCGCTTCGGTCTCCATTGCATCCTGAATATCCCTGATAGTAAAGCCAACGGTATGCAAACCGGCTGCAAGAACTTTTCCAACAGGCTGATTGTTGGCTTCGCAAGTATTAATAGCTAAATCAAGTTTTCCTTCCTTTAACATGGGGTTAATGACTTTAACAAGATCAGGAGTTCTCGATGCGCGTTTCAGTATAGTCCATCGCTCGAATATTACCCAAAAGCTTACGAGTGAGAGGAAAAAGATGGGGATCAGTATCCATCCACCCTTCATAATAATCTGAAACATATTCTCAGCTTGATGCGTAACTACAGGCTCTTGAATGGTTTGAAGCAGAATAAAAGACATCATAGTCGATTAATATTTAGTAGTAATAATTTCTGGTTACGAAAGTAAAGATATTTATGATAACTATACCCACAAAGATAAAAATGAATTTTTCATTTCTTTATTGTCCTGAAAAGAAAAAATATATCTTATGCGAAGAGAAAAAAGCCGCAAAGATGGAAAAACTCCACTTGCGGCTTAACCATTAAGTCAAATGCACTTATTCAACCACCAGAACCACATCTAGGGTAAAAATATCGCTGATAGCTTTATCGCCTAAGTTCTCGAAGAAAGAGCCCGAGCCATAACGTACATCGTACTTCGAACGGTCAACGGCAATACTTGTAGTATAAGTATTGCCATTTTTAATCACCTTGAATGATATCGGGTTGGTAATCCCTTTGATGGTCAGCTTCCCCTTAACGTCTGCTGAACTATTCTCAAAAGCTACGCTTTCTGTAAGTAAAAGTGTAGCAGTAGGAAATTTCTCAACACCAAAAAAATCGTCCGATTTAAGGTGACCAACCAACTTCTGGTTGTAACCTGCATCCGTTAAATCATCGTCGGTAATACTTTTCATATCAATACTGAATGTACCGCTAGTAATTTTGTTATTATTAATTGCTAGTACGCCATCGGCGAGTTTAACCTTGCCATTGTGCTGACCGGTAACCTTTTTACCTACCCATTTAAGTTCCGACTTATCAACATCAACTTTGAAGTTCTGAGCATTAACAACCCCAACAAAAAGAAGGGTTAACGCAGCTAAAAGGATTTGTTTTGTTTTCATATCTATTAACTATTTATTGGTTTTCATCCTGATTATCGTGAGTAACAATCAATCAATATTTTTTGTTCAACACAATTGATAATTAGGTTAATAGAATTAATTCAAAGCGTAGCGTAGTTCGATGAAGTCAATAAAGCGGGTTAACATTATCATATTTTACTACTTTTGACATGAATGAAAAAAGGTATGCAATCGAACAGCAAGTGTACTGCTAAACCCTTCCTTAAATGGGCTGGTGGTAAAGCGCAACTTATTAATCAAATTAGAGAATCGTTACCTGCCTACTTGGAAAACGCTAAGGATTTAATCTATGTTGAACCTTTTATTGGCAGCGGTGCTTTACTATTTTGGTTTCTTAGAAAATTCCCGAATACTAAAAAAGTAATTATAAACGATATAAATCCAGATCTTTATAAAGCCTTTTGCGTTATTAAGGGTGAACCTGAAAATCTCATTAAAGAGTTAACATCGCTACAGTCTAAATACATCTCATTGGATGATGTAAAACGCAAGGATTTTTTCTTGGCAAAAAGAGAAGAATTTAATAGCCGAAACCTTGATTCGATAAAGAACTCGGCATTACTCATATTCCTTAATAAAACATGCTATAATGGATTATATCGTGTTAATAGCAAAGGGCTCTTCAACGTACCTTTCGGGCAGTATAAAAATCCAAAAATTTGTGATGTAGATACCATTCGCTGCGATAGCGAAATTTTACAGAAAGTAACCATCCTCAACGGGGACTATTCTGAGACATTAAAATATTTAGACTCTGAAAAAACATTCTTTTACTTCGATCCACCCTATAAGCCCATTAGTAAATCGTCATCATTTAATGCGTATGCTGCTGATGAATTCGATGATAAGGAGCAGGAACGATTAAGAAATTTTTGCAAAGAAATTGATTCCTTGGGACATTATTTCCTGCTCAGTAACTCAGACCTAAAAAATAATGATACTGAAAATGATTACTTCGATACTCTATACAAAGATTTCAATATTAAAAGGGTAAAGGCAAAAAGAAGCATCAACTCAAACTCAGCCAAGAGGGGTGAAATATTCGAACTGCTTATATCCAATTTCAGCTTAAAAACCCTTTA
This sequence comes from Bacteroidales bacterium, assembly GCA_003818205.1. Taxonomy (GTDB): domain Bacteria; phylum Bacteroidota; class Bacteroidia; order Bacteroidales; family Tenuifilaceae; genus UBA8529. The sequence goes on from RPRQ01000024.1 coordinate 51,823, forward strand.
GAATCATTAATTTATCTAATTCCCACCACTTCTTACCTTTCGAAAAGGTTGCAGCAATCTGAGGTGTTACCCCCTCAATAAGCAGCTGGTGCATCCCCAAGCGCTTTATTCGTTTTTTCAGCTTGGCATTTAGCTTATTCTCTTCGGCAACCATTCCTGAATATATTACAGTAAACCAAATATCAATTTGTTCAGAATGTTCCTGATATTTTTCGCTAATAGAGGTGATTAGGTTTAAAACATTACTCTCAATATGTGCATTTGTAAGATTGTAGAATTCAACAAAATCTGAATATAAACGTTCTCTACCATAAATGATTCCGAGCTCTTGGAGTATAGTAAAATACTCTAAATCCTTAGGAGCATACTTAGTACAATTTGTTCTAGTAAGGTAAACACACCACGAGTCGAACCCTCCATTATCGAATTCGATCAGATTCGTTCCTTTAACATTCTTAATGAATTGTGCCATGACACTAAAACAAAAAAACTAATAATCCTACCAACCACGATAAACCAAGACCTAAAGCATATACAGCCAACGACCCCAGCGCTAGAATCAGGTATTGCCTAAAAGTAAACGTATAGTTCTTCCTAACAAAATGGATAATAACCATTGAGTATGGAATACAAAGAAGAATTCCTGTAATAAAACCTGGTGAGATAAACCCTAAAACGAATGACGAGGATATGTGAGAGATAGCGTTAATCAGCGTTACAAAGGATATCACAATTAATATCTTAATATTTAGAACATTGATCCTATTCCAAATAATCAAAGCCACTACTAAGGGTATAATTGTAGCAAAAATTAAGGCAAACCCAAAGATAGTCGAAATTGCTTGAGGTTCACTAGGCATTATAGCCTTAACATTTGAAGGAACAACAATAAGTATTGCAGAGATTTTTGTATTCAGCAAAATCCATTCTTCAGCATTATGAATCAAATATACTAAGGGGAATAGCCCTACAAGTATGTTATAAAACCTTTTTGAAAGCATTACAACTACATTTTTTTATCAAATTTAGTAAAACTTAAATCATCGCTATTACCATTCAATAAAAATCATTTTCTAGATTTGCAGCCAAATTTTCTCCTTTAGCATGAAAATCTTTAGCACTATATTTCTATTGATCCTTTCGAACACATTTATGACCCTAGCGTGGTATGGCCATCTGAAATTTAAGGAGATGCGTTGGTTCGAGAACTTGGGCTTAATTGCAATTGTACTTATAAGCTGGGGTATTGCGCTGTTCGAATACTTCTTTCAGGTACCGGCAAATCGTATCGGGTTTAAGGGGAATGGCGGTCCGTTTAGCCTTGTTGAGCTGAAGGTTATTCAAGAGGTGATAACGCTTGTCGTATTCATGGGATTTACAATGATCGCTTTTAAAACCGAAACATTCAAAATCAATCATCTGATTGGTTTTGTGTTTCTTATACTCGCCGTTTACTTTATATTTAAAAAATGAAAACCTTAATAGAATTAAAAAGGAGGTCTTGCGACCTCCTTTTCCCAAACACACACAAAAATTAAACGAAGAACAAAAAACATTTGAGCAACCAACGATAACAAACCTATTTAAAAAATCTCCATGTAGAAATCGGGTTTGCTCAAAATCAGTTTTATTAAACTAGCTGTAAAAATACACCATCAATTTTAAAAATAGCCATTTTTTAATGTTAAAAATTTATAAAATTAATATAATACTGATTATTAATTGTTTATATAATTATTTGAGATTGGCATGAATATCGGGCAAAAAGAATTGAATAAATAGTTAGTCTATAATTTCTTGTTGTTTAATCACAAAATCAACGCTTTAATCAAATGCCTGTAGCCCTTAACAATATTTAGTTTGTAACAATTGTTTAAAACATCTATATTTACAATACTGATATGGGAGAAAGAATGAAACCTTTAAAAATAGAAGCAGCAATTGATACACCTGAGATTTTCTTCGACTCAGAGAGTAAAATCTTTTCCATTTCGGGTATCTCCCACCCTGAAAATGCAAAGGAATTTTACATTCGAGTGCTAAATTGGCTCGATGAGTTCTATGAAGAGATCAAAGACAAAGAGGCGACAAAAATTATTGTTGACCTCAATTTTAAATACATCAACTCATCGTCTTACAAGTACCTACGCGAAATCATGCGCAAAATTTCTAATTTCAGGAATAATGGCGTTAGCGTAGAGGTAATCTGGAACTACCACGAGGACGATGAGGATTTACTCAACGAGGGTACAGTACTTTTTGAACTCCCTGAGGTCAGGCTACCCTACCGATGTATTCCCTACAGCTAATCTCTCGGCCTATTGATGCGATTAAACTTCCCTAGAAAAAATCTTATTGCTACCTTTCAATAATTTTATTGAAATATTATCATGGTATCTACTTAATGTTCAATTAATTATATCTGTATCAAAGATTATATTTTAAACAAATAGTATAGTTTATTTGATCAATTCTTCTTTGGTTATGGGAAAATACTAATTTTGCAGTTCAATTAAAAAATACTGAACACAACATGGCAAACAAAAGAGAAATTAAGAAGGATGTTGATTTCCTCGTTGGTGAGGTAATTAGCGACTGCTATACATACCTTTTAATTAACGGTGAAAAAAATCGCGATAAAGTTATCGAGATCATCGGATCGATAGTTGACAAAAGGAACGACCTTATCAGCAGGGTTAACAATCAGGATAGAACCTTTGATACCAAACAGGTAAAATCGCACTACAAAGCAATAAATGCTGATTTAATGGCTGCTATCGACGACTCCTTCTCGAAGCTAAGCAAGCTATCGGCAAAGAAATAGTTTTCACATTACTTTAATCAGTTTTCCTTCACCATTAACAATTGTAGCGGCAAGGAAAGCTGATTTTCTTATTATGGAGCACTTCAATTTCGATCAAATTATAGCTAGGAAGAATACTTCATGCGAAAAATATGATTTACGAGAATCAATTTTTGGCAACGAAAATGTATTACCCATGTGGGTTGCTGATATGGATTTCGCAAGCCCAGATTTCATACTCACCGCTTTAGCCTCAAGGATTAAACATCCTATTCTTGGTTACACCCATATAGATAAAACATTCACCGACACCATAGCTTGGTGGAATCAAAAACGACACAAATGGGTAATTAACCCCGACTCCATAAGCGTTTGCGCTGGTGTTGTTTCGGGGTTAAACCATGCTATACAAGCATATACACGACCTGGGGATAAGATAATTATCCAAACCCCCGTATATCATCCATTCTTCTCCACCATTAGCAATAATGGAAGAATAATACTTCAAAATCCATTAATTGAAAAGGAGCTGAAGTACTCAATGGATTATGAAAACCTTGAAGAGCTTGCCTCACAGGGTGCAAAAATGGTAATCATCTCCAATCCCCATAACCCGGTTGGTAGAGTTTGGGCTAAGGATGAGCTGATTAGGCTAGGCGAAATATGCTACAAGCATAAAATACTCGTGGTTTCTGATGAGATTCATTCCGATCTGATTATCAAACCCCATAAGCATACCCCTTTCGCAAGCATTAGCGAGGCGTTCAGCATGAACACCGTAACTTTTGCATCAACAAGCAAAACCTTCAATCTTGCTGGGCTTTCCACTGGTCATGTCATAATACAGAATCCAGAATTACATAGTAAATTCAAAAAAGCGTTAGAATCAACCGGTGCTGGAATGGGTAATATATTCGGTTTTGAGGCGGTTAAAGCAGCATATACCCCAAAAGGTGAGCAATGGCTTGAAGAGGCTTTGGAGTATATAAAAGGTAATGCTTTGCTGGTTGAAGGGTTCATCAGCTCGAAACTGCCCAAAATAAAACTCTCAGAACTTCAAGGGACATACCTTCTATGGCTAGATTTCAGAGGACTTGGATTAGATGATGAATCCATTTCCAATTTGCTAGTTAACAGAGCAGAGGTGGGCTTAAGCAAAGGAAGCATTTTCGGCGAGCAGGGTAAATGCTTTCAACGGATGAACATTGCATGCCCTCGAAGCACAGTACAGGAAGCGTTAGACCGTATTTATAGGGTGTTTAAAGATATTTAATCTTTTTTTCATCTTCTTTTCAACGAAAATGATCAAAAAATAATCAATAGTGATATTTCCAGCTTTATACATTAATGGCACTCAATTGGACAATAGACAAAAAGGCTATATATTTATTATCCGAAAAACACCCGAAAAAAGATGTATAAACCGATTACTATTTATTTAATCACCCTCACTCTGCTAATATTTAGCGACACTCCTAAATTATATTGTCAACCCATCGAGAACGGCTATACCTTTAATAAAGATTCTTTAAATAAGCTCAATTCGGAGCTTCGCAATGGCGATTACGGGAAAATATCCAGCGTACTAGTACTCTATAAATCTAAAATACTCTTTGAGCAATACTACGGATTCAACAACGCTAATTCATTACACCCAATCAGCTCAGTAACAAAAAGTGTAACATCTTTAATTACTGGAATATGTTTAGATAAGGGCTTTATCGAATCCATTGATACCCCCATTGGGAAGTACTTCCCTGAATACAAATCGGTATTCGAGAAGGATACTATCAAAAAAAGAATTACCATTCGAAATCTGCTCAATCAAACAACCGGGATGAGATGGGATGAGTGGACAACCCACTATTCGTATGCAGGTAATTCGTTAATCGATCTAAGCCAAAGCAATATGAACTGGGTTGAAGCAACGCTAAAGCTTGATGTAGAATGCTTCCCTAGCACAAAATTCTGCTACAATAGCGGCAACTCTCAGGTTATTGCCGAAATTCTCTATAGAGCCACAGGACATGACCTGGAATGGTTGGTAGCAAATTTCCTGTTCAACCCCCTAGGTATTAAAACCTATCATTGGGACTCGTACCCAAATAATGGAGTTCCAGCATGGGGCGGAATTTCGCTTTCAACACGCGATATGGCTCGCATCGGCACGCTTATTTGTAATCATGGGCGAGTGAATAATTTGCAGGTTGTGTCGAAGGAATGGATTGAAAAATCAATTTCAATGGAATCAAAAAATGGTAAAGCAGACTACGGGTTACACTGGTGGGTAAGCAAACAGCCCGATGGAAAACCTTTGATTTACGCCGCCGGATATGGCGATCAATACGTTTATATTCTCCCCGATAAAAGGGTAGTCATAGCAATCAACGGACAAAACTTCACCGACTATAAATGGACTAAAAGCATAGACGAGCTAATAAAAAGCATCTATTCTTCTATCGAATAATTTAAATCATTTCTCAGATTCGTTAAACAAATCGTTTGTATTTATTGTTTTAATAATACACCTCTCGATATAATTTGGGAGGATTGGATTACCATGAGCATAGAATAGCTATATGCAATGAATTTCAAAAGTTTTTACGTGTAACTATGCCTTATCTTATACCTAATAATAATAGCCATGACAACACTTAAAACAACTTACATGGGGCTCGAACTCAAAAACCCGCTAGTAGTGGGTGCTTCGTCCCTAACTGCTGATCTTGATATACTAAAGGCTATCGAAAATGCGGGTGCTGGAGCAGTGGTATTTAAATCCCTCTTCGAGGAGCAGATTCAGCTAGAGGAGCTGGAAATGCAGAACGAGCTCGATGAATACACCGAGCGCCATGCTGAAATGACAAAGCTTTTCCCTACCCTTAAACATGCTGGTTCAAAAGAGCATTTACTAAAACTAAGAAAGGCCAAGGAGAGCTTATCAATCCCTGTTATAGCAAGTTTGAATTCGATGCACCCCGATACCTGGCTAGAGTACGCTCTTGAGATTGAAAAAACTGGTGTTGATGGCATAGAGCTTAACTTTTATACCACCCCAAAAGACTTTGAGGTGGAAGGAAAGGTAATCGTACAATCGCAGCTCGATGTTCTACATAGCGTAAGAAAAGCGTTAAGAATTCCCGTAAGCGTTAAGCTTAGCCCATTCTATACAAACCCTTTGGATGTGATCAAAAGAATGGATGCTAAAGAGGTTCAAAGCTTTGTGATTTTTAACCGAATGTTTCAACCCGATATTGATATTGAGAAAGAGGAGCTTATCCAATCTCTTTACCTTAGCTCAAGCAACGATTCGCGTTTGACGCTTCAATTTACAGGTTTACTATACGGAAATATTGCTGCAGATATTTGCAGTTGCTCAGGCATTATGAATGGCACCGATGCAATTAAGATACTTCTCGCCGGTGCAACAGCCTTTGAGGTGGTAAGCACCCTTTACCAGAATGGTGTTGGTCAAATACCTATTATTCTAAAAGATATTGAAACTTGGATGAACAGCAAAGGCTACAAATCTATTGAAGACTTTAGAGGAAAGCTTGCCAAGAAAAATCTGAAAGATCCATTCGCCTACCGTAGAGCGCAATACGTTGAAATACTTATGAGAACCAATGATATTATGCAAAAATCGAAACTAGTGTAATCGGTTTACAATACGAACCTAAGAACTCAGTGAATCCTCTCTGAGTTTTTTTAATCATTTGGTATCGGAGTTCACAAAAAGCTATTGGTTGAATACCTCGCTATTTCATTAAAGTTTAAGATGTTAACCGTTAATAATCGAAGAGTTCGGGTAATAAATGAAGGCAAGATGGGTTCTGGCTCGGTTGCCTATTGGATGTCACGCGAACAACGGGTTAGTGATAGCTGGGCACTCCTTTATGCCATTGAGAGAGCAAAAGAGTTCAAACGAGGACTAGTTGTAATCTTTACATTAGCCCCTGCTTTCTCCGATGCAAATTTAAGGCATTACGATTTTATGCTTAAAGGGTTAAGGGAGGTTGAAAAAGGACTTGCAGAGAAAGGGGTTCTATTCTCATTGCTTATGGGTGAACCATCGTCAACCCTATCGAGCTATATTATAAGTAATAATATTTCATTGCTAGTTAGCGATTTCGATCCGCTAAAAGTAAAAAGGAATTGGAAAGATAAGCTAAACCATCTAATAAACATTCCTCATCACGAAGTGGATGCCCATAATATTGCCCCCTGTTGGATTGCCTCAGATAAGCTAGAGTTTGGGGCTTACACATTGCGCCCGAAAATAAAAAAGTATCTCCCTGAATTTTTAGATGATTACCCTGAGATCAGCAATAGCCCTATGGCTTATCAACCAGCTAATTGGGACAAGGCGCTCAGCTGGCTTAACCCTTGCAACCTTGTAAAACCTATTACATGGATTAAACCTGGTGAAAATGAAGCAAGGAATGTTCTACTTAATTTTATCAACACCGGGTTGAATGGTTACGCCGCTCGCAGGAATAATCCCAATCTGGATGGGCAATCGAACCTATCACCTTACCTCCATTTCGGGCAGCTATCGGCTCAGCGGGTTACCATTGAGGTGATGAAATCAGCCGCTACGGAAGAGGATAAATCGGCATTCCTAGAGGAGCTGATCGTTAGACGTGAACTATCCGATAACTTCTGCTACTATAACCCTAACTACGATTCGCTTGAAGGGTTCCATCGCTGGGCGAAAGAAACCCATAAAGTTCATCGAAGGGACAAACGGGAGTTCAACTATTCAATAGAGGAATTTGAGCTAGGCAAAACCCACGATCCGTTATGGAATGCAGCACAAAATGAGATGTTAATTACTGGTAAAATGCACGGATTTATGCGAATGTACTGGGCTAAAAAAATTTTGGAATGGACATCAAGCCCTGAGGAGGCTATGAGAGTAGCAATCTATCTAAACGATAAATATAGCCTTGATGGGCGCGATCCTAATGGATATGCAGGTATTGCATGGTCAATTGGAGGGGTTCACGATAGAGCGTGGGGCGAAAGAGAAGTTTATGGAAAAATAAGATATATGAACTACAATGGGTGTAAACGAAAGTTTGATGTGGATAGCTATATTAATAGAATGAAAGTTCTACAATAGTTATTATATAGATTAAGCCGTTTGTGCTTCATTAATCTCATAGTATAATGGTTACAGTGTCATTTTAAAGCCAAAGAACAATAACTCCTCCCCTGCCTACGGCAGATCCCTCCATAACGGTATTGCTAAGATAGAAAATACTTTCCTATCTGCAAATCAACCCTACTGGTTTAACGAGTTCCAAATACCCATTTGGTAGGAATTACTTCCTTATCTACAAATCTACCCTGATTGGGTTTAGCGGCGTTTTTTATTTACTTAATTTTATCTTTATCAATTCCAAAATACACTCACATTGTTGCTCAGTTTTTATTTCTAATTGGATAGTTCTGCCTTCAGAAAATTTTTTCGCCTTAACAAAATCATGTTTAATAAAATCTGGTAATTCGCTTGCAATTAATTTATCAACGGCTTTATCACCCAAAGTAAAAGCTATTCTAAAATAATCTTTACAAGGTATTACAAAAAGCACATTCCTTTTTTTATTAAACATTTTTAGAATCCAACCAGACTTCTGTCCATAATATTTCCACTCTAGCGTCAAATCTCCATAACAATCTTTAATAAAGGCTCTGATCTTTTCATGGTATTCATAAGTTCTACCCAATTCAACGGATAACATCTTATCATTGGGTTCTACCAACTTTAAATCAAATATACTCGCTGACATAGATACTATTCTCTTGGATTTGACATATGAGAATGAATAATTTTCCAAGCACCCCTAATCTTTAAATATACAAATGTCCAAGAGAATTCTCCATTTATAATTCTGCCATCTGAAAGACTTAATGTTGAATTACCTGATGCTGTAAGTAGAGCTGAATTATCAGACAAAATCGTAATCTTTTTATTTGCGATATCCAACTTTTGCGAATCAATACCTTTTATCCCTTGCTTGAATCCTTCCAATAATGTAGAAAAGGAATCAAAATATATTCCATTGTCAACAAATCCAGTTTTTAAGGAATCATTTACATTTGCAGATATATTAAATGCATCAACTGTTTCTGCTGCTTTAATGCTTTTAATAAATAAACTATCAATCTCAAAAGTAATTTTCTGTATTTGAGAATTTGCTGCATCTTGTGCTCTTAAAACATTGCATAAGGCAATCAAGGAAAATAATCCTACTGTAATTTTTTTCATGTTTTTAAGTTTTGATATTAAACATTCAAATTAAAAACTTTAATATGACAACCCTATGTCAGCAGGTAAAACTTTTTCTTAAAAATGGCCATAACGGTTGCGGCTATGCGCCGTAGGGGGCTCCGAAGCTACGTTACTATCCCCCGATAAGAAACTTGCTAAGAGAGATGAACTTCGCACTACCACTAAACCCCCTATGGCGTATGAACCGTTGTTGGGCAACGTTGTGTATTTTCTCTTTAATCGCCGCAGATTCAGAAATTAACGATTACTTATTTATTAAAAACCTTATCACCGCTTTGATGATTAAAAGCTGGGTGAAGGTCAAAACGAACAACACCAACTATAGCTTTATCACCAACAGCCTTAGCAACAAGAGCTGTACCGTCTGTTCCAAAACCTGCACATAATTCGATTGCCGTAATGCCGTCTTCTACTAATTGCAAAGCTACTTTTTGAGCTTCTTCATAATTTTTCACTCCAACAACCGATAGGCTTACTATCGGAGAATTAATAGTTGCCCGATGACTGTTGCAATCGACCTCGGGGGCTATAAAAATAAATGCTACTTTTACTGACATAATCGTTTTCCTTTCATTAAATTATTAAACATTTTGTTATTAAAATCGATTTTTATGCTGATTAAATAAATTCTATGAATTATTAGTTCTCCTCTCTTAATCAAATTACTGTTAATGCAATTTTATATAATAGCCAACAAACCATGAAGTTGTATAAATATTAAAATCACTTTAAACGTGTCAATAAATTATCAAATTCTTTAAACTGCTATATTTTGCAATTTTCCACGTTAGATTATTTAACTCGCACGGAATTGTCACGTCCTAAAATTAGTTGACAGTTTTTAGTTAATAATTATTTAAAGATATAAGCTTATTTTCATCCCGAGACATGTCTCGGGATGAAAATTTGTTTTTCCATTTTTTCGGTTTGAAAT